>CAZNAF010000036.1:0-23810 GCA_964570925.1 uncultured Anaerolinea sp.
GGGGCTGCCGTCCTCCAGCCAGGGGGTGTAGGCATACAGGGCCGGGCCCATGCCGCCCTGCCCGCCGTCGCGGTAGCGTCCGCTCGCCAGGGTGCGCCCACCGGTGTGCTCGTCCGCCCAGGCCTGGGGGATCTCGAAGAGATAACCGGTCACGCTGAAGGGGTCCAGGTCATCGAGGAACCAGAAGCCCTGCAGGTCCGCCTGCGAGAGATCGGGGCTGAACCAGGCCTGGGAAGGCTGCGAGGCATCCTGCAGGTGGGCGCCCCAGGTGAGGTGGATCAGGGGGCCGGTCTGCGGACGGTCCAGCCAGGCCATGCCCACACGTGGGATCTCCTCAAGCTCGCTAAACGCGCCTTTGGCCACGTTCGTGAAATCCTGCAAGGGGCAGGCGGTATCGAGGTCATCCAGCTGATCGCTCAGCACCGGGATGGGAATGCCCACCTCGGCCACCTGGTTGCCGTCCGGCAATTCGCCGTAGGCAATGCGGTCGTGTCCCATGATGTAAAGCGAGCCCGGAAAGCCGTCGTCGGCACCCTCGGGGTCGCCCTCAGGGTTGTAGGTCATGGCGTTGCCGCCATAAGCGAAGGTCGCGGGTCGGTCTTCACCGCCCGGCAGCCTGATGGCACCCAGGTATTCGAAATCTTCTACGCGCAGCAGGTCCCCCGCGTTGGCCGGAGGTTGTGCCTGCGGCTCGGGTTCCATCCCCGGCTGGCTTGAATCGGCCGCCTCCTCCGCTGCTTCAGGCGGTGTTGCGTCCTCTGCCCTCTGTGAGACCAGCTCCGCCAGATTGCACCCGCCCAGCATAAGTCCGGCCAAAGCGATCAACAAGAAACCTTTTGCTCTCATTTTCCCTCACCAGAATTCCAGGTCTGATCAAACCTGATCACCACGGTTCGCTGTTATAAATTCTCAAATACATGAATCCTGATTACTCATTACTCATACCTCATCACTCATTACTCATCACTCCATCCCCCGCACTTTGCGCCGCCGTGAGACCACGGTCATCACCAGGGCGCCCAACGGCAATGCCGCGGCTCCGCCGCAGAAGGGCAGCCTGAAGCGCCTCCGGGGAGTGTCTTCCTCCGTTTCGGGTTCTTCGTTATCAGGTGCGGCTTCAGAGACATTTTCCTGAGCGACGACCGGTTCCCCACTCCCCAGCAGGCGGATGTCGTCCACCCAGAGGGTGCCCCTGCCCTGCGAGGGCATGCCAAAGGCAATGCCGCTCACCTGCGCGGCGCTGCTCAAGGGCTGACCGGCGTCCTCTTCCCAATCCACGCGCCTGAACTCCGCCCAGGGGATGGAAACCTGCGACCATTGATCGGAATCGGAAGGAGATAATGAGTAATAATAAGAAGCGCGGCTATCGCCCTGACCGGTGTAAAGGTCCACGTGCAGGGGGGCTTCCAGCCCTTCGGATCGCAGGCTGAAGGTCAAGCCGCCCGCTCCGCTCCAGTCGGCGCCGTCCGCGAAGTCAACGCCGCAGGTGGCCCAACCCTCGGCCGCGACGTCAAAATCGAGGCGCAACGACTGTCCTCCTTCAGAGGCGAGGTCTCCCGTCACCTGACAATCCAGGGTCGTGCCGCCACTCTCGTCCTTGTAGGCCACCCAATTGCCCATGCCCCCCTCAAACCCTTCCTGATAGCCCTCCGTCACACTGGCAGCGGCACCGGCAGGCTCACCAGGCTGCTCCCCGCTTTCAGCCTCCGCTTGAGGGGGTTCGTCCTCCTGCGCGGCAGGCAGCGTTCCGCCCGAACTAGCGATCCAGTGGTTATAGAAAGCGTTCAGCAGGGGCAGGAACTCCTCGGTGGCCTTGCGATTGCCCTCCTGAGAGGGGTGATCGTCCGCGGAATGGTAGTAAGAGAGGTTCTGGCCTTCTTTATAAATATGCTCCACCTGCCCATTGAGGGCGCGGTGGTGGTTCTCCGGTCCGCTTAAGACGTTATAAAAGTCAAAAACGGCCACGTTTCCGAGGGTGTAATCGTTTTCCTCCAGCCAGTCGTTGACCAGCCACAGGTTGAAGGCACGCGCGTTTTTGGCGTTTGAGCTGTGGATGAGAGGCGGCGCGGTGACCACCACAAAGAGCTTGTCAGGCCGCGTGGCAAAATATTTGAGGATTTCGTTATACGTGTATTTGGCATTGCTTACCGTCAGCCAGCCATCGGGCGCGGCGGGGTCATCCGGTCTGCCCTCCAGGTCTGAATTGGGGAAACAGGATTTAAAGACAATGATTCGGTTCTCCCCCTGGGGCGCGTCTGCCAGCCTCGGCCAGGCGCCGAAATCGCCGAAATTCTGCCCGTCTTCGGCATACAGCGCGTCGAGGTAGACGGAGGAGCGCTCCCCGCGGAACCAGTCCAGCCAGTTGGGGATATCGGTAGCGTCGCCGATGGAATCGGGCCCCCAGCCGTAATTGGTGGAGCTGACGTAGTAATTGTTCTCCATCAGGGCGCGTCCCAATCCTCCGCCCAGTTCATTGTTATCCGCGTCGGCCAGCCAATTGCCACCCGTGGAGTGATGGATGAAGACCAGACGCACAGGCTCGGCTGGCGGAGCGATATTGAGCGGTTCAGGCAGCGCCCGTGGGCTGAATCCGCCAGTAAAGAGGCTTAATAATGCCAGGATAATGAATGTTCTTTTCAAGGGTTCCTCCTCCAACGCACAGGACAGGTGTCATGCAGCGACGCTTCCCCCGGGGAGTAATGATGTTCCCATAGTACAAGATTGGCAAGCTGATTGAAAGTATTATTTTTCATTCGATCCCCACCGCCTTGGGGGAGTTGAAGGAACAACGCTCTCCTGAAACCCGGCTCACCAATCACTAATCACGAATCACCGATCACCTAAACCTTTGACAACTCACACAAAACCAACTTCAAAAAGTGTATAATCCAAATTAATGGATACAAATTCGCTTCAACAAACCGTTTTGGCCGGCGGGTGCTTCTGGTGTCTCGAAGCCGTGTTCGACCAGGTGCGCGGCGTCACGGACGTTGTTTCCGGCTACGCCGGCGGCAGCCGTCCCCACCCCACCTACGAGCAGGTCTGCAGCGGGCTGACGGGGCACGCCGAGGTGGTGAAGGTCACCTTTGACCCGAGCATCATTTCTTTCGAAGACCTGCTGCACATCTTCTTCACCATTCACGACCCGACCACGCTCAACCGCCAGGGCGCTGACGTCGGCACGCAGTACCGTTCCGCCATTTTTTACACCAGTGAAGTCCAGAAAACCACGTCCGAGAAGGTGATGCGCGAGCTGACCACCGAAGGCTTGTGGTCAGACCCGATCGTCACGCAGCTGGTGCCATTGGATGCTTTCTTTCCCGCAGAGGATTATCACCAGCAATACTTCGCGCGTAACCCCAACCAGGGATATTGCCGCATGGTAGTGGCGCCCAAGGTCGCCAAGTTCCGCCAAAAATACGCACACCTGCTCACCAGCTGATCCAACCTGATCGATTTTTTCTTCCAGGCAAAAACATTTTCAATTTTCCCCCGAAATTGGCATCAGAGAGATCGCCTTAAAGTATTTTCCATTAAAAGGCCGTGAATTAAGGCTTACGGTCGATTTACTCCAATTTTATGGAATTTCCCGCATCCTTCCTGCATACTTAAATTCCCCTTCAGTTGAGAAAAGACGAAGCAGAAGGCTTTTCCTTCCTGCGCGACAGGTATTTAAATTTCTCTGGATCCATTCAGGAGCGAGGAAATGAACATACAAAACTTAAAAATTGGTACCAAACTGCTGGCGGCTTTCGGTTTGACAATTGTTCTGATGATAGGCATCATCTTTTTTAATTACACTTCCTATCAAAAATTAAGTCGACTGCAAGACGCAGGCGCCGAACGCGCGCTGCAAATGGAATCCGTGGCGCGGGCGAGCGGTGACGCCACCAAGCTCTACCGCATCATCGCCTGGATGGAGATCAAGCAGGATTTTACGACCTCCATGAATTCCTGGGAGGCTATGAAAGCTGAAGCCGAAAAGAATTTAAATACCATCGAATCCTCACTGGATACCATGGAGGAGATCGCCATCTTCGAGGGAGCCAAAGCCGCCTACGCCAATATCGTCAACCATTTTGAGATCGAGATGCTGCCGGCCTTAAAAGCCGCCGGCGGAACGACCGAAGAAACCCTGCAAATGGAAACCGTGCTGGGACTTTACATCAGCGCCATGGAGGAGAAGCTGAACTTGCTTTCAGAATCCTTTAAACGCGAGAGTATTCAAAGTGACGCCGAGTTTGACAGCACCATCCAGTCCACGATCCTGCTCTCCTTGCTGCTGGGTGTCTTTAATGCGGTGACTGGAGTGGCGCTGGGCCTCCTCATCAGCCGGAATATCGTCAACCGTATCAACAAGGTCAGACACTCGGCCGAATTGATCGCCAAAGGGGATCTCGAATTTGAACTGGATGTGAATAGCAAAGACGAAACCGGTCAACTGGCAGATGCATTTCGCAGCATGACCGATTATCTGCAGGGCATGACCATAGTAGCCCATTCCATTGCTGAAGGAGACCTGACCGAAGAGGTTCATCCGAAATCAGAAAAGGACGTCTTGGGGAATGCTTTCTATAGAATGATCACCTTTTTGCGGGAGATGATCGCCAGGGTTTCAGAGAACGCGATCTCGCTTTCCATGGCTTCCAACGAATTGGCCACCGCGGCCAACCAGGCCAGCCAGGCCACCAGCCAGATCGCCATTACCGTCCAGCAGGTGGCAAAGGGGACGGCGGACCAAACCTCCTCGATCACCCGAACCGCGATGGCTGTTGAGCAAATGTCTTCGGCCATAGATGGTGTCGCAAAGGGCGCCCAGGAACAAAGCGTGTCAGTCTCACAGGTTTCACAAACCACTGACAGGATCAACCAGGCCATCCAACAAGTGGCTGGCAACACCACCGCCGTGACGGATGAGTCCTCCCTGGCGGCAGACGCGGCTCGTAAGGGTTCGGTAACGGTTGATAAAACCTTAACGGGCATGCAGGAGATCAAAGCCAAGGTGGGGGTTTCCGCTGAAAAAGTGGAGGAAATGGGACACCGCAGCCAGGAGATCGGTAAGATCATCGTGACCATCGAAGACATCGCCTCCCAGACCAATCTGCTGGCCCTCAACGCGGCCATCGAAGCCGCCCGCGCGGGCGAACACGGCAAGGGCTTCGCCGTGGTCGCGGACGAGGTGCGCAAACTGGCCGAAAGGTCTTCCCAGGCTACCAAGGAGATTGGCGTCCTGGTCCACGACATCCTCACCACCGTTCAAGAGGCCGTCACCGCCATGCAGGAAGGTTCTCTGGAGGTTGAAAACGGCGTGGTTACCGCCTCGGAAGCCGGTAAAGCCCTAGCCGAGATCTTAAAAGCTGCTGAAGCGGTGAACCAGCAGGCCACCCTGGCGCGTAACGCGACGGATGAAATGAAGGCAGCCTCGGAAGGGTTGATCAGCGCCGTCGATTCCGTCTCTGCCGTAGTGGAAGAGAACACGGCCTCCACCGAACAAATGTCAGCCAATTCAAGCGAAGTTTCGCAAGCCATCGAAAGTATCGCGAGTATCAGCGAAGAGAACAGTGCCGCGATCGAAGAAGTTAGCGCTTCGGCAGAAGAGATGAGTGCCCAGGTTGAAGAGGTCACCGCGGCATCACAATCGCTGGCCGATATGGCCGTGAACCTCCAGCGCCTGGTTTCCGGGTTTAAGCTGGAAGCAGAATCCAAGTGGGAAGCAGTACAGGAAGACCTGCAAGCGGTTGAGGATGCAGACACGTTGATAGACCCGTCTCTTGAATCCGGAACTCAAGCCTAGACCCTGTTTCCTTTCCATTTTTATTTACAATTGGTCGAGACTGCCGCTAATACGCGGCAGTCTGATTTTTCCCACCCGGCACCCAATGGATAGAAAACGTAAAAAATCATTCAACCTGACGCGTCAATGGCGTCCGGTTTGTTGCTGCTTACCCTATTAAGTGGATCGCAATCCTCCAATTATTTTGCCCGGAATTCCAGTAAATAGGGTTGGCTGAAAAACCCGATTCCCTTATGATAAGAATTAATTCTTCTCCTTTGTTTTCTTGGATTTTGATTTACAACGATCTAAAGAAAATCATTACTGGTAGTTTTATTGGTAGCAAGACCATACATCAAGACCCAAAATGCGTAACACGGAGGGCAGCCGTTTTCGCAGGCAGGGTCTTGATGTGTTTAAGATCCTTGGTTCACTTTCCTCAATCGGTGATACAATATTAGAATATTTTTTCTATCACATGGAGTGGATATGGAGATCTATACGACCCTGAAAACCCGCAGAACCGTGCGCGATTTTGAACAAGACGGCATTACACCGCGCTCTATCGCCCCCGAACTCGTGCAAAAATTGCTCTCGGCAGGTTTTCTTGCCCCCACGAACGACCACATGCGCGACTGGCACTTTGTCCTGCTCAATGACCTGACCTTGCGCCTCAGTCTCATCTCTGAGGTGATCCACCCTGTGGGGGTGGAGGGCACCGAACAGTTGATCGAGTCATGGGGGCTGCAAGATGAGGCACAGCGTGCGATGTATCGTGACGCAGTTCCGAAACAATTCGGCATGCTGGCGGATTGCGGATGCCTGATCCTGCCGTTCTACCGCCAACCCAAATCCCTCTTGAACCCCCGGGAAATATCAGACCTGAACTATTTTGCGTCGATATGGTTGTGTCTTGGCAACATCCTGAACGCCGCCGCCGCTGAAGGGATCTTCGGGGTCACACGCATCCCTGCCGAAAGGGAGAGCCGTGTGGTGAAGAACAGATTAAACGTGCCGCCGGACTATGAATTTCCCTGCTGGTTGGCCTTGGGATACCCGGCACTTAACGCCCCCGGCATCAAGCAGGTTCCAATTAACGTCCGCTCCCGCATCCACCAAGACCGTTGGTAAAAACAACCCGTCCTGACAAGAATTTCATCAGGACGGGTAAACATCTTCATAAGTGAAAAAAAGGATTCCGCGCAGATCGTTACAGTTTGAATCTCCCCACCACTTCCTGCAACTGAGAAGCCATGCTGGCCAATTCCTTGGCGGATTGGTTGACCTCCTGGATCTGGGCAGACATCTCTTCCGTGGAGGCAGACACTTCCTCAACCGCTGCCGAGTTCTCTTCTGATACCGAGGCAATGTTTTCGATCGCCATGGATACCTCACTGGAAGAAGCGGACATTTCCTCGGTCGAGGCCGTGTTTTGTTCCACCACTGCCGAAACGGAATCGACAGAAGACACAAGTTGGTTGGCAGATTCGGCCATACTTACACTCGCCGAGGCCGCTTCTTCTGCCAGCTTCTTTAACTCCAGGGTCACGGCGTCAATGGCAGTCAGTGCTCCGCCAGCTTTTCTGGCCATATTGAGGCCGCCGTCCACCTCTTCGATACCATCCTGCATGGCTGCAACGGCCTCGTTCACGGTGGTGAGGATGGCTTTGACCAATTCGTTGATCTCCTTGGCGGAAGAAGAAGAGCGTTCAGCCAGTTTGCGTACTTCATCCGCGACCACGGCAAAGCCCTTTCCGGCTTCTCCGGCACGGGCGGCTTCAATGGCGGCGTTAAGTGACAGCAAGTTGGTCTGTGAAGCAATATCTTCGATCATGGTGGTGATGGCACTGATCTCGCTGGAGCGTTTTCCCATCTCCTCAACCTTGTGTGCCGAAATATCCACCTTTTCTTTGATCCTCACCATTCCGTCCAGTGTATCCGTCACCGTGGTGGATCCCTCGGAAGCCGCCAGGGCGGCTTTTTCTGATTCCTGAACCACGGCCTCCGCATTCCCCGACACCTTCATGATGACTTCTGAAAGCTCGTTGGTCAGCGTGGCAGCATTGCCGGTGGCACTGGCTTGTTCCTGTGCGCCCTGGGCAACCCCTTCGATCGCCCTGGTCAGCTGTTCAACCGACAAAGCCGTGCGATTAATGGATTCGGTCTGTTGCGTGATCCCCGCGGCCACCTGCTGGATGGTTTTTGCGATCTGGCTGGTGGCTTCTGCCGATTCATCCGCGGCGTTGGCCAACATGAGCGAAGAAGAGTTTAACTGCTCTGAATTTTGAGCCAATTGCTCCACGATCCCATGCAGGTCGGCGGTCATCTTCTTCAGGCTCATGCCGACCTCGTCTTTCTCACCGTAAACATTTACCTGCACGGTGAGATCGCCTGATGCGATCAACTCCAATTGATCTGCCATATAGGCCAGATAAGCCTGGGCTCCTCCCAAGTTCCTGCCGATCTCTCCCAACTCGTCCTTACGTGAGTTGTTGCGTTTTTTCACCTCATCAGAGAGTTCTCTTGAAAGGTCGCCCTTCCGCAACCTGCCCAATGACCCGGCAAACACCCTGACTGGCTTGAGTATGTTCTGCGAGATGGCCAGGGCAAGGCCCAGTCCCAGCACGATGGACGCTGCGCCTCCGCCGATCAGGATCCACAGCGCAGTTTGTTGAATTCCACGAAAGACGCTTTCATCCATTCCTGAAGCCGCGGAATTAATTACCAGCAACTCCCCTGCTCCAACGCCTAAAACCAGCAAGACCAGGATCACGGCAAGGGAAACGATCTTCGTGCGGATTTTAATATGGTCCAAAAACCTCATGAAACCTCCGAAATTATAGAAAGGCCGTAATTTACCTGTAAACTCAAAATGAGATGGCTTTGATCATACCCGTTAAAGGCAGGTATACGCCTGAAAAGCACAAACGTACCCTGTTCACGGTTATTCTAGCCCTTAACCTGTCCAGTGGATGTAAACATTTAATTAATTTTTTTTAATTAAAAATCGTCACGAAATTGGTTTATACGGGTTTATCTTTATGAACAAAAGTAGGTCTCAAGTCACATAGAGGTTTCAGTCGATTGGGTATAATACGCCTAGGTACTTTTCATATAATTTTCGAATAAGGAATTATTTATGTCAAAAATCCATGTCATCACCGATAGTGACGCAAACCTGCCCCAGGCATTGGCCCAAAAATTTGGCATCAGACAGGTGCCCATCACCATCCAATTTGGCGAGGAGTCCTTTGCCGACGGGGTGGACATTCAAAACCCAGAACTTTTTGAACGGATCGACCGTAGCGGCAAACTCCCCACCACGGCTGCCCCCTCTCCGGCTGCCTTTACGGAATCATTTCGCGAGGCTTTCGCAAATGGTGCCGATTCCATCATCTGTGTTACCGTTGGAAGCAAGATCAGCCGTACGTACGAATCTGCGCTCATTGCCGCCGAAGAATTTTCTGACAAGAAGATCACGGTCATTGATTCGGGATTTTTAAGCATGGCACAGGCCTACCTGGCGTTGGCAGCCGCGGAAGCCTTACAAGCCGGTGCCTCGCACGAAGAAGCCGTTAAAAAAGCGGAAAGTCTGAAAGGCCGTACGCACATCTATGGGTCGTTATCCACCCTGAAATATCTCGCCCTGGGTGGACGGGTCAGCAACCTGGCTGCTTCCATGGCCAACATGCTCAATATCCGTCCCATCCTGGCCATGCGCAACAGCAAGTTGGACCTCCTGGAAAAGGTGCGTACACGCAAGGCCGCCATGGACAGGCTTGTGGAGCTTGTCATCGCCGCGGTGGACGGCCGTCCAATTGAGAAAGTCTGCTTCATCCATGTTTTGAACCCTGAAGACGCTGCCACTCTCGAAGCGGAGTTGCGCAAAAAACTGGCGCTCCCAAAAGAGGTTCTTTTGGTCGATTTTGGTCCAGGGCTTTCGGTGCATACCGGCGCCGGGACGGTTGGCGTCATCGTCGTGACCAGGGAATAAAAAAGAAAAGTTCGTGGAAAACCCACGAACTTTTTTTATCCCATTCTTGACCCGATCAGGGGATCAGTCTGCCAGCCTTAACATCACAGGTTTGCCGCGCAGACGGAATTTTCCATCACTGGCTTTTAGAACTGTTTTCACATGCTGTTCGGCCACGTCCACCAGGGTATGATCGCTGCGAATGTCGATCTCGCCGATCGCGCGTCCCGGAATGCCGGATTCACCCGCAATGGCGCCCACAACGTCACCCGGTCGGATGCCGCAATTGTTACCCAGGTTCATCCACAGACGCACCATGCCGGTCTCACGCTCCCGCTTTGAGATATGTTTCGGCTTGGTTTCAGTTTTGGAATTCCAGTGGTCCTTGCGAGACTCTGAAGCCGTCTGTTTACGCTTGCCTTCGCTTTGAGGTACCGTGATCTCTTTAAGTGATTCATTCCCTTCGGTCGCCCTTAAAATGCGCATTGCGGCCACCGCGATCTCGAGGGGAGTTATTCCCAAACTACCCATGCGTTCGATGAGAGACCGTTCCGCCGGGCTGACCCCTGAGATCAATTGTTGAGACAAGCGCTCGATGAGGCGCTCTTCACGCCTGGCTTTCACCACATCGGTGGTGGGCAGGCTGAACTCTCGTATGGGTTGTTTGGTGTAACCCTGGATCTGATTCAGTCGGCCTCTTTCTTTGTTGGTCAGAAGAGTGATGGCAATTCCCTTTTGACCGGCCCGGCCGGTTCTGCCAATGCGGTGAACATAGTCTTCCGCGTCAGCGGGAATGTCAAAATTGAAAACGTGCGATACCCCTTCGATGTCCAATCCCCGGGCTGCCACATCCGTGGCGACCATCAGGAAGATCTGCCTTTGCCTGAACTTGTTCAATACCTGCTCACGCCGTTCCTGGCTGAGATCGCCATGCAAAGAGTCACTTGAAAAACCAAGCCTGACCAGATCATCGGCCAATTCCTGGGCGCGCACCTTGGTGCGTGTAAAGATGAGCGCGCTGGAAACTTCTTCAGTTTCCAAAAGGCGCGTCAAGGCCGAGAGTTTGTTGTCTTCGTTGATCCGGCAATATCGCTGCTCCGTATCCGCGACGGTCAGTCTTTCGGGGCTCACGGAAACCCTGGCGGGTTCCTTCAAATAACGATTCGCCAATTTTTGGATCTCGGGAGGCAAAGTAGCGCTGAATAAAGCCACTTGCCGTTCAGGTGATACTTCACGGAGGATCAATTCCACGTCTTCGATGAAACCCATGGCCAGCATTTCATCGGCTTCATCCAAAATGAAATTCTTCACCTGCGAAAGAGACAGGGCTTCCTGGCGGATCAGGTCCAGAATACGTCCCGGCGTTCCAACCACGATATCCACCCCGCGCTCAAGCGCTCGTTTTTGAATGGAATAGGATTGGCCGCCGTAGACTGCCAACACTTTCACTTTTGTTTTTTGGGCCAACTGCAGGGTGGCATCAGCCACCTGTTTTGCCAATTCACGCGTGGGGGCAAGCACCAGAGCCTGCACCTTCCCTTTTGGCTGCTCGAGCCGTTGCAGCAGGGGCAGCATAAAAGCGGCGGTTTTACCGGTGCCGGTTTGGGCCTGTCCGATAAAATCCCTTCCTCCAAGCAAAAGGGGAATGGCTTCAGCCTGGATGGGCGTAGGCTGCACAAACCCCATTTTTTCGACGGCCTGAACCAATTCGGTTTGCAGACCCAATTCAGTAAAAGACAAACTCATTAAAAACTCCATTTCACACATAAAAAAGCGCCCGTCCGAAACCGGCAGGGCACTCCAACCAGGCGCGATGATTCTTGCTGTGACTTTTCACAGCGGACTAATTATACCACTTGTGAACCAGAATCCCGGATTCATGGCCCATCCACCTGCGATTGTCATATAATAGGGGTGCAAAAAATTAGCTCACCGGAGAAAACAATGGTCAAACGTCTCATCCTGGTCGCGGGTAACATTGGGTCTGGAAAATCTTCTCTTACCGAACGAATTGGAGAACGATTGGGCTGGAAGACCGCTTACGAATCGGTCTTGGATAATCCCTACCTGCCGAATTTTTACGCGGATATGAAAACCTGGTCCTTCCATTTGCAGGTATTCTTTTTAGGCCACCGCGCCCAGCAGCATCTTGACATGTATCATGACCCGAGGTCAGCCATTATTGACCGATCGATCTACGAAGACGCTTTCATTTTTGCCAGAGCTTTACACTCCCTCGGCAATATCAGTGAGCTGGACTACATCACCTATCGCAAGGTTTATGAACTGGTCGTGAGGTCCCTCCCTGCCCCATCCCTTTTGATCTACCTGAAAGCGCCCGTGGAGGTGTTAATGAAACGCATCCAGAAACGTGGACGGGAGATGGAATCTACCATCAGCAGCGATTACCTTTCGCTCTTAGATTCATTCTACGACGACTGGATCGATCACTTTGATCTATGCCCGGTGCTGACCCTGAAAACTGACGACCTTGATTTTGTGCATCAAAACCGCCACCTGGATACGGTCGTGGATCGCATCAACGATAAACTTTCAGGCAAAGAAGAAATGGTATTTTAAGAGCTTAAATACCAGCCGGCTTGATTAATTTTTTCTAATTTTTACCCTGCAACCTTTCACACTCCGATGCGTATATTTTTCAGATACAAAAACTTAACGGGGCTCTTGTGATCACTCTGGAACAGGAATGGCTTGAAAAAGCCCGCCATGGAGACGAAGACGCATTCACCACATTGGTAGAGACCTACCAGACGCCGGTGTACAATTTGTGCTACCGTATGCTGGGTGAAAGCGGAGCGGCAGAAGACGCCGCACAAGAGACATTTTGGAGAGCCTGGCAAAATTTTAACCGCTATGATCCACAACGCTCTTTCATCACCTGGTTACTCTCCATAGCTGCACATTTTTGTATCGATCAACAACGCAAGCGGCGGATCTCCATTTTTGAGCTGGATGAATTTCCGGATTTCGACATCAGCAATCCCAACGAACCCACCCCGGAAAAGACCATCAGCCTGGATGAAGAAGACGCCTCTCTGCACAACTTGATCAATAAACTGAACCCGCAAGACCGTGCAGCAGTGATCTTAAAGTATTGGTATGATTGTTCGGAGGAAGAAATAAGCAATATGTTATCTTTAACGGTAAGTGCAGTGAAAAGCAGGTTACATCGATCCAGACGTCAGCTTGCAGAGTTAATGTCAGAAGGTCAACCCACCAACCTGAACAACACGAGGAGGCAAAATGAATCACCAGCCCTATGAAAACTGGATCCTGGATGATGAAAAGATCTCTCCACAAGAACAGGAGCTGCTGACCCGGCATATCAAGGAATGCCCCGGTTGTTACCAGTTGCAGCACTCCTGGAACAAGGTGCGTTCTCAGATGGAATCCTCGCCGGTTAAACAGGCTCCCTCGGGTTTTGTAAAGAGATGGTCGAACAATTTTGCCTTGCGGCAGAAAGAACAGGAACGCAGACAGGCCAGGACACTCTTGATCAGCCTGACCAGCGGAATTGGGGCCGTGGCGATCGCCATGGCGATCATCCTGCTGCCTGATTTTTCGTTGATCTCGCTGGTGGTGGGTTTCCTTGGCACGATCGTAAAAATCTTTAGCGGTATTGAAAGCCTGTGGTCCTTTATGCGAAGCTTTGTAACAACTGCCCCAACCATCACACTGGTGATAGGCGGTTTGTTCACGGCAGGTTGGATCAGTTTGGCCGCCTTCGCGTGGGGCGTATCAATATGGCGAATTTCCACAAAAGGGGTTCAGAACAAATGAAAAACATCTTTCGACCTTTCATCGCAGCAGCTTTCCTTTTCTTACTCCTGGTTTCTGCAACAAGCGTTTCAGCTCAAACACCAGGAGAAGAGACCGGCAAAACGATCACCGGAGACCAGATCGTCCTTGCCAATACGTATCGTCTGGAATCAGGCGATGAACTGATCGGCAACCTGGCCGTGATCGGCGGGACCGCAACCCTCGAGGAGGGATCCACCATGACCGGTGACGTGTTTCTTACTGGTGGCACTTTAACCCTTGGAGGAACGGTCAACGGGGATTTCATCGCCATCGGCGGCGCGTTGAACATAGACGATTCCGCCATTGTCAACGGGAACATCTCGTTGATCGGCGCGACCATTAAGAAATCACCCCTCGCCGAGATCAACGGCGAGATCACCGAGCAGTCGCCGAAGTTCTTTGACTTTGATCTTTCCAATCCTGATGGGATGGATCTACCATTTGCAAAACAGAAAACGGCGCTGGAAAAAATGCTTGGGTCCGCCTTGCAGGCCTTGGCAATGGCCGCCCTCGCGGTAGTGTTGGGCTTGCTCTTCCCTGAACAGATCAAACGCGTGGCCTCCACGGCCACCCGTGAACCTCTGGTGACCGGCGGCGTGGGGTTGCTCACCCTGGTGATCGCGCCCATCCTGCTGGTATTGCTGGCCATCACGGTGATCCTCATTCCGGTGTCCGTTTTAACGGCCATGCTTCTGGGATTATCCGTCCTGTACGGCTGGATCGCGATCGGACAGGAACTTGGACAACGCCTGGCAACCCTTTTCAAGACCTTTTGGCACCCCTCCATCGCGGCAGGTATCGGTACCCTGATGCTTGGACTGGTTACCGGTTTCGCGGACCTGATCCCCTGCGTCGGCTGGATCTTCGGCTTCCTCGTGGGAATTTTCGGACTGGGTGCCGTGGTGATTTCAAGATTCGGTTCGGCAAAATACGCACAAAAAATGGTAAACGCTGTCATCCCCGCCACGCCCGCAACGAATGCTGGTGTGGAGCCTGAGCAGCCTTCCGATCCACAATCACCTGGTGCATCAGCCTAAGAAAAATAGTATTACTGGAGTATTCTTATGAAAGCAGCAAAAATTCTTATCCTGGGGTTGATCGCTTTGACCCTCATGGCTTGTTCCTTTACCGTCAATGTTCCAACCGTTTACACGGGTAGCGTTGAGACGTTTGAATTCAGTGAACCTCCCGTATCTGAAACCGAAATTAACAAGGTGTCCATCGAGATGGGCGCCGGTAAACTGACCCTTGCCCAGGGGACTGATCAACTGGTTGAAGGCAGTATCACCTACAACGTGGATTCATGGAAACCTGAAATTGACCGCGGCGCCAACGGCATCACTATTTCACAAAAGAACACGTCCAATGTAGGCATCCCTGATGGGGATATCAAGAATGACTGGGATCTTTCTCTGGGTAATTACCCGATCGACCTTTCACTCTCTACGGGCGCTTATGACGGCGAGTTGGACTTGAGCGGGCTCTCGATCGCGAACTTATCCATCTCAGACGGAGCCAGCAAGACTATTGTAGAGTTTGATCAGCTGAACCCGATCAAAATGGAGACCCTTTCTTACAAGACCGGTGCATCGGATGTCGAACTTTTAGGCCTCGGCAACGCCAACGTTTCTGAGATCTATTTTGACAGCGGCGTCGGAGCCTATAAGCTTGATTTCAGTGGTGAAATGCCGGAGGATATATCCGTGCGCATCCAATCCGGGATGAGCGACATGACCCTCATCATCCCGGAGAACGCCCGCGCCGTCGTCACCTTTGACAGCGGCCTCAGCAACATAGACGCAGAAGGCACATGGACGATCTCTGGCAACACTTATGAATGCGGCAGTGAAGGTGCACTCATCGACATCAATCTGGATATGGCAGTGGGCAACCTGAAATTGATCCAGCAAAGATAAACAGAAATTGATCCATCGTAAGACCCCGGTGAACGGGGTCTTTTTATTTGTTGATTATGCTTGGCATTCGAAAATCAGGATTCCTCGCCGCCCGATCAAACGGATTATGGACTGAATTATCCAAAAATCTAATATCATTTTCGATTAAAAACCATTGTAAGGAAAAGGAATATTGTTTATCAAAAAAAGGTCGCTATAATGAATCATATTCTGAATATGCATTCTGCAGAAATGATAATTTAATATGAGGTCAATTATCACAAAGGATCGGAATTAAAACTTCTCTAAACTGGTTTTAATAAAGGAATCAGCCTAAAAAATCCAATAAGAGATGACCTGGCGTTAATATTGGGAGGGGAATATGATGCAAATTTGGAAAGTGACCCAATTAATTGTTTTGGAACTCCTTGGTGGTGATCAGTACAGGTATCACTACCCAACCGTGTTTTTACCCAATGTGTGCGCTATCTGTGGGCAAAAAGCCGATACTCACGTGCCGCTGAAAGCAAGGGGAAGAATAGTGACCAATACGACTTACACGATTGCGAGACGTGTGGATAAACTGGCTTTCGCTTCCATGCAATTTCAAATTCCACTATGCAACTCGCATGATAAAGAAATTAAAGATTATTCAGTCAGACAAAATCAGTACGCCAAAGAATCGATCATTTTATTGGCGGTTTCCATTCTTGCAAGCTCCGCAATCATCTTTCTTACGAAATCTCCAAGTAATATACCGCTGGCCGGGAAAATTCTTTTTTCACTTTTTTTAGGGGCACTGGGTGGGCTTTGTTTCGTCTGGCCGGTTATTGGCATCCTTCTCCCCTTCCTGGTGAGATTGGCTCTTCATAAAAATTATGTGAATCCTTTTGGACATAAAGACCATGGGCTTCCCACAGTGACGATTTCGGAAATTTTTAATAATGATGCTGTTTTGAAGTTAGTTTTTTCATTCAGAAATCAACAGTATTATCAGGAATTTTTGCGTCAAAGTAACGTAAAGCAGCAACTCTTGGCAGCCATGTATCATCCGAATTACTCAGTCTCAAGCGCAGCACTCGATGCTTTGGTTGAAAACGGAATCAATGACGCGGCTCCTGCCATCTTAAAAAAATTCATCGAAGACGTGGGTAAGCCAGACGGAACCTGTTGGGGAACAGCTAGGGCGCTGGAAAAAATGGGAATTCCTCAACCGGTGGATAAAAATATGGTTGATCAATTGGTCGCCGGTATGAAATTTTCCAACACGCGAGACCTGGCAGCCGCTGTTGTGCTTTTATGTGGTATCGATAATGTCATACCGCATTTGCAAAATCCGGATCCCGAGATCAGAATTGCCTTACTTAAGGCGATTGGTAAAAAACGTATGAAAGATGCCGTCTCTGCGGTCATTCCCATTCTTTCAGATCCTGATAAAAGCAAGTCATCGGTATCTGTTGAAGCAGCCAAAACATTAAAAAGGATCGGAACGCCGGAAGCGCTGGCAGCTGTAGAAAAATGGGAAAAATCTTACTCCTCAAAATGACCGCTACTATTTACACGCTTTAGATCCTTCTCTTTTTCAAAGTGAAATACGTATTGGTGGAAAAAACCTTTTGCGGTATCAAGCTTCGATGATAAAAAGATTTCTGTAAGCATGAATTGCGTTTCTCCTCTATAATAATTTTATGAATCCTGATCCATCACAAACTCACAAAAATGTCCTTCCCTTGATCCGCGTAAAAGGCGGACATAAAGATTTTGGCCAACAATTGGGTGAGGCCTTGCGTGAAAATATATGGCACAGTATTGACAACGCACATCAATTGATCGATTCCGCTTTCTCTGGTTTGCGTCTGACCTGGGAAGGCGCGAAGAACCAGGCCAGAAAATACATGCCCTTCGTTCAGGAACGTTATCCACAATACATGGACGAGTTGGCTGGCATGTCAGAAGGCGCAAACGTGAATATTGTTGAGCTGGCCGTGGTGAACTTCATGGAAGGCGTCACCATGGACGCCCTTCATCTGACCAAATGTACCAGCCTCGCGGTCAATGAACAATTCACAGCGAACCGCCATGTACTGGCCGCCCACAATGAAGACTGGCTGCCAGATGACGAGCCGGATGTCTATCTGGTGCATGCCTCTTTGGAGGATGAACCGCCCTTTTTGGCAATGTCTTATGGAGGGCTGCTGCCAAACATCGGTATTAATGAAGCCGGAATTTGCCAGTGTTGCGACACGGTTTACCCCAACGACACGCGCATCGGCATCCCGCGCGTGATCGTTTCAAGAGCAATTTTAGGTGCGAAAACCATCGGCGAGGCCATCCACCGCTCCCTGGTTCCCCTGCGGGCAGCCGGTTACAACCACCTTCTTGCCCATGAATGTGGAGAGATCTACAATGTCGAGGTTTCCGCATATAAATTTGACATCCTCTATGGTGAAGAGGGTTATTTGGTACATACGAATCATTACCTTTCGCCAAAAATGCAAGCCATCGAAAACCAACCCGATGAATTGATCCACACAAGGGTGCGCTATCATCGAGCTTTGCATCTGCTAAAGCAAGAGAACAAACATACTGCCGAAACGCTTCAGGCGATCCTGCGCGATCATGTCAACTATCCAGAGTCGATCTGCAATCATTCCATTTTTGAGGATGCCCCCCTGGACCGTGAAAAGACCATCGTCAGCATGGTCATAGATGTTACGGAAAGAAAGATAGAAGCTGCCTGGGGAAGCCCCTGCGTCAATTCTTACCATACTTGTAAAGCCGAATTTTAATTTTCCGAGCGGGCTTTATTGATATAACCCCAGTTCATTAATGGCCTGATACACCGCGTCACGCAAATAATAGCGATAGCCCATCTGTTCCCGAATCCTTTGCCTGATCTGTTTTGAAGAGATCTCAAGGATGGGAGCTTCAACGATGCTTACTTTGTTAGAAATTCCGGGCAAGACCTTCTCCAGCGATTCAAGATCGACGTTATCGGCGTGGCGGCGCATGACCCCGATGCCGTCACAGGCGCGTATAAAATCCTGGGGCCGGTTCCAGGTGGGCAGATCGTGCAATGAATCTCCGCCCATGAGGTAGAAAAGCTGGGAAGCAGGGTATTCGTTGCGCAGGAGGTTGACCGTGTCGATTGCGTAATGAGGCGCCGGGCGGTCGATGTCGATCCTCGATAATACGAAATGCGGGTTCCCGTGGATGGCCATTTGCACGAGGTCAACCCTCTGCTCGATGGGACTGACATGGGCATACCGCTTGTGAGGAGGGTTATCGGTGACCGCCCAGAGCAGCAGGTCAAGCTGCATCTGGGTGCGGCATTCTTCCGCCAGGATCAGATGCCCTACATGAGGGGGGTCAAAAGTTCCGCCAAAAATGCCGATGCGCATGCAAGCCTTTCCTTAATCCTGCCATTCCAGTTCGTAATCATTAATATACACGGTGTCTCCCTCTTCGATACCGGCTTTGCGCAAGGCGTCATCCACTCCCAGCGTGACCATCAGGCGGTGAAAGCGACGGATCGATCCGTCGTGTTCCCAATATGTCATTTCCGCCGCCCTCTCGATGGCCGCTCCCTTCACCCGCCATCCGCCGTCCGATTCGCGATGGATGGTAAAGTCTCTCGCGTCAGGCTCGGGTTTGTAAACCGGCAGGGTCTGGACGACCTTCACTTCGGGTGCCTGTTGAAGCAGTTCATGCGCTTTCCATAACACGGTATTCAGGTTTTCATGCGTCACCGCGGAGATCGCAAAAGGAGTGATTTTCTTTTTATTGAGGGCCTTCTTTATAGCCGGCCATTTTTCCTGCACGTCAGGCAGGTCGATCTTGTTTACTGCCACCAGCATGGGCTTTTGCCCCAGGGCCGGATCAAACAGGGCCAGTTCCGCGTTGATCTGGCTGAAATCCGCCAGGGGGTCTTCCGCCATGCCATCCAGGATGTGGATGAGCACACGCGTGCGTTGAATATGCTTTAAAAAGGCATCCCCCAGCCCCACGCCCTGATGGGCACCCTCGATCAACCCGGGGATGTCGGCCAAGATAAAGGAGGTCTCTTCATCCAGATTGGCGACCCCCAGGTTGGGTTCAATGGTGGTGAAGGGGTAATCCGCGATCTTGGGTGTGGCGTTCGAAACCGCCGCCAAGAAACTTGATTTTCCGGCGTTGGGAACACCCACCAGGCCGATATCGGCCAGCAGTTTTAATTCAAGCCTCAGGTTCTTTTCTTCAGGGGGTTCCCCTTTTTCAGCGGTACGCGGCGCCTGGTTGCGTGAGGTGGCAAAATGCTGATTGCCCAGGCCGCCTCGCCCGCCCTTGCACACGCGCAATTCTTCACCGGGCTGCAGCAGGTCGCCCAGTAGTTCTCCGCTCTCCTCATCGTAGAGGAGGGTACCCGGAGGAACCGGAATGATCAGGTCTGGGGCGGACTTGCCGGTCATGTTGCTCGGCCCGCCGTTGGCACCGTCTTGGGCAATGTACTTTCGTTTGTAACGAAAACTTTGCAGGGTATTCAGGGTCGCTTTCACCTTGAAGATGATGTCTCCCCCCCGGCCGCCATCTCCGCCATCCGGCCCGCCCCGCGGCACATATTTTTCGCGGTGGAAATGCATCATTCCCGCGCCGCCGCGGCCTGACCGAACATAGATTTTTGCTTCATCGATAAACATGCGCTTGCTTTCCAAAAAGACTCAGGAATCCGGATGCGCTGATATCGTTCAGTGTACATCAGATTCCTGAGCCAAAAAAGTGAATTTATTTGCCGAATTTAGCCTTTAAGATCTCGCTTAATGTCGGCTGGCCGATCTCTTGCAGTTCATATCGGACGCGCTGCATGGGCTTGTTGACCTTGATGATGCGGTTCAGGTCGATGGGAGTCGCCGAAATGACAAGGTCAACATCCAACTTGTTGATGGTCTTTTCCAGGTCCTTGGTCATCTTGTCGCCATAGCCCATGGCCGGAAGGATATTACCGGTGCCGGGATATTTCAAATAGGTTTCGTGGATCGTACCCACCGCGTACGGACGCGGGTCCACGATCTCGGCCGCGCCAAACCTGCGCGCCGCGATCCAGCCGGCGCCATATTTCATCTCTCCATGCGTCAGGGTTGGCCCGTCTTCCACCACCAGCACGCGTTTCCCACGGATAGCATCCGGATCATCGACGAACAAAGGAGAAGCGCCCTCGATAACTACCGCGCCCGGATTCATCTGGTGCAAGGCGCTGCGCACGGCGATCACCTTTTCAGGGTCTGCTGTATCCACTTTGTTGATCACGAAAACATCCGCCATGCGGCAGTTCGTTTCGCCCGGGTGATAAGTGGATTCATGGCCGCTGCGATGCGGATCGGCGACAACGATGTTGAGATCCGATTTGTAAAACGGAAAGTCGTTATTGCCTCCATCCCACAAGACCACATCCACTTCCTTTTCGGCCTGGCGCAGGATGGCTTCGTAATCGACACCGGCGTAAACGATCACACCGTTATCAAGATGCGGTTCGTATTCCTCCCGCTCTTCAATCGTGCATTCGTGTTTATCCAGGTCGGCGTAGGTAGCAAAGCGTTGTACTTTTTGTTTAACAAGGTCGCCATAAGGCATGGGATGGCGAATGGCCGCCACCTTGTAACCCATGTCGCGCAGGATCATAGACACCCGGCGGGTGGTTTGGCTCTTGCCCGAACCCGTGCGCACCGCGCAGACGGAAACCACGGGTTTGCTGGATTTCACCTGGGTCGTGTGGGTACCCATCATTTTGAAATCCGCACCGGCAGCCATAACGATCGAAGCCTTGTGCATTACGAATTCGTGCGGGACGTCACTGTAGGCAAAGACCACCTGGTCCACCTTCAAGTCAGCGATCAGTTTTACCAGGTCGATTTCGGGGTAGATGGGAATGCCGGCAGGATAGAGTTCGCCAGCCAGCGCGGCAGGATATTTACGTCCCTCAATGTTCGGGATCTGAGTGGCAGTGAAAGCAACGACTTCATAATCCTTGTTGTCGCGGTAAAAAACGTTGAAATTGTGAAAATCGCGACCGGCTGCCCCCATGATCAATGTTTTGATTCTGGTCATTTTGGATCATCTCCTGTAATAATTTGGTTTATGAGCTATTTTCACATCGCTTGTGGGGCTGTGATGCCCAGTAACGCCAAACTATTTTCGATGGCCTGTTTTGCGGCTGCCACAAGACGCAGCCTTGTGCTTTTTACCGGCTCATCGGCATTTAAAACAGGACACTGAACGTAAAAATCATTAAAGGCCTTTGCAAGGTCATAAGATAGATTACAAACGGTAAGAGGTTTTAATTCCTTTGCCGCCTTTTGTATTTCGATGGGCATGCGGCCGATCAGGTCGATCAGGGCGATCTCTGACGGTGTTAAACCCTCGCCAGGTGCCAGGGATGCAGGTAGCGGCGCGTTATACTTTTTGAGGATACTGTTGGCACGCACGTAGGCGTATTGGATGTAGGGCGCCGCCTGGCCGTTGAAATCCAGGGCGGACTCCCAGTCGAAGGTAACGATCTTGCCGCTCTCCCGCGAGAACATGGGGAATTTGATCGCGCCGATACCGACGGCTTCCGCAATTTTCAACTTGTTTTCTTCACTCAGGTCAGGGTTTTTCTCCCGCACCACTTCCAATGCCCGTGAAGTTGCCTCACGCAGCAAGTCTTCAAGGAGGACGACCGTTCCCTCTCTGGAGGCCATGACCACGTTGCCGGGCAGGTTGACCAGTTCGTAAGAGACATGCTGGCATTTGGTAGCCCAATCATACCCGGCGATCTCGAGGGTCTTAAAAACCTGCAGAAAATGGAGGGACTGGCGCACGTCTACAACATAATAAGATTTATCAAGGTCCGGGTAATCTAGGAATTTTTGCCGCGCCAGGGCCAGGTCTTCCGTGGCGTAAAGAGCCGTACCGTCAGAGCGCTGTACCACGATGACACGATATTTTTCCTGTGTCAGACCGAGCTTTTCATCCAGTTTGACGATCACCGCGCCGCCGCTGGCACGTTCGTCTTCGGCGATGCCGCGCTTGATCAGGTCGGCGACGATTTCTTTGCCGGGTTCTTCGAACATCGAATTGAAGTAATAGACATCAAACTTGATATCCAGTTTTTCATACATTTCCCGAAAGCCGGTCAATGACCATTCTCGCGTTTCCTTCCAGCAGTCGACCACTTCCGGGTCTTTTTGATCCCAGCGAGTGTAGATGGCGCGTACTTCGCTTTCCAGATCAGGATCTTCTTCCAGGCGGCGGTTGGCTTCGGCATACATCTCACCCATCCAGCGGGTGATGTCTTTTTCAGGCTTTTCACCATTGTGGAATTTGAGATAATTCCACAGCCACTTGATGACGTGCAGCCCCATGTCGCCCGGATAATTCGCCCTGACAACCTCGTAACCGGCTGCCGATGTGATCCTGGCCAGCACGTCTCCCAAAAAGGCGCTGCGTAAATGTCCGACGTGAAAGGCTTTATGGGTATTGGGCTGGGAGAACTCGATCATGATTTTCTTGCCCAGCGGGTCGCTCTTGCCGTATTCTTTCTCGCGTCTTAAAACCTCATCCACGATGCGTTGTGTGTATTCAGAGGGTGAAAAATAAAGATTCAGGTAACCATTCACCGCTTCAATCTTCGAAAATCCATCCGGTAGTGTCAGCATATCTGCCAAGTTCCGGGCGATCTCTGCGGCGCGCTGCCCTACGTTGCCTTTCTCAGAGCCAAAAGATTTTGCAGCGAGCTGGAAAAATGACGTGGCAATGCCCCACTCCCCGTTAAAAGGGATCCAGGACCAGCGCACTTCGCATTCCGGCAGGTCTTTTTCGATGAGGATCTTTTCAATTTTTTCGGATAACAGCGCCAGTTCTTTTTCGAACATTTTAATTTCCCAAGCGGTAATGAGTTGAGCAAGTGGATTATATCATAGCGTTTTAAGATTCCATTCTTAACGCAAAAGCGGGAGGAAACCCTCCCGCTTGATTGCTTGAAGAAATCTTACTTTTGCGCGGCAAGCGATTTCATCAGGCGACTCTTGCGACGCGCGGCGTTATTCTTGTGAATGACACCCTTCTGCGCGGCTTTATCGAGCGCCGAGATCGCGGCGAGCGTAGCCGCCTTGGCGGCTTCTTCGTCTTTACCGGTGATGGCGACGCGTGCACGTGAGACAAAGGTGCGTGCAACCCCGCGATAGACGCGGTTGCGAAGGCGTCGCTTTTCATTTTGTTTGTTGCGTTTAATTGCAGACTTAATGTTAGCCAACTTGGTTCCTCCAAAAAAACAACTGACAGTGCGAGGGTCGAGGGTAAGCACTGGTTCAGGTGGCGCTTAGATTCTACTCCA
>CAZNAF010000037.1:0-23187 GCA_964570925.1 uncultured Anaerolinea sp.
GCAAGAAGGTCAATTTCGTGCTGCAGGTGGTGACCAACGGCAGTTCCGCCCAGGATTGGGCCTACTGGGTCAACCCACGCATCGTGAAATAGACATTGAGGTGATCACGCAAGGGCACAATCGAACGGTTGTGCCCTTGTTTTAATATAGGATTTCATAATCTTAGGATCGGTTAAGGGATGTTTCTTCAACCATCGCATAAAAATAGTTGTTGTTTAAAGTTTGATGTGTGAATGAAGACGGTTTTTCGTATAAAATCCCAGAAAGATTAATCCATTTTTGAAAACCTTGAAGCTATAGACCAAAAGTATTGAGATGATTACTTGCTTACCTCACTCCCGTCCCCCCTCTCCAACGGGAGTCTGAAGATTTGAGGGCGTGATCACTCCCGTTGGAGAGGGGGCAAGATCGGATCAAGGTAAAGGTCATTCGATGGGGGGTGAGGGTATTATCGCTAAAGATGAATCGCATGCATCGGGATCCACCTCTTTGACGGTTTGGTTTCCAAAAAAAGGGAACGGTTAGAGATAGGCATCATCTTTCATTCCGATTTTTTAACGTCCCGCGCAGGAACAGCACGAAGGGGATGACAGCGGCCAGGCTCATAACCAAAATCACCATCAAATCTGTGACGGGAACCGGCGCGCCGGTCAGCCAGGGCTGTAATAAAAAGAAAAGGATCAAGCCCGCGAAAAGGGTGACGCTTTGAAAGAGAATCCCCAGGCCGGTCTGGTATCCAAAATCGCGGTGCCTCCAAAGTTGAACACCTGAACCGACCCATAAGAGCATCACAAGCAGGTCGGCGATCTGGGTGGCTGTCTCCGGGGTCAATTTTAGAGTGCCTTGTGAGAAGGCAGCTACCAGGAGCAAAGAGGCGCGAACGAAATAAAGGACTCCCAAGCCGATCACCAACCCGGCACACCATCTCTCGGCGACCCTGCCCTCCAGCCTTTGCCTGATTTCCCCGCCGGGGACGGCTTTGACCAGCAAGACGAAGGCAGCCAGGCTCAGCACGGCTTGCGTGGGGTAAAGGAAATAGAACCTCGACGCAGGCATGGCCAGGTGGTAGATCATCGCGTTGTAGAAGATGTAGAGCAGGGCTCCCGGCCAGCACAATAGGCCGGTCAGGCTGCCCCGACGGGCTGACAGGAGGCTGAGCACCAGCGCAGGCAGCCCGATGACGAGATTCACCACATCGTTGGTCAGCAACCCAGAAAGCAGTTCACGGGTGGGGTAGACCCTTTCACGCTGCAGAACGCCTGCGAGGGAAGCCGCACCCGTGAGCAAGGCCGTGAAAGCGCTGAGCCATATTGCCGGGGTTAATTTATTGGGATTTTCTTCAGTGCTATCCATGTCTGGTTTCCTTGTTTGCCTGGTTTGTCAGCGTAAAAGATAAATGAGTCCTGATGCAGAACCGACGAGCAGGAAGGCGGCGATCCCGTGAAGCAGGGGCCAGTTGGCTGTGAATGATTTCTGAATGCTCATCAAGGCACCGGTGCCGAAAAGCGCTACCACGCTCAGGCAGGCCAGTACGATCAAAATGGTGAGCAAGGTCTGAAGGGGTGAGCCTTTCATCAGGTCCACGACCTTGAGGACGAGCAGCACCACGGCGGCCAGGGCCAGCAATTTGTGAGGGGTGAAGAGGCCGTTCTTGTACGGTCTGCCTGAAGCTGACAGCCAAAATCCAAGCGCGAGGGTAAGCAGCATCAACGCGGCGGGAAGCAGGATCTTTGAGGTCATTTTTTCTCCTTGAACCACATTTTTCTAGCTTAAGCATACTCTTAATGAAGCTTTCAAACCATGACCTTTGCTGTATCTTTTGTGTCATTTGGCGCAATTCGGGTATGATTAATCCATGTTCAAACACCCAAACCCCGAGCCGATCACGGTCTGCGTAACCGTGCTTTCACAGATGTTCCTTTACCTGCGTTCCCTGCGCGTGGAGGTGGACGAGTTCCTGCGCTCCATTAACGTGGATCCTGAATCGGTCAAGGCGCCCGACAGCCGCATTCCCATCGAGACCTATCTGAAGATCCAGGAGTCGGCGGCAGCATACGTGGAGGATGCCAATTTTGGTTTTCACATGGGTCAATATGCGGAACCGGGTAGTTGGTCCATTTTGGGTTACCTGATGATGAACTGCGGCACCCTGGCCGAGGCGATGGAGAAATCCGGGCGTTACTCGCGCATCATCGGCAACCTGATCGAATCCACACCGTACCTGCATTTCAACAAGTTGAAGCTCGTTTTTTCCACGCCTCCGCACGCACCCAAAATGTCGCGCCACTGCTTCGAATCCGCGCTGACCAGCCTGGTGCGCATGGTGCGTACGCTGACGGGACAGCGCCTCTGTCCGTGGGAGGTGACCTTTACCTTCCCGGCGCCGGCTTCCATGGCGGAGTACGAGGATTTTTTTGGCTGCCCTGTCTATTTCGGGCAAAAACAGACCTCGATGACCATCGACCTGGCGCTGGGTAGCACGCCGGTTTTGATGGCCAACGAAGCCCTGAAGGAATATTTTGAGCAATACGCGCGGGAATTCCTGGCCGGCATGGATGAGGACAAGGAATTCACCAACGCCGTCACGCGCATCATTTTGGCACGCCTGGATGACGAATCCCTGACCATTCAAAAGGTGGCGCGCGAAATGGCGGTCAGCGTGCGCACACTGCAGAAACGGTTGGAGGGCGAAGGGGCGGTTTTCAGCGACCTGCTGACCGATATCCGCAAGCGCCTGGCCAAACAGTATCTGCGTGAAGATTACACAGTGGAACAGATCACCTACCTGCTGGGATTCTCGGAACCCAGCGCCTTTCGCAAGGCCTTTAAGAAGTGGCTGGGGGTGACCCCGCGGGAATTCCGTGAAGGCGTTTACCCCGTAGCACAATGAACGAAAACCCGGCACACTCGTGGATGCCGGGGCTTTTTTTACTCCTCCTGAGCCCCTCTCACGAGGACGGATCGGAGAGGGGCCAGGGTTAGGAGGAGAATATTTATTTTTACTAGCCGGCTTTTTCGATTACGTAATCGACCATTCGCGCGGGGATGTTCACCCCGGTGGTGGTGATGCTGTTGCGGAACTCCATGGTGTGGTTGACCTCGTTGACCGAGTATCCCTCGGGCGACTCGAAGAGGTCCACCGCAAGCAGCCCGCCGCCCACGGCTTTGGCGGTACGGCGGCAGAGGACTTTGATCTCGTCGCTGAGCGGGCAGTTGCTGGCGACCCCGCCGCGGGCGGTGTTGGTGATCCAGTTGGGTGAGGTGCGGTAGATGGCCGCGATGGGTTCCTCGCCCACCACGAAGGCGCGGATGTCGCGTCCGGGTTTCTGGATGTATTCCTGAATGTAGAAGATCTGGTGGTTCACCCCGCCCAGCAGGGATTTGTGTTCGATGATGGATTCGGCGCTGGCCTGATTGTCGGCTTTGGCCAGCAGGCGGCCCCACGACCCCACCACGGGCTTAAGCACGCAGGGGTAGCCCAGTTCGTCGCAGGCGGCCAGGGCGGATTCCTCTGAGAAGGCCATCAGCACCCGCGGGGTGGGGATGCCGGCGCTGACCAGCAACTGGCTGGTGATGTACTTGTCTCCGCAGCGTTCGGCCACCGCGGGGTCGTTGACGACGGGGACGCTGTTGGCGGCGAAGATGCGCGAGATATACAGCCCGCGCGAATAAGAAACCGAGCGCTCGAAGAGCACATCCACCTTTTCAGGCAGGCGGTCAAGCTCGAAAAATTGATTGTCATCGCTGATGGTCACCAGTTCCACGCCGGGCCGGCTTTTGATCTCTTCCAGCAGCAGTTTTTCTTCCACGCGCAGGCGGGAATACAGGAATCCGATTCGTTTCATTGGTTCTCTCCCAGTCGTTGAATGACGGCATCGGCAGCGGCTTGTGTTCCCAGGCTGCCGCCCAGGTCAGGGGTGACCTGCTGCGTTGTGATGGCGACACGTACACCTGCCTCCACCCGGCGGGCCTGTTCACTTTCACCGAGGTAGTCGAGCAGCATTGCGGCGCTGAGGATGGCCGCCAGGGGGTTGGCCTCGTCGCGCCCGGCCAGTTTGGGGGCGCTGCCGTGAACGGGTTCAAAGACGGCCGTCTCCGCGCCGATGTTACCCGAGCAGGCCAGGCCGAGCCCGCCCACCAGCATGGAGGCTTCATCTGAGAGGATGTCGCCAAACAGGTTGGTGGTCACGATCACGCCGAATTGCTCCGGCGCGCGGATGAGTTCCATGGCGCAGGTATCCACCAGCATGTCTTCGCATTGGATTTCGGGATACTCCTGCGCGACCGTGAGGGCGGTGCGCCTGAAGAGTCCGCTGGTCTGGCGCAGCACGTTGGCCTTGTGCACCACGGTCACTTTCTTCAAGCCGCGCGAGCGGGCTTGTTCGAAAGCGGCGCGGGCGATGCGCTCGGAGGCGCGTTTGGTGATCAGCATCTCGCCGATGGCGGTGTCGCCATTATCTTCCAGCCGTTCGCGTCCGATGTAAAGGTCTTCGGTGTTCTCGCGCACCACCAGCAGGTCGATGCCGGGGCGCGAACTTGCGTGCGGGATGGAGCGGCAGGGACGCAGGTTGGCGTAAAGGTCGAGTTCCTGGCGCATGCGCAGCACCGGGGAACGGTAATTGGCGATATCGGGCGGGGTGGTGACCGCGCCAAACAGGGTGGCGTCGGCATCTTTGATCATGGTCAGGGTTTCGGGCGGCAGGGGGTCGCCGCGTTCCTGCCAGACGGCCAGGCCGATGGCGCCTTCGATGAATTCGAATTGCAGGGGCAGAGCTTCTAACACGCGGCGGGCGGCGGCGGTCACTTCGGGGCCGATGCCGTCCCCGGGCAGCAGGCAGATGCGGTAGGCCGTCATGCCGAAAGCTCCTCGAGGTCATGCTCTTTAAGGAAATTGACCAATCCACCGGCTTCGGCGATCTTTAATACGAAATCGGGCAGGGGGGCGGCCTGGAACTGCGTGTTTTTTGTGCGGTTGTAAATGATGCCTTTTGAAAGGTCCACCTCCACCTCGTCGCCATCGCTGATGCCGGCGGCCGCTTCGGGGCACTCGAGGATGGGCAGGCCGATGTTGATGGCGTTGCGGAAGAAGATGCGCGCGAAGGAAGCCGCGATGACACATTTGACGCCCGCGCCGCGGATGGCCACGGGCGCGTGTTCGCGCGAGGAACCGCAGCCGAAGTTGGCATCGGCCACCACCACGTCTCCGGGTTGCACATTGGGGGCAAATTCGGCATAAACCTCGCAAAAGACCTTCTTGGCCAGTTCCTGCGGGTCAATGGTCAGATTAAAGCGCGCCGGGATGATCTCGTCGGTGTTTAAATTCTCTCCAAATTTCCAGGCTCGTGACATTTCAAACTCCTTGTGCGAGGTAGGGGCGCGGATCGGCGATGCGCCCTTCAATGGCCGTGGCGGCCGCGGCGGCCGGGCTGCCCAGGTAGATCTCGGCCTCCGGGCTGCCCATGCGGCCGATGAAGTTGCGATTCATGGTGGTGAAGGCGCGCTCGGCCGGGGCAAGGATGCCGCCGTGGCGTCCGATGCAGGCGCCGCAGCCGGGGGCGTTGACCGTGCAGCCGGCATCCAAAAAGATCTGGATCAGGCCGTTGGCGAGGGCTTTCTCGTAGATGGTCTGGCTGGCTGGGGTCACCAGGGTGCGCGTGAAGCGGCTCACTTGGCGCCCTTTGAGGATACCGGCCGCGATCTCGAGGTCTTCGTAGCGGGCGTTGGTGCAGGTGCCCAGGTAAACCTGGTCGATCTCCAGGCCGGCCACCTCGCCCAGTGGTTTGACGTTGTCCACGTCCGGGTGGCAGGCCACCATGGGCTGGAGCTGTGAGACATCCAGGGTGATCACGCGTTCATAGACGGGCTCCACGGCCGCGAACGGTTCAAAGGGCGGCCGGGCTTTGGTCTCGTTGGCCAGGTAATCCAGGGTGATTTGGTCGGGGGCGATCAGGCCGCATTTGGCGCCCAACTCAACGGACATATTGGAAAAGACGATGCGCTGGTGGGCGGGCAGGTCCTCGATGTAAGAGCCCGCGAATTCCAGTGATTTGTAGGTCGCGCCGTCCATGCCGAGCTGGCCGGCCAGCGCGAGCATCACGTCTTTGGAATAGACGCCCGCGGGGGCCCGGCCTTCCAGGCGCACGAGGATGGTCTCGGGTACCTTAAACCAGGTCTTGCCGGTGATCCAAGCGGCGCCGATCTCGCTGGATCCCAGGCCGGCGGCGAAGCAGCCCAGCGCGCCGTAGGTGACGGTGTGCGAGTCCCCGCCGATGACGATCCCACCTGGGCGGATGAAGCCCTCTTCGATCATCACCTGGTGGCAGACGCCGCGGTGAAAGAAATTATCGATGCCCTGCGCGCGGATGAATTTAACGATCTTCTGCTGGTTCTCGGCGGCCAGCTGGTTGGGGGCCGGGTAGGCGTGATCGAAATGGATGACGATCTTCGCGGCGTCGCGGATGGGTTTGCCGATCTCGCTGAAAGCCATAATGGCCAGGGGGGTGGTGTTGTCATGCGACATGATGGCGTCCACGTCCACCAGCACGATCTCGCCGGCGCGCACGGAGCGCCCCAGGCGGCGGCTGAATATCTCTTCTACTAAAGTTCCCATAATGAGCTCCTATGAATCACGATCAGGAATGGCCGTTCTCGGCGTATTTTTTCAGGACCACACGCGTATCCGTGTTTTTCACGCCAGGCATGGCGCGCATTTCTTCGATGAAGTTGTTCAGGTCGGTGGTGGTGGCTACCTTCACGTAAGCGGTGATGTCGTAGTCTCCGGTCAGTTCATATACATTGGAGACTTGTTTGAGGTTTTTCAGACGGCGCACCACTGAGGTGGTATAGACGTGGCTTTCCACGGCCACCATGACGATGGCGTTAATGTCTTTGGGGAAGATGTCGATCATCTTGCCGGTGACGCGCTCGGCCACGTCGATGATATCCGCGTCGTGCAGGAACTTGTGCTCGTCGCCGATGCGTTTGATCTCGTCCACGATCTGCGCCAGTTCCTCAGGGGTGACGTGCACATCGAACTCGGCCAGGCGGGCTTCCACGGCCAGCTTGCCGGTGTATTTGTCGATCACGATGCGGCGTTCGCGTCCGAGCAGGGCGGGATCGAAGTTCTCGTAGGTGCGCGGGTCTTTCAAAACGCCATTGGTGTGCACGCCGCTTTTATGTGAAAAGGCGTTCAAGCCGGTGACGGGTTTGTTGGGCGCCACGAAGAAGCCGGTCACTTTTTCCACGTAGGCGGCCAGGTCGGTGAGGGGGCTCAGGTTGTATTGGTCGATGCCCATCAGGTTGCGCATGGCCAAAATCGTCTCGCTCAGGTCGGGGATGCCGGTGCGCTCGCCCATGCCGTTAACCGTGGTGTGGACGCAATCCGCCCCGGCGCGGATACCCTCGAGGGCGTTGGCCAGCGCAAGGCCGTAGTCGTCATGGCAGTGCAGATCGATCTTGCAGGGCGCCAGGCGGGCGCGCAGTTCTTTGACGCGCTCGTACATCTGGCTGGGGGTCATGATACCCAGCGTGTCGGCAAAGCTGATGCGGTCCGCGCCGGCCTCGATGGCGGCGTTGCACACGCGCACCAAAAATTCAAAGTCCGTGCGGGTGGCGTCTTCGGGGGTGTAGCGCACTTTAAGGCCCAGCTCACGGGCGTAGCGCACGTGCTCGCAGATCCAGTCCACGGCCTCGTCCTGGTTCTTGTGCATCTTGGCGTCCAGGTGGATCTTGGACGTGGGGAAGAAGACCACCACACGGTCGGCGTTGCAGTCTTTGGCCTTGGCGATGCCGCCGCGGGTGGCCAGGGAATGCGCCACGATCTCGGCCTTGAGTCCGAGCGCGGCGATGCGTTTGACCGCCTGAAAGACGTTGGGCGACACGCTGGGGTCGCCGGCCTCGATCATTTCCACGCCCACCTGGTCGAGCCGGCGGGCGATCTCGATCTTTTCATCGACCATCAGGTTCACCAGGGGGGTCTGTTCCCCTTCGCGCAAGGTGCTGTCTAAAATTTCTGCCATGAGTCCATCCTCCAAAGATGAGATACAAAAAAAGCTCCCCAGGACGGGGAGCTTTCTGCTTTCGATTCAAACGGTTTGAGTTACCTGTCTAAACGGCTGCAAGCCCGCGCACCCTGGTGGTGAGTGGGGAAAGTTTCTTGAGCTGCTTAACGAACAGGTACTGTGCCATAATGTCCTCTAGTTTACCCGACCGTGAGGAGTTGTCAAGGGGGAAAAAATGAAAAATATGTAAAAATTGAGAAATTAAAATAATCAATTCTCATTATTTGTCACTTCTTTTAACAGGACTTCTGTATTGAGCAGGTCAATGATCTTATAGAGCTGATCTTTCAAGCCTTTCAACTCTGCCAGGGAGACTTTTTCGGAGACCAATCGCTCCACCAGTTTTTCGGGGATCATCGAAGCTTCCTTTTGCAACCGCTCCCCTTTGGGCGTGAGCGTGACGATTACCCGGCGTTCGTCTTCGTCAGACCGCTTGCGTTGGATGATGCCTTGGGCTTCCATGCGTTTTAAAATGGGGGTGATGGTGTTAGTGTTCAAGATCAACCTTTGGGTGATCTCGTTCACGCTGAGGCCGTCTTTCTCCCACAAGACCATCAACACCAGGTACTGCGGATAGGTAATTTCCAGCTTGTCGAGCAGGGGTTGATACTCCCGGGTGATCAAGCGCGAGGCGGCGTAGACCGGAAAGCAAAGTTGGTTCTCTAATTTGAGTTGTTCGTAAGCCATTTCACACTTCTCCAATTCGCGCTGCGTGCGCTGGCAAAACAACAGTTTCTAATTCAGGAGCTTGATTATATCCTTTTCGATGTCTGTCGGCGCGGTGAGCGGAGAAAAACGTTTGACCGGCGTGCCTGTCGAATCCACCAGGAATTTCGCGAAATTCCATTTGATCGCGCTGCCCCCGAATTCTTTAAGCTCCCTTTTCAAGTACTTGAAGATCGGATGCGCGTCTTTGCCGTTGACATCCACCTTCGTAAAAACCGGAAAGGTGACCCCGTAATTGAGCAGACATTGGCCAGCTATGGTTTTTTCATCGCCGGGCTCCTGGTTAGCAAACTGGTTGCACGGAAAGCCCAAAACCACCAAACCCTGGTCATGATATTTGCGGTACAGAGCTTCCAAACCTACATACTGGGGTGTCAACCCGCATTTGCTGGCGGTGTTGACTACCAAAAGGGTCTTTCCGGCAAATTCTTTCATGTCGATTTTTTCGCCTTCCATGTTCAGGGCTGAAAAATCATAAAAATTTTCAGTCATTATTTTGCTCCGTTTTAGAATAACAGGTTCCGCTTAAACAAGGTTGATGGTGACATCCACGTTGTTGCGGATGGCTTTGGAGTAGGGGCAGAGCTTGTGGGCTTTTTCCAACAGCTTTTGCGCGACATCCTTCTCGACGCCGTCCACTTTTACGTCCAAACTGACCACCAGGTCCATGCCTGACAGGCCGGCTACTTTTAAGCCCACGGTGGCGGTGACCGCGGATCCGATCTTCTTCCTTTCCAGGCGGGCGGCGAGATTCAGGGCGCTGTCAAAACAGGCCGCGTAACCCGCGGCAAACAACTGTTCCGGGTTGGTGAAAGCGCCGCCGGGGCCTTTCAATTCTTTTGGCATCCTGACTTCCATTTGCAGCACGCCGTCCTGGCTGGTGACTTTTCCGTTCCGGCCGCCGGTGGCTGTGACAGAGGTGGTGAACAAGGGTTTCATGTCGTCTCCTATATATCATATGCGATTATATCGTACACGACATATTATAAAGGTTTTTCTAAAAAAGTCAATTAAAGATTTATTAACATTCGTTTCAAATTTCAAGGAACGATTAAATAATTAAGTCAGGACGGCATCTGTCTGAGCGGGTACAGGTTTCCTGCTTCCATGTAACAATATTTCGTTTCTTATTTTGTTGCGCGTTTCGCAAATCTGCGGATGAGTTTTCCCCACGACTTACCAGTCGTAGAGTAGAGTCAACGATCCTTAATTATGGTTTAATTGCCCGGCATATGGATGGGTCGTTGACCCACCTCTTTTTCTCTTTTCATATACAGGTAGTCTGTAAAAAAAACCTCTCCCCGGATAATCCAGGGAGAGTGTGATTTCTTATTCTTCTTTCTTCTCGAACTTCAACCCTTCACCGCCACGTTCGACCATCACCGTATCCCCATCGCCGAAGTCGCCGGCCAGGATCTTGAGCGCCAGGGGATCCTGCAGCTCGCGCTGGATGGCGCGTTTGAGCGGACGGGCGCCGAAGTCCGCGTCGAAGCCGGTCTCGGCCAGGTACTCTTTGGCGGACTGGGTGACTTCCAGCCTGATGCCGCGGGCGGCCAGCAGGGCTTCCACGTGGCGCAGTTGGATCTCGACGATCCTGGCGATGTGCGCGCGTTCCAGCGGGTGAAAGACCACGATCTCGTCGATGCGGTTGAGGAACTCCGGTTTGAAGTGCTGCTGCAACACGCGGGTGATCTCGTCCCGGCTCACGCTGCGCCCGCCCTCCCAGAGGGTGTTGCCCAGGTTGGAGGTCATGATCACGACCGTGTTGCGGAAGTCCACCGTGCGGCCCTGGCCGTCGGTCAGGCGGCCGTCGTCCAGCAGTTGCAGCAGCACGTTGAAGACCTCGCTGTGCGCTTTTTCGATCTCGTCGAAGAGCACCACGCTGTAGGGGCGGCGGCGCACCGCTTCGGTGAGCTGACCGCCTTCGTCGTAGCCCACGTAGCCCGGAGGGGCGCCGATCAGGCGGCTGACGGTGTGCTTTTCCTGATATTCGCTCATGTCGATGCGGATCATGGCGTGGTCGTCATCGAAGAGGAAATCCGCCAGGGTGCGGGCCAGCTCGGTCTTGCCCACACCGGTGGGACCGAGGAAGACGAAGGAACCGATGGGACGGTTGGGGTCCTGCAGCCCGGCGCGTGAGCGGCGGATGGCGTTGGAGATGACACGTACGGCGTCGTCCTGGCCGACCACGCGCTCGTGCAGGCGTTCTTCCATCTGCACCAGCTTGTGGGTTTCGCCCTCCAGCAGGCGCGACACGGGAATGCCCGTCCAGCGCGAGACGATGGCGGCGATCTCGTCCGCGTCCACCACTTCTTTGAGCAACGCACCTTCGGTCTGGATGGCTTTGAGGTTTTTCTCGGCTTCAGACAACTTGGTTTCAAGGTCTCGCAGTGTACCGTAACGCAGGCGGGCGGCCTCTTCGAGGTTGGAATTCCGTTCGGCCAGGTCGATCTCGGTGCGGGTCTGCTCGATCTGTTCCTTCACCTCGCGCAAGCCGGCGATGACCTGTTTCTCGTGCTGCCAGCGCGCGCCGACGCTCTTGGATTTCTCCTTTAATTCGGCCAGTTCACCGACCAGCTTTTCAAGCCGTTCCTTCGAAGCTTTGTCCTTTTCCTTTTTCAAGGCTTCACGCTCGATCTCAAGCTGCATGATCTGGCGGTCCACTTCGTCCAGTTCCTGCGGCTTGGAGTCGATCTCGGTGCGCAGGCGGGCGGCGGCTTCATCCACCAGGTCGATGGCCTTGTCGGGCAGGAAGCGGTCGCTGATGTAGCGGTGAGAGAGGGTGGCCGCCGCGATCACCGCGGGGTCGGTGATGCGCACCCCGTGGTGCACTTCATACTTCTCCTTCAAGCCGCGCAAAATGCTGATGGTGTCTTCCACGGAGGGCTCTTCGATGAAGACGGGCTGGAAGCGCCGCTCAAGGGCGGGGTCCTTCTCGATGTATTTGTGATATTCATTGAGCGTGGTGGCGCCGATGAGGTGCAGTTCACCGCGTGCCAGCATGGGTTTGAGCATGTTGCCGGCGTCCATGGCGCCTTCGGCAGCGCCCGCGCCGATGATGGTGTGCATCTCGTCCAAAAAGACGATGATCTCGCCGTCTGACTCGGTGATCTCCTTCAGCACGGCCTTGAGGCGTTCTTCGAACTCGCCGCGGTACTTGGCGCCGGCCACCATGGCGCTCAGGTCCAGCTGGACCAGGCGTTTCTTCTTCAAACCCTCGGGCACGTCGCCGTTGACGATGCGCCCCGCCAGACCTTCGGCGATGGCGGTCTTGCCCACGCCGGGTTCGCCGATCAGGGCGGGATTGTTCTTGGTGCGGCGAGAGAGGATCTGCACTACGCGGCGGATCTCTTCATCCCGGCCGATGACCGGGTCGAGCTTGCCCTGGCGGGCCAGGGCGGTCAGGTCGCGGCCGTATTTCTCAAGCGATTGGTAGGTGCCTTCCGGGTTTTCGCTGGTGACGCGCTGGCTTCCGCGTACAGACTGCAGGGCTTTCAACACGGCGTCCTTGGTGACGCCGAAGGAGGCCAGTCGTTTGGCTTCCGGTGAATCGGTCAGTCCGAGCAGGATGTGCTCGGTGGAAACATAATCATCCTGCATGCCCTTGGCGTAGCGTTCAGCGGATTTCAGCACCTCCGCGGTGGAGGGCGCCAGGCCGGTTTCGCCCGTCGCGCCGGTGACCCTGGGGCGCTTTTCGAGGTCCGCCCGGATCTCGTTCAAGAGGGTCTGGCTGGATCCGGCGATCTTGGTCACCAGGGCCGGGACGATGCCCTCGCTCTGCACGAGTAAAGCGGCCAGCAGGTGGGCAGGTTCAATGGCCTGGTGGGTTAATCCCTGGGCGAGTTCCTGCGCCTGCTGCACGGCTTCAATAGATTTTTTGGTAAATTTTTCGAGGTTCATGATTCCCCTCCTGATTATTATTATTTTTCTACGTGTAATTTCAAGGCAATGATAATCACCCGTTGTATGAAGAATGTCTGAGATTCGTTAGTTTAAGATAAGAAAATGGCCTTCGATCGACCTGGTGTGTGTAAATGTGAGCCTGGGTAAAGCGTAAATAGGAGTAGTAAAAATTAGCAAAAAAAGTCCCCAGACGAAGGGTCATCTGGGGACTATAGTGTCACGAAAGCGATTATTCGTATCTCAGCGCTTCCACCGGTTCAAGATTGGCAGCGCGGTTGGCGGGGTAAATGCCAAAGAACAGCCCCACCGCCGTGGAAAAGATGGTTGCCAGCAGAACCGCGTCAATCCCGACCACGGGGTTGAAGGGAGTGCCGCTGGCCGCGGCGATCTTGCCCACGATAAAGGCGATCAGCCAGCCCAGTCCGATGCCGATGATGCCGCCCAAAAGGCTCAACAGTGACGACTCGGTCAGGAACTGGAAGAGGATGTCACGTTTGCGCGCGCCCAGTGCCTTGCGCAGGCCGATCTCGCGCGTACGTTCAGTGACCGAAACCAGCATAATGTTCATGATGCCGATGCCGCCCACCAGCAGGGAGATGCCCGCGATGCCGCCCAAAAAGATGGTCAGCACACCGGTGATGGTCTTGGCCGTGTTGACAAAGTCTTCCTGAGAGAAGATGGTGAAGTCGTCCTCGCCGACCTTGGTGCGATGGCGGGAGCGCAATATCTGCGAGATCTCGTCCGTGGCCTGTGACATCAATTCCGCGTCAAGCACGCTGACGAAGATGGTATCGACCGATTTGTTGTAGCGTCGGATGAGCCTGGATTCGGCAGTGGAGAAGGGGATCAGCACCACGTCGTCTTCAGAGCCGAAGGAACCGCCACCCTTTGATTCCAGCACACCGGTCACGCGGAAGGGCTGCCCGTCAATGCGGATGGTCTCGCCAACGATGCCCTCACGCCTGTCAAACAGTTTGTCTGCGACTTCCACGCCGATGAGGGCTACCGATGCGAGGCCGAGGTTGTTTTCATCGTTGATAAATTCACCTTCCAGCATGCCCCAGTTCCTCACTTCTCCGTAACTTGCCGTGACGCCCATGATGGTCGTGCTGGCAGATTCACCTCCATAAGCAACGGTGATGCTGCTGCTGATGATGGGTGCTACTTTGTCTATAGAGGGCGCCTGGAACTGGTCCATGAGAGCTTCCGCGTCGTCGAGGGTTAGAGGTTCCACATGGTTTAACTCGGTGGTCTGATTGCCACTGAACACAAAGAGAAGGTTGCTGCCGATGCCGCTGATCGAGCCGGTGATGGTGTCTTGCGCGCCGTTGCCTACGGCCAGCATGGCAATGACCGCGCCGACACCGATAACGATGCCCAAAATGGTAAGAGCGGAGCGCAATTTGTTTGAGCCCACGCTTTCCAGGGCTTCCATTATTGCTTGTCCGAGGTTCATGCTGCCTCCTCGATCTTGCCGTCGCGCAGGCGAATGGTCCTTTGGGTTTGCGCTGCGATCGCCGGATCATGCGTGACGATAATGAGGGTGGTGCCCTTGGTCTTGTTCAAATTCAAAAGTAGTTCCATGATCTCTTTGCCTGATTTGCTGTCGAGATTGCCTGTGGGTTCATCGGCCATCAGGATGGAAGGGTTGTTGACCAAAGCGCGGGCGATGGCCACGCGCTGCTGTTGACCGCCTGAAAGTTCGGTTGGTTTGTGCTGTATGCGGTCACCCAGCCCCACCGATTCGAGGGATTGGCGGGCGATAGCCTGCTTATTATTGACTATTCCCGCGTAGCGCAAGGGAAGTTCCACGTTGGCCAGCGCGGTCGCACGGGGCAGCAGGTTGAAACTCTGAAAGACAAATCCCACCTTGCGGTTGCGGATGCCGGCCAATTGGTCGTCATCGAGTTCGGATACCTCTTCTCCGTCCAGGTTGTAGCTTCCGCTGGTAGGGTGGTCGAGGCAGCCCAAAAGGTTCATCAAGGTTGATTTTCCTGAACCTGAAGGACCCATGATGGCGATCACCTCGCCGCGTTGGATGGAAAACGAAACGCCGTCCAAAGCGCGTACCTCGATCTCACCGATCTTGTAGATCTTGTGCAGGTCCTTCGCTAAAATAACGTTGTCAGTCATTTTCATCCTATTGGGGCCCGCCCATAAAGAAGCTGCTCATATCGGTGGCAGGATTTAGGATGAGTGTATCACCGGGTTTTATATCACCTGAGACGACCTCACTGAGTGTATCCGAGGACGAACCGATCTCGATCTCCACCATGGTGGGAACCCCGTTTTTCAGCAGATAAACCACGCGCTCTCCGTTCATGAGGCGTACGGCGCGGTTGGGAACCGCCAGAACATCTTTCAGGTCGCTGACCACAATATTCACGGCGGCCGTCATGCCCGGCATGACCTGTTTGTCGAATTTCAACACCTCGATGGTTACCTTGAAATTTACAGCCCCTGAATCGGAAGTTCCTACCCGGGCAACCTCAGAAACTCGGCCCTGGTATTCAGTGCTTGGGATGGCATCAAAGGTGAGGGTGACCTCCTGCCCAACCTTGATACGGTTGATGTCCACTTCAGGGATGTCAACATCCACAAACATCTTTGAAAGATCGTCCACGCGGAAGGCGGGATTGTTGGAGGTCACCAGATCACCAACCTTGCCGGATGAATCTGTGATGGTACCGGCAAAAGGAGCGGTGATCTTGGCCAGATTCATCGTCGCTTCAATGGCTGCCACGCGGGCCTTGGCGGCAGCGATGTCTTCTGGGTCGGTTCCTTCTTTAAGGCGGTCATATTCACGCTGCGCGTCATCCAGTTGGGCTTTGGCAACGGCGATCTCACCCTGTGAAATGGAGACTTCCTTGGTATTGGGAGCATTCGTGTAATGATCCAGTGCCAGTTTGGCGTCCTGCAGTTCCTGTCTGGCGAGGGCGAGAGCTTTCAAGGAACGGGCTTTGGCGGGGTCATTATCCGAGGCTTCCGCGTAGCCGTTGTAATCTCTTTCGGCGTCTTCGACCGCGTCTTCAGCAAGAACCACCCTGGCTCGAGCGGCGTCGATGACGTCCTGGTCTGATTCACGCGGCTGTCCATCATAAACGGCATACCAGCGCACTTTGTCATAGTTTTCCTTGGCGTTGGCCAGGTCCAATTCCGCCTGGGAGCGCGCCTTATCGGAGTTGAGCAGGTTTTCAAGATCCCGTTTAGCTGTCACCAGGTCCGATTGGGCGAGGATAATGGACTGGGAGAGAGAAGATTCAGCAAGGCTCGCGAGTACCTGGTCAGTTTTAACCTTATCGCCGACTTTGACGGAAAGTTCTTCAATGCGGCCGTTGGTTTGCCAGGTGAGAGTGGCGCTTTGATTGGCGCGTACGGAACCGGTTGCCCCTACGATGGCGGTAATGTCGGTTTTTTCCAATACCTGGGTTTGATACGCAGCCGCCGCTTCTTTTTGCGCGTTAATGTTGCTGATCACGATGATCGCGATGATCACGAGCACGACCGCTGCAACGATGGACCAGGTAATGATTTTGGATTTCTTGATTTTTTTCATGTCACCTTCTCTTTTTCCCTTTGATGTAATTTCAGATCGATCCATTTTATTTGAATTTTCAACTTAGTTCGAGGCAGAACTATAATGCGATGATTTGGAAAAGTCCAGAGTCTGAAGAAGCGAATTAATAAATTATTAATAAATTCCGCCTTGTTTATATACGAGAAATACCTTCAAGAGTTGCTGAGGTAGCCTTTTTTAGGGCAGAGTATAATCTCAACCATGCAAAAACGAGGGTTTTGGACGTGGTTAATTTTTTTCTTCCTGGTGGCAGGTGCAGTGACCCTTTCAGCACCCGCGCTCTCCACACCGGCGGAAAAAGCCAGGCTGGACGCGCTTCCGCTGGCTTTTAACTATTTTACTTGGGAAACGAACGCCTTCCTGATCAAAGGCATGCAAACAGGGGTCAAGCCTGCCCAAACGTTAAGTCCGCAAGCTCAACACGACCTGGTGATCGAAACTCTCAGACTAACTTACGAACTGGAATGGCAGGAAGCCGTGATCAGCTCTGCCTATGCGAGAGCAGAGGGTATAGATCCCGCCCAGCAACTGGGAGAGGATCTGGCCAGACAGAAGGAATTGCGGGAGAAATTGGAGCGGCTCAGGCCGCTGGCCGAATCCATCCTGGAGGCGCAGGTTAGCGGGGTGCTGGTGGAGGAAGGAATTGCCAGAATGGGAAGCGCCATCCCTCCGCTGTTGTTTCACATCACCCCCCTGCCCATGGCACTGATCACCTCTCCACGCGACGTAATCAGGCAGGATACGAACCTATCCCTCCTGGCCGAACTAACCCTTGAAGAAATTGAGCAACTCGAGCTTGAAGTTGAAAGATCGACCGGACAATCTGCCCTGGTGGTGGATGTGGGGGGCATCGGCGTCTACCCGACCATGGTGATGCGTTCCTCCAACCTGCCGTGGATGCTGGACACCATCGCCCACGAATGGACGCACAACTATCTCAGCCTCAGGCCGCTGGGCTGGCTTTATGACAAGACGCCCGAACTGCGCACCATGAACGAAACCGCGGCCACCCTGGCCGGCATGGAGATCAGTCAAAAAGTACTCGAACGATATTATCCAGAGTTCCTGCCTCCGCCAGTGGATGAAACTGCAACAGACCCAATCCCCGCGACCGAGCAGCCGGAGCAAACCGAAATTTTTGATTTTCGCGCCGAGATGCATGCCACTCGTGTCAGGGTGGATGAACTACTGGAGGCAGGAAAGGTCGAGGAGGCTGAGGCTTACATGGAAGAAAGGCGCATGGTCTTCATTGAGCAAGGTTACGACCTGCGCAAGCTAAACCAGGCTTATTTCGCTTTTCACGGCGCTTACGCGGCCTTGCCGGGCGGCGCGGCCGGAGAGGATCCGGTCGGTCCGGCGGTGAACGAACTGCGTGCTTCCAGTGATTCTTTGGCCGATTTTTTGCGGACGATCGGGCGTATGGACAGTTACGAGGACCTGCTCGCTTATAACGCGCGTGTCAGGGAAGAGTAATAACCTGCGCGACCGCGGGGCTAGTCCTCGTCAAGGCCAGTAGATAATTCCGGCAGATCTCTTTCTATTTCGTCTGGTGATTGACCCTTTTCGAGGCGGTTCACCACCTCATCGAACTCACCCGGCAGGTCGCTGGCCCCCAGTTCGGTCTTCATCTCGCGCATCATTTTACCCAGCGCCCGGGGGTCTTCGTCCAGCGCGTCGAGATTGGAAGGGTCGGCAAGTCCGGCCAGCCTGGAGCGGTCTCCGAGAGAAAAACGCACCTTACGGATGAACCGGGTCACGTTTGCTGACCCGCAAACCGGACAGGCGGGTTTATATTCATCATATTCCGAGAAGCTTAAAACGACTTCAAAGCGTTTTTTACAATGCATGCAACGAAAATCATAAGTAGGCATGAAACCCTCAACAAGAAATTCAATAAATTCCATTATAATCTTTAGGAAGGCCTCTGCCAAAAATTTTTTTGATCGGACCACAAATGGAATTAGAAAGCCTGAATTTCGACCTCTATCATCCGCAGCCCTTGCTGATCGTCATTTCCGGTGCCTCCGGCATCGGCAAGGACGCCGTGCTCAAGAGCCTGCGGCAGAGGGATCTTGGACTTCATTTCGTGATCACGGCTACCAGCCGCGCGCCACGCCCTGGCGAGGTGGACGGGAAGGATTATTTCTTTTTCTCGCGAGAGGAATTCAAGGCCAGGATCGAAAAAGGCGAGTTCATCGAGTACGCGATGGTCTATAGCGATTACAAGGGGGCGCCCCGCTGGCAGGTGGATGACGCATTAAAAAGCGGCAAGGACGTGGTGCTGCGCGTGGACGTTCAGGGCGCTGAAACCTACCGCGAGATGTATCCTGAAGCCGTTCTCATTTTTCTGATTCCGGAGACCGTGGAAGAATGGTTTGACCGTCTCATGGCACGCAACACTGAACCCCCGGAAGACCTGAAAATTCGCATCGAAACTGCCAAAGAAGAGGTTGCCAAGATCGGCCTCTTCGATTATGTGGTGGTCAATGCCAATAACCGGCTTGAAGAAGCTGTGGATGACATTGTGGACATCATCAAGGTTGAACATCATAAGGTCCATCACAGAAAGTTGATCAAAGCATGAGTATTCCCGACCCGGGCACGCCCAACGCGGAGCAACCCGCGGAGGTTCGCGTGCCAGTTGTTTTTCGTTTACCGGCCAAGAAACCAATTGCTACCTATGTATTATTGGGGTTCACGCTGCTGGTATTTGTGCTGCAAATGGTTTTCAGAAGTTTTTTAACCAATGGTTATGACTGGCCATTTTTGATCGGCGGCAAGATCAACGAATTCATTTTAAGGGGTGAGTTGTGGCGGCTAATCACCCCGGTTTTTTTACACGCCAACCTGACCCATATCCTGTTCAATATGTACGCCCTCTACACCATCGGCTCCTCTTTGGAACGCATGTACGGGCATAAACGGTTTTTGGCGCTTTATTTTGTATCCGCCTATGCCGGCAACGCTCTTTCTTTTCTGCTCTCAGACGCGGCATCGCTGGGGGCTTCCACGGCCGTCTTCGGTCTGGTGGTTGCCGAGGCCGTTCTGATCTACCGTAACAAGCGCATGTTCGGCGCCCGCGCCCAATCGATGCTCATCAACCTTGGACTGGTGATCGCTTTTAACCTCTTCCTCGGCTTCAGCGCCAATCTGGGTATCGATAATTGGGGTCATCTCGGTGGACTGCTGGGAGGCTTTGGGTTCGCCTGGGCTGCCGGGCCGCGTTACAAGATCCAACCGCTGGAGGAAGGCGGTTATGAATTCAAAGACACGATAAACCGCGAAAATCTGATCTGGGGATTCCTGCTTTCAGCCGGTTTGTTCAGCGCCGTGGTCATCGGCAAATTCCTTTCTTCCTGATTTTATTGCCATCATTGTGGTTTTCGTGAAACCGATGGATGAGGGGGTGGAGGGAACGAACTTATTGACCAAAAAGACGACCCTGAATCTATCGCTTGCCTAATTTCTGAAAATTATTGATCTCAAACGATGTATTATTTTCGACACCAGGATTCGAGGCGATTGACATAAAAGTTGTTCAGAAATATTGAAACACCTCACCCCCAAGGTATCAGTCCAAAAAATAAACCGCATTTGCCCCCTCTCCTACGGGAGTGATCACGACTCTCAAACCTGTTGACTCCCGTAGGTGAGGGGGTTTGGGGGGTGAGGTAATAATTGAGATCCATTTGCTTTTATTTTCCATTGAATCGGGTCACAAAAAAGACAAAACCTGGTGAAATTCCAGTTGTTGCTTGGATCTCTTGTGTGAGGCGGTGGGTTTAACGGACTTATTAACCAAAAAGACTGCCGTATCGTTCTCCGGCAGTCTTTGTGACTATTCCTTCATAATACGATCAGGGCTCGCTGATCTCCAGCCAGTTCACGTTGATCTTTACCGGGTAGGCGCCGTAAGAGGAAACTCCCAACCCGACCGCTCCTTCTTTCAGGTCCTTGTGTTCAAAGGAGTGGGTGAACTCCCCGTTAATGTAGAGGCTTAATTCCCTGCCCTGGCAGATCATGGTGTAGATGTTGGTGTCACGCCCCATATTGATGGCCGTGGATCCACCATCATAAAGCTGGATGTATTTCATTGCCATGACTGCGTCGAAATATAAAAGTCTCCATTCTCCGTCGTTGTCAATGTTGTATTCATACCATCCCAGGTCGGGATCATAACGGCAAAAGAGGGTCACCGAATTGTTATTGGTGGCCAAGTTTTCGGCCTCCAGATCGATGCGTACGTCTGTGTAGGTGAAGGGATCATAAAAAACGTAAGAGTAGAGATCATAGTCATTCAATTCAAACTTTAGAGCGCCGTCTTCATTGTAAATGGAGGCATTCTCAGGATCGGAATCACCAATATAGAATACATCGTAACTGAATTTATCGAGACCTTCGTCAAATTCCTCAAGGTAAAACCGTTGCGCGTCTGCGGCGGCATCCATGTCATTGGAGGTGACGTCGCCGGAATCATCCATGAGGTCGTCTGAAGAAACGTCCATGTCTTCATCTTCATCACCGAGATTGGAATCTTTTCCTTCAGGGGTGGCCGTAACCACCAATACCTGGGGTTCCTCGTCTTCTGCGTCCTTGCCGATAAAGGGGAGACCGCAGGCGGCGCTTACAAAAAATACGATTAACATCATCACTGCAAAAGGCAAAAAGACGGATTTTCTCATGATTCTCCTCTCGATAGATGAAGAAAATGGATAGGTATTGATTATTTATAGCATAGAAGACCGTTTTTTATCCACTGAGAAAAGCAGGCAATTTTAGAAACCACCTGGCCCATAAAAGGAGGGATCCGTAGGCGTTTTGCCGGATGGATCCCAGACGTAGACAAAGTCACCTACACTCGCCCAGTCATAAAGCCAATGGGAATCGGCAATGGAAAGATTGACGCAGCCGTGTGAACGTTGATAGCCAAAAAGCGTGTGCCAGTAGGCTCCATGCAAGGCGCGGGACTGGTCAAAGTACATGATGTAAGGGACGTCTTCCAGGTAATAATAATCAGAGCGGTCCGCTTCAAAGGCACCGCGCATGTACTCGTTTTCGATCTTCTCATAGATGGTAAACACGCCGGGCTGGGTAAAGAATGGATCCACGCCGGTGGCCACCAGGGTGGCGTAAACAATGCGATCGCCTTCGTGCACGATCATGACTTGTTCGTAGAGATTGATCTCGATCCAGCGATCCGCAGTCACACCTTCGGGTTTCTCATAATTGGGGACAATTTTACTGAGGGAGTGGTGGCTGATCCATTCATTGGGGCCGATCATGATCCATTCCGTGTCGTTCTCTGTCACCGATTGATAGGCGCGCACCAGGTCGTAGCGGTGATATTCACGACCACTGGTGGGGGCGTTCATCGAGGGGGCGGTGCGCGAGGTGGTGGTATCTAGCACCCAGCCAAAGGACGTGGTGGGGTTTTCCTTAAAAAGGAAACCCTGAAAGAATTGCGTGCCCACCGGAACGATGTTCTCGCGGCTGATCCACTTGCCATTGGCAATTTTGTAATACAAGCCGAAATCGGTCTCGGCTTTATCGTAAAGAGATACGTATTTGATACGGCTGACGGGCAATTTCTGGTTTGGTTTTTCTGCGTTGACGTCTTCCACGGAGCCATAGAGCGGGACGATGTCTTCGCTTACCTTGGCATAGTTAAATGGTACGTTGCCCATTTCAGCAGGCGGTTGCGTATAGAACAGGGGGGTAACCGGCAGCGTGAACCCAAGCCCGGCAAGCTCCTCCAGGGTTCCAGCGGGGCCGGCCATCCGGCAATCCGCTGCGTTGAATTGTCCGTCTCCATTGGGCAGGCATAACCCTTCACCAAAATCTAGCTGCATGGTTTCGTCATCTGCCACCACGGGTGATGGTGAAGCGGCGAATAATTGAACCAGTAAAACAAAGATCAGAGCAGTAAAAAGCAGGCTGTATTTTTTCAATGTCATTCCTATGGTTCTGTCAATGGGACTAATTTTATCTTAAAACAAAAAGGTGAAAGCTCTGATTCGATCAAAAAGCCAGGCTAGTTCCGGTCCAGCTTGGAGAAGAATTCCGTTTCCGCCGGTCAATAGGATGGAAAGCAGGAGGATCTGCCGGGTCATGGAATTTCGCCATCAGGCGGCTGTCCCTTGCTGGCGGCGAGTGTTTTGAGTGCTTGAAAGGTTTTTTGGCCCAGCAGGTATTCCAGTTCGGGGGTAAACGTTTCCACCAGGGGGATGTTCGACCCGGCCCGGCGCAGGCAGCTTCCTTCTTCAGCAAGGACGGCTTCGGCGGTATCCAGGGTGATGCGGCCCTGGTCATCCAGGTCAAGTGGATGGATAATGCAGTAAAAAGGCTTGAAACGCCAGGGGTGCAAACCGTTGGCAACGGCCGCCAGTTGCAGGCTGCATTTTCCGTCTTCGCGGCAGAAGATACAGGCCGTGCTGCCGAAATGCCATTCCGCGGGTTCCACGGCGGTGTGGATCACCCTGCCGCTGGGACTGTTCTTGTCCTCGTCTTCAACCGGCACGAACCACTCCCCCGGATTTTGACAATTTTCCGGCATAAAAGGGCGGATGACGGCGGCATTGGCGAGGATGTCTGTTACTTCGCGCGTGTCGACCCACACACCGAAAACGCAGCAGGCACCCTTGCATTCATGAAGTTCACAACGGCGCAGGGGTTCGACTTCCAGCATGCGCGGATTCACCCGGTTGATAACCGTCTTTGACAAAGTATCCATCTTTTGATTTTACCATTCCCGCAAGGGGATCTGTCTGGACAACTTGACGTGAAAATAATGATTTAGTGTAAAATTATTTGGGGGTTGGCCCCACAATTTCATTAAGGAGAAGCCAAAATGTCTGCCTGGAAAATCTTGATAACTGATGGTCTTGATTCAAACGGAATCGAAATACTGAAAAAGTCCGCTGA
>CAZNAF010000038.1:0-6762 GCA_964570925.1 uncultured Anaerolinea sp.
CCATACGTACCAGGGCATCTTCATCATCAAACATGAATTCTGCCAGGGCTTTGGCCAATTCGGTTTTGCCCACACCGGAGGGACCGATGAAGATAAAAGAGCCGTTGGGACGTTTGGGGTCTTTCAAACCGGAACGGGCGCGGCGAATCGCATCCGCGATGGCGTGGATGGCTTCCTCCTGGCCAATGATGCGTTCATGCAGGCGGTCTTCCATATGCAGCAACCGTTCGGATTCTGTCTCAAGCATCTGGCTGACGGGGATGCCGCGCCATTGCGAAAGGACTTCCGCGATGTCGTTCACGTCAACGACTTCATCCAGTTTATGTTCTGATTCCCATACGTCGCGCTTTTTGTTGAAATCCTCTTCCAGGCGCAACCGGTCAGCTTTCATCTTTGCTGCACGTTCATAATCGCGCTCAATGCCTGCCTGCTCCTCTTCTGCTCGTAGACGATCTAGTTCAGTTTTCATCTGTTTGAGATCAGGTGGGAGCGAATAGAGAGCCACGCGCAGTTTGGCGGCGGCTTCGTCCATCAGGTCAATGGCTTTATCCGGCAGCCGCCGGTCCGTGATATAGCGTGAGCTGAGTTTCACTGCGGCTTCGAGGGCGTCATCAGAAAAGTGCACCTTGTGGTGCGCTTCATAACGGTCTCGCAGGCCGGTGAGCATTTTTAAGGTATCTTCCTGAGAAGGTTCCTCAACGAAAACAGGGGCGAAACGCCTTTCGAGGGCGGCGTCTTTTTCAATGTGTTTCTGATATTCATCCAGCGTGCTGGCTCCGACGCATTGCAGTTCACCGCGCGCAAGGGCGGGCTTAAGCATATTGGATGCGTCCATGGCGCCCTGGGCGGCACCTGCGCCCACGACCGTGTGTAACTCGTCAATAAAGAGGATGATCTCGCCTGAAGAGCGCTGTACCTCTTCAATGGAGGCTTTAAGGCGTTCTTCAAACTCGCCTCTGAAGCGCGAACCGGCGATCATCGACCCCAGATCCAGGGAGATAACGCGTTTACCCATTAAAATTTCAGGGACGTCATTGGAGGCGATCTTTTCGGCCAGGCCTTCCACGATGGCGGTCTTTCCCACACCGGCTTCACCGATCAGAACGGGATTGTTCTTGGTGCGGCGAGAAAGAATTTGCATCACACGCGAGATCTCAGTATCACGCCCGATCACCGGATCCAATTTACCTTCACGTGCCTGTTGGGTGAGGTCACGGGAGTATTTTTCAAGGGTTCGGTAGCGTGTTTCAGCTTGAGGATCGGTTACGCGCTGTCCACCGCGTAACTGCTGTACGGCTTCTTGTACGCGCTCACGGGTCAGGCCGGTGGTTTCAAGCAACCTGGCCGCGGGGGTGTTCTTTTCGCTCATTATGGCTAGAAAGAGATGTTCGGTGGAAATGTATTCGTCTTTCAGCTTGCTGGCTTCTTCATTGGCCAGGTCGATGATGCGTTTGACACGCGGGGTGATAAAAATCTGTCCTGCGCCGCCGCCGAAAATACTGGCTTTGGGACTGGTTTTGAGGATGTAATCCAGGCGTTCCATCAAAATTTGCGGATCAACTTTCAGTATTTCCAATATTTGTGGAACCACACCCTGGGGTTGTTCGATCAACGCTAAAAGGATATGTTCAGTGTCAATCTGATTATGTCCATACCGTTGAATGATCTCGGCGGCACGTTGGGCCGCTTCTTGCGCTCTCTCAGTAAAGCGATCAAATCTCATCATAGGAGGTTCTTCCTTTTCCCATTAGTTACGGGTGATTATAGCATTTAGGCAAGAGCCGGTTGCATAGAAATGTATTAGAGAGATATCAGATTTTTATAATCAATTCTTATAGCGAATTTGACCCTCGACCATTGTCAACCTTACGTGCAAGTTTGAGTCCAGAAGGATGAGGTCAGCGTCAAATCCAGTTTGAATCTGGCCTTTACGACAGTCCAAGCCGATAGCTCGGGCAGGGTTCAATGAGGAACAAGGCCAAAGTTCATCAAGCGGACGATGGGTGGCCTTGATCAGGTTGCGCAGCGCGGCATCCATGGTGAGAATGGATCCGGCCAGGGTGCCGTCACCCAAACGAGCAGAACCATCTGATACGGTGATATGTTGTCCTTCAAGGTAACCTTCGCCCTCCGGTAAACCGGCCAGACTAATGGAATCGGTGATCAAGATCACGCCCCGAGGTGTCTTGGCTTTGACGAGCAGATCCATAACAGCCGGGTGCACATGAACGTTGTCTGCGATCAATTCGCAGACTAATTCCGATCGGGTCAGCGCGGCGCCAAGGGCACCCGGTTCTCGGTGATTGAGGGGCGGCATGGCATTGAAACAATGGGTGACCTGGCTTACGCCCAATTGGATGGCGTTGAGCATTTCCTCGTAAGTGGCGTGCGTGTGACCGGCAGCGACCGTAATGCCGCGTTCGCGGCAGGCGCTGATCAGCCAGTGATTTTCTTTGAACTCAGGAGCAACGGCCACCAGGCGGATCAGGCCGCTTTCCAGGTAGGGGATCACCTCCGCCGGGTCGGCTGAGCGAAGGGTGGCACGATTTTGTGCGCCGGCTTTGACAGGGTTCAACCAGGGTCCCTCGAGATGAATGCCAAGCATCTGGGCGCCGAGTTTGCCAGGCATTTGAGAGGAGAGAGTTTTCAATGCTTGTTGAAGTTCATTCGGCTGGGCGGCATAAGTGGTTGCCAAAAACCCGGTTACGCCGTGCTCGGCGAAAAAAGCAGCGATTTCCTCCACTTGTTCGGTGGAGCCATACACGAAATCCGCGCCGACCGCGCCGTGGGTGTGAAGGTCGATGAAACCGGGCAGCAATGTCGCGCCCTGACAATCCATCATCTGGTCAGTCGCGCGGACCAGGTTTTCTTCAGGCTCGCCGGCACCGAAGGTTTCAATGCGCGAGTTGGCAACCAGCAGCCATCCATTTTCGATGATGTCTGAACTGCCAATAATTCTGGCGTTACGAAATAAACACTGATTTTCCGGCATAAATTGATTTTATCCAGCCCACAGGCTGATGTCAAACAAAGCCCAAGAAAGAAATATTTGTCGCGTGGGTGTAAAATTTGTATCATGCTTGGTGCCAATTTTAATTTTCCGACCATCCGCGCGATCCGATTAAGGGATGACCTCAGGCAGATCGCAGACCTGATCGAGTTGTGTTTTGCGCCCCATATCGATCCGGAGGGGCGGGATTACATTCGCAACATCCGCCAAACGGCCAGCAGTTTCAGTGGATTCATCCCTGAGAATACCACCCCGGAGACTTCCACATTGCCCTTCCACGGTTATGTGTGTGTGGACAACCAACGCATCATAGGTAATTTGACCCTCATCCTGCTACGCAACCGCGAGAAGGGAAATTATTTTGTTGCGAACGTTGCCGTCCATCCTGATTATCGCGGCAGAGGGATCGGTCGCCGTTTGACAGAACGGGCGATCCGCCATGTGCGTGAACACCAGGGGAAACAGGTATACTTGCAGGTTCGTGCGGACAACGACGTAGCCATTCAACTCTATCGAACACACGGGTTCGACGAAACCTGCCGGAGGACCATGTGGATTTATCGTCCTGACTTGTCAGCCTCTCCAACCGTCCATTCCTCAGTTCAAGTGACTGCGAGGCAAAAAGAAGACTGGCCGCAACAAAAGCTATGGCTGGAGGAACTCTATCCAAAGGAATTACACTGGAACCTGCCTTTCCGGTTATCGAAACTGGAACCAAGTTTTACCAACTGGATCAATCGCTTTTTGACGGGAGAGTTCCAAAAATCCTGGTCCGCCAAAAATGAAGGAAGGTTGATTGGCATCGCGACCGTGGAAAGAAGCAGTGATGTCCATGATTACTGCTGGCTCGCTTCCAGTTTGAACCTGGAAGATGATTTCATTCAATCCACTCTGCCGTTGATCCAACGGAAACTGTTCTTTCCAAAGCGGCTGGCTGTGAATTATCCAGCCGGGCGGGCAGGTGATTCCTTCAGGTTGTCGGGGATGAAAGAGTTGAACACCCTGATCTGGATGAAGTTGAGGGTGCAACCCTTGCACGAAAACCTGACCGTGTAAAAACTTTTTTGCTATTTTTGCGTAGATGAAATGAAAGGAAATAAAAATGAACAGATTTCTGATACGCATATTGGTGAACGCCGCGGCCCTTTATCTGGCTGTACAGGTTTTGCAGCCCCACGTTGTCATGCAAAATAACGCCTGGTACGCTTACCTGATCCTGGGGCTCATCTTTGGGTTGGTAAACGTGCTCATCAAACCATTACTGATGGTGCTTAGCTGCCCCATGATCATTCTGACTCTTGGATTAGGGACGCTGATCATCAACACGCTCATGTTCCTCTTGGCGGGTTGGTTCGGTACTGCGTTCAATTTTGGCTTTGTGATCCCTGAAAACCAGTATCTTTACGCTTTCTTCGGCGCATTAATAGTCAGCGCGGTCAGCTTTGTGTTGAGCCGTTTCCTGGCACCCGTAAAAAAGTAACTATGCATGAATTAGAAAAGGAGGCTCTTGAAGAATGAGAGCCTCCTTTTTGGTATGAAAAAAGTGGGAGTTGTGCGAATTAATCTTCTGGTGAGGTTTCTGCCAGCCACAACAGCAGATCGGGCTGCCACCTGAAGGCGATCGAACCGTCCTCCCGATAAAGCTGCCATTCCCCCGATTCGGTTTTACGGGGTAAGGCTCCAGGAGCGATCAAGAGAGAGAGACCTTCAGGAACCAATGGGATCCATTGAGATCCATCCGTATCGAGCCGGTAAACCATCTGCCCGTCCGGTCCGGCAAGCTGCCCGGTGGATTGGTCAAAGGTCAGTGGGGATGCCGACGCCGGAAAGGCTGGCAGGTCTGCGTTGACGGTTTGCGAAATCTCTGGCAAGCTGAACCTGAGAATGTAGCCGTTCTCAGCGTCACTGACCCAAAGGTGATCCTCAGCATCCACGGCGATACCAATAGGTAGACCGAATCCGTCGATACCGCTGCTGTAATTTCCCCAAACCCGGATGATATTTCCCTGGTTGTCAAATTCAAGCACCCTGTAAGCATCAGGGTCGGTAACAAAAACATGGCCGTTTCGATCAACATCGATGAAGGGTTTGTTATTTATAGATGACCCAGTCCAGGCGTTAACGTTCCATTCCCTGTTCCAATGATAATTTAACCCGGCCCCTTGTTCTTCGAAAACTTGAATGCGCTGGTTCCATGTATCCACGACATAAAGATTATCCTGGTCATCCACGGCCAAACCGACGGGTTCATCAAACTCGCCTGAGTTCATGCCGTTGACGCCGAACTGGCTGAGGTAATTGCCGTCTTCGTTAAAGATGACCACACGATTATTCCCGGTATCAGTAATGAAGACCTGACCCTTGCTGTTAACCACGATCCCGCGCGGACCCCAGAAAGCATCGGGCGTGTCGGCTGTGCCGGATGTACCCCACATGGTTAAAAAGCGTCCATCGGCAGTAAACTTCTGAATTCGGTAATTCCAGGTATCAGCAACATAAACTGATCCATCGGGACCTGTGGCAATTCCCCAGGGTTCGTTAAAGGAACCGCCAGGTGCGGAACCGCCATCCACGCTGCCATAGACTCCCCAGGAGGAGACAAATTGTCCATCGGCTGTAAAGCGCTGGATGCGGTTGTTTTTTGAATCGGCGATATAAAGATCGCCATTTTTTCCGATGGCAATGTCGTGTGCCCCATCAAATTGACCGATATCAGTGCCTGCTGTTCCAAAGAATTTATCCGGGATGAGGTTGACCAATTTGTCCGCGTAAGGATCCGGTTCTGATTCCTGGATCTGCGGCGTGGTACCGTAGCCCCAGATAGAGGCAACCGTGTCCTTTTTGATGAAGAGGTAGATATTTCCGGAGGGTTCCCAATTTTCAACGGTCAGGCTCCCCAACCCCTTGAGACTGGCGTATCGCGAATAATCTTTATCAAGCCAGATCTCAAAAATGGCTTTACGCATCTGCGGGTCTTTGATCAAATCCCAGGTGTTCTTAAGTGACAGATTCATATAATCTTGCATTGGCCAGACCAGGCGCTTGTATTTGAATTCATAATAATCATTACCGAGAATAGCCCTGGCTTTCTCCAAGAGCGTATCATCACTGATGACCAATGGATATTGGCTCAGATCGCGTGTCAATTTGTCTTTGACCCAGTTCTTGTTTGGAAAATCTCTGAAATACCACCAATAAGGGTAAAGGGCGTCACCGAGGTAGGCTACTTTTACGTCTTTACCGCCGGTAGTGCGGTATGAGATGTCCCAAACCTGGTCGTAAACATCCTTGGGTCCTCTGGCTGAATGTGCATAGACAAGAAATTCCTTGCCGGTGTCATAATTGATGTAGTTTGCCTGAAAGGAGGATCTGGCAGTTAAAACAGCCAGGATGCAGAAAGCTGCAAGGATGAGTGTTTTGAATATCTGGAAAAATTTCCAGTCTTTTAAAAGGTAAATGATGCCCAAGGCAGAGGCAGCAGCGGCGATCAGAGAAAATAGAAAAGTCCCGGTCTGTTGCAGTTGCGCGAGTTCCATCCCAGCAAAAGGCCTGTCTGGCCCCAACAGGATGGTCACGGTACGGGCGAAACTGATCAGAAAAACAGGGAAGAGCAGCAACGTAAGACCCTTTTTGAGTGACCACTGAAACCTGATGAGAGAATCGACCAAATAGCCGATGGAAAATCCGGAAGCCAGGAGCATGGGAATGGCGATGTGAACGGTAAGCCAGGGCATTTTTTCGCCGGCGGCCGT
>CAZNAF010000038.1:6862-22802 GCA_964570925.1 uncultured Anaerolinea sp.
ATGGCCAAGAGGAAAGCCATCAAGGTTCCCCAAGCCGCTAAATACTCGTACATCTGGATCTGGATGACAGAGTAGTAATACCAGGGTTGTGTGCCGCGATTGACACTTTGCTGTGACAACCAGTATCCAAGCGATCCGACCAAACCAGTGAAGAAACCTTGTCCGTTGGTAAAAATCGTCGTATAGAGAACAATAAAGATGGCGTAGAAGATGGCGGCGTTTTTCAACCAGATCATGGGTTTCCAAATCAATCCGATCCCCAAGGAGATGATCACGGAGATCAACATGACAATGGATGTGCGGATGAGGCCTTCTTGTGAATAATCCAGAGGGTTCCATCCCAGCCAGCTGATGGGAAAGGCGATCAATTGCGGCAGGATCAGTGTAAAGGTCAGCAGGAGCAGATCAAAGGAGCGAATGGAGCGAATTTGCTGCCAGCCAAACCCCTTCAATAAAAAGTAAATGGCAGTGATCAAGACCAGTCCAGCGAGGGCGACGCTTACCAACTCAATGGTGGTTAGGAGAGCCGGAGTGAGGAAATTCCCAATCCCTTCACCCGTCGCAGCTGCCACCTCCATTCCGGGTCGGGCACGCAGGATCGCCGCCCCCAGGGTGACACCAACCAGCAGCAGCCCAATAATCACCAGCAGGATAAACAGGTCGCGCTGAGAAGATTGTTTCCATTCATATTGGCTGATCTCTCGAATGAAAAAGATAGCCAGAAAGATCAACATCTCAGCGGCAAAAATGAAGGATGTTTCCTTTGTGCAGAAATACAAAGAGAGGACGATCGTATAAAGGTATAGTGTACGGGGCTTGCCCCTTTCCATGTATTGGAGTACTGCATAAAGCAAAATGACCGTGAACAATCCGATAAAGGACTCGTTCCTCGTGTAGCGCCCGTAGAAGAGGAGGAAGGGCGAGATGAGGAAGAAAAAGCCTGCCAGCAGCGCACCAGTACGCCCCAGGTAGCGGCGCCAGGCAAAGAGAACAAAAGCAATAGTGGCAATGCTGAAAAGTGCGGATGGAATTCTGGAACTGAAATCTGTGTCTCCAAAGAGAAAATAAGAGGCCGCCAAGAGATGAAACTGCATTGGCCCGTGCGTGACCGGATCGTGGCTGTACCCTCTGCCCTGGTAGAGGTCATAGGATGGAACGACGTGGTTTACTTCATCGTGACTCATCACCCGCTCGCCCAGGATGTAGAACCTGCTGACCACTGCCAGGATCAGAATCAAGGCAACTAGTAAATGTTCCAGTTTTACCTGAGGAAAGAGGGGGAGGATCAATTTATCAAGCCAATGGCTGTTTATGGGATCTTTTTCTGTTTTTTTCATAAATGAATTCCAACCTTGAGGGTTCCAAAAATGACCACTTCATGACTATACATGAATCCACTTAAACTGACAAGATAATGAAGAAAGGATGAGACTGGCTCATCCTTAACTGTATGAAAAATATTCCCTAATTCGTGAGATTGTAATAGTTATAAACCGCCCTGGAAAGATCAGCAAACAATCTATTTCCGTTATCAAAAATGATCGGATTCGCATCATTAATGAAAATTGCCAAAATATAATTGCCGCCAGGCGAGTAAATGATTCCAGAATCTGCCATGTCATGAATGGCATAATTGATGTTGCTCCAACCGTGTTTATGGGCGATTTGAGTACCATCCGGCAGACCGGCTTCCATGAGCATGCCGATACGGTCACCGGCCAACAACGCGATCATCGCACGGCATTCATTTTGTGATATTTGGCCTGGCAGGGCTGCAACGAGTCCGCCACCGCCAATTTGAGCACACTGATAGATATCAGCAAGCAACATTCCGATCTCTGTTGGCGTGGTCTGATTGTAGGGGTCAGAACCAAGGTTAATATCGGTCCTGGAATTTGCAGGAGTTGAATAAACACGAAGGATGGGAGCTCCCAGATAGAACATGCCAGCAAGAAAGGTGTTTTCAAGACCGATCTTTTGCATGGTTTCAGTCACTGTCAATGGACCATAATTAGGGTCGATCACGGTTCTCATTAACGCATCAGTGGCGTCATTATCCGATAAGGTCATCATTTTTGTCAGTAAAGCAAATGTGGATTCGTCCATCGGTTCTTTTTTCTGTCGAAAGATCTCAACCATCACGGGAATCTTGATCGTACTCAAAGCCGAAAAAGCTATATCTGGCTCAAGTCTTTCGCCAGCCTGATATGCAAATTGCATGTCTTGTCCGGTTTGAAGATCAAGCATATAGATTTCAAGGACACCTGCAAATTCATTGGCATCCGTTATCTGTCCAAGCAGAACCTTGAGATTATCAATGGACGGACGCGTGGATGTATTTTTCTCAACGGATAAATTGACCACTCTATCTGTGGGCGATTTTAACGCCGCGCTGATCAATTCGATGGAACGATCCACATCCAGGCTAAGGCCGGCTTTTCCGGCAGAAAAGAACGCTGTGCCGGGGACAGGCAGGAAGGGTTCCGGATTTTGGTCATAGCGTGCCGCCACCTCATTTTCCAAAAAGGTGCGCATCTCGGTTACGTCAATTTTGGCACTGATGGGTATGTCTTGTGATTCGGGAAATCGGTTAAACAGGTAATCCCAAAATGCCGTCCAAAACGGCAAGGATGCCCTGGCCTGGTCGGCAGCCGCCACCATGCTGCTCAGGTCCAACGAAAATCCCAAAGATGATGGTTTGACTTGAAAAGAGCTTTCTCCATAATGCAATTCGACTGGCACGGAAAAAGCCTGGGTAAGTCTGTCCGCGGCTTCATCCACATTCAGACCTGACACATCCACACCGGCAATTTTTGATCCGACAGAAAATGAGTTACGCAACCGGCTAAAAATCACAAGTTGGAAAATGAGCAATAAGACGCCTCCGGCCAAAACAGCCAAAGACAACCAACGCAATAAAGACAGATTACGAAAATGTTTCATTTTTTCTTACTCCATCATACACACTTCCTTTACGATTTTACCAGATGGTAACTGTCTTTTAAATTTGCCGATAATTTAATTCCGCAGATTGGATATACTTAAGGCATGATGATCAGTGAACCTGCTTCCACATTGAGCCTGTTTGATCTTTATCCCTTCTCATCCATCGATGAGGAGAGGCTTAATAGAATTACACATTTTTTTGAAACCATGCAATTGCCTCAGGGAGCCAATGTTTTCTCGGAGGGTTACCCGGCTGATAGTCTTTACTTCATTCTCTCAGGTACAGTCGAACTGACCTGCCACGAACACAAAGGGGATCGATCCCTCGGTGAGTTGAATTTTGGGGACCATTTTGGTGTGGAAGCACTCACGTCAGGTGCTATGTATCAAACCAGGGCTAAATGTAAAACGAAAGTTAAATTATTAAAATTGAGATGCGGAAAAGCTCAGGTGCTTCGAGATGCCTATCCGGAGATCCAATCAGCTTTCTTTTTGATGAAAAAAACTTTCCAGTTGGCTTTCAAGCAGAAATTTTCGTGGCGGAGGGAATCAGAGGCGATCGACCTGGTCTGCCGCAGGCATGTAATCTTCTTATTCCTGCGAATCATGCTCACAGGAGTGGCCAGCCTTATTATTTTTTCCTTTTTGTTATTTGCCGCCCTGGCTTCGAAAGATTTTTTTACCCCCCTGCTTATCTTGTCGATCATTACTTTTGTAATCGGTAGTGGAATTTGTGTCTGGACTGCCCTGGAATGGCGGAATGATTACTTCATCCTGACTCAGGACCGGGTCTGTGTACAAAAAAAACTAACCGGTATTTATGACAGCCGCCACGAATCACCGATCCATGCCATCCTCTCGGTCGGCACGGACTCTTCATTTTGGGGCAGATTACTGGGTTTCGGGACCGTGACCGTGAGGACCTATACAGGAGACCTCAATTTTAGCAGGCTCCCAAATCCCCAGAGCATCCTTGCTTTGATCGAGTCCCGCCGGAAGACCGCGCAAGCCCAGGCCAGCCGAGAAGACAAGAGCGTCATCCGTGAGGTCATTCAACGGGACGGGAAAAGTAAAACCAATGCCAATCCAAAATCCGGCGGATCTTTTGCCTCACAAGAAAAAAACATTTCCTATCGGTCAGGGACCTTGGCTGACATGTTGGCGAATTTTTTCCGATTACGTGTTGAAAAAGAGGGAGCCATCATTTACCATACACACTGGTGGGTGCTGCTGCGTAAGACCTTTTTCCCTGCATTCTTATTACTTGCTACCGTCTTGTTGATTTTCTTGCGCCTGGTTGGTTTTTTCCAGGCTGTCTCTGAAACCACGGTTTATCTCATTGGGCTGGGACTGGTGATCACTGGATGGATCTGGTGGCTGTATCAATACCAGGATTGGCAGAATGATATATATATTCTGGCAGATGACCAATTAATTGATGTTTACCGAAAACCGCTTGGCAATGAAGACCGTCGATCTGCCCCTGTCAGTAACATACAAACCGTCGAATATGAAAAAAAAGGACTGATTAACGTTCTGCTTAATTTCGGAACTGTGACGATAAAAATAGGCAACGAAGAATTGACGTTTGACAATGTGTACCAACCCTCTGACGTACAAAGCGAGATCTACGAAAGATACCGCATCGTGAAAGAAAAAGCGAAAAGGAATGATCAGGAACGTTTTGTTGAGTGGATCAAGACTTATGACGAAATAAAAAATCAAAATCGGAACAACTTCGATGAATCAGAGGATCAAGAAAAAGGGTAAAATTGGGCTGAAGGAAGAAATATAAGATGACACTTTTAGATATTATTCATGTCCCTGATCCAATTCTGAGGCGCAAAGCGCACAAGATCACGGATTTCGGGCCTGATTTTCAGGCTTTGGTAAACAACATGATCGAGACCATGAGAGAAGCGCCCGGTGTTGGGTTGGCAGCGCCTCAAGTAGCCGTGTCGAAACGGCTGGTGGTTGTGGAATACGGAGACGACGAGGACGAAAATGTTCCCAAAAAACTATACGTGCTTGCCAACCCGGAGATCACTGAGAAATCTTCTGAAATGGTTTTAGGCATCGAAGCCTGCCTTTCAGTACCTGAGCTGGCAGGAGAAGTGGAACGGCATGAAAAGATCGTAATCAAAGGCCAGAACAGGCAGGGTAAACCGGTGAAGATCAAAGCAGAAGGATGGCTGGCGAGAATTTTCCAACACGAGATCGATCATGTTGAGGGCATTTTATACACTGATCGAACCGATAAAGTATGGAAGCCGCGAGAGGGGGAAGAAATTCCACAAGATTGAGCCATGTATCTGACCCATTTGTCATTGACCAACTTCCGCTTATTTTCCCGCCTGGATATGGATGTTCCCCGGCGGATTCTTTTGTTGATGGGTTCGAATGCACAAGGGAAGACCTCTCTGCTTGAAGCGATCTATTATCTGGCCACCTTCACATCTTTTCATGCATTAAATGACAGGCAGTTATTAAATTTCATTGCCACCAGAGATGCCTTAACTGTTGCCCGACTTGTGGCCATGTTCGAGAAAGGGGGAGGGGAGCACAAGCTGGAGGTGCGTTTGATCCAGGATTCCAACGGCAACGGCGGGGCCAGGCTGCGAAAAGAGGTTCTGGTGGATGGGGTAAAAACACCCATCACCCAGGCCGTTGGACATTTCATGGCGGTAATTTTTTTGCCACAGATGACGCGAATTCTTGAGGGCAGTCCGGAAGAAAGACGACGATATCTGAATCTGGCCTCCGCGCAAGCGGATGCGAATTTCACCCCAGTTCTTTCGGAGTATAACCAGGCACTCACTCAGCGGAATGCGTTATTAAAACTCCTTGCCGAGCGGGGCGGTGACACTTCTCAATTGGACTACTGGGACGATCTGCTGACCAGCCGGGGCGCAAAGATCATATTAAGCCGTATCCAGGCGGTGCAGGAAATTGAAAAAATCGCGGGAAGGATCCATGAAGAGTTGAGCGGCGGCAAGGAAGTCATCAGATTAAATTATCTTCCTGCCTATGACCCTGATCAAAAACCCGAAAAGCAATTGAGTCTGAATATTCAAACACAGGTACAACGGGATGGATATACCTATGACCAGCTGAAGCAGGGTTTTTCTGACAGGTTGAAACAGGCTAGGACAGAAGAGATTGCACGGGGTGTTACGACCCTCGGACCCCATCGAGATGAAATGCGTGTATTGTGCAATGGTGTTGACCTGACGGATTTTGGATCGCGCGGTCAGCTTAGGACTGCCCTCATCGCCCTGAAATTGGCTGAGGTGGCATGGTTAAAGGAAAAAACTGGTGAATGGCCTGTGCTGCTCCTGGATGAAACCCTGGCAGAATTGGATGTTGACAGACGAAATTATCTGTTGAATTTTCTCGAAAAAGCTGAACAAACCGTCCTAACCACCACCGATCTGAATCTATTCAAACCATCTTTTGTGAAACAGTGTGAACAATGGCAGATCGACAGCGGGGCGGTGTTAAGTAATTAGGGTTGGTTCTACAGAGGTTTCTTGGCAGGGACACCGACATTTCGGGGATATAGAGGCGGTGTTGCCGCGATCTTTTTAACCACGACCAAAAAGCGCTCTTCCACAACCCCGGGCAGAATGATCTTTTCGATACGCTGAAGTTCTCCTCCAAGAAAGCCGATCGCTTTTTCGCTTGCCTGCGCTTCGACATGGGCAGTCTCACCTTTTTGAGCCAGCATAGATCCGCCAACTTTCAGGAAAGGCAAAAGATATTCAGAAAGGATGGGAAGGGCGGCCACTGCCCTGGCAAGAGACCAGTCGTATTGCGCACGATGATTCGGCATGCGCCCTGCTTCTTCAGCTCTAACGGGAAGCACTTCAACATCATCAATTTTTAATGTTTTTAGAATATGTTTGCAAAAAGCGGCTTTCTTCCCTATTGATTCCACCAGAGTAAGTTTTATTCCAGGACAAATGATTTTTAGCGGGATTCCTGGAAATCCCGCTCCGGTTCCGATGTCGATGACGCGCTCACTTTTGAGAGGTTTCATTACGGAAAGGCAAGTCAGTGAATCAAGAAAATGTTTCACTCTGATGCCCTCAAGGTCACGAATAGCCGTCAGGTTCATCTTCTCATTCCAACTCATCAGTTCGGATTCGTAGATCTCGAAGGCTTTTTGTTGTTGAGAGTTCAACGGTATATTCGTGTACTTTTGCGCTTCAGATAAAAAGAGTTGCATCATAGTCTGCCGGTCTGGTCCTTAATTTAGGATGTTGTGTTACCTTTTTGTAAGAAAACCTGTCTACGTAAAAAGTGAAATTGGGATGGGAGATCGCTGCTGAAAATGAAAGCAAAGACATGCTCAATTTTACCGTGTTATACTAGCAAAAATCCAAAACCGGGAGAAAAATGGAGAAGAAGATCAAAGCAGTGATCTGGGATATGGGGGGAGTCATTTTGCGAACGGAAGACTGGAACTCAAGGCAGGATTTGGCATTATCCTTTGATCTAAGTCTTCGTGAGCTTCATGACCTGGTGTTTAATAGTGACTCGGCAAAAAAGGCTACCCTTGGGCTTATCGATAATAAAACACATTGGTTGAATGTCGCCGAAACCTTGGGATTAAGTGATACGGACTTGGGGGACTTTCAAAAAAGGTTTTGGGCAGGTGACAGACTTGACGAAACCCTCGTCGGTTATATACGGAAGCTGAAAAATACTTTCACCACGGGATTGCTCAGTAACGCCTGGTCTGATGCAAGAGAGATGCTGACCAACAGACGGCCCTGTCTGGATGCATTTCATTATTCCATTTTTTCTTGTGAAATCGGGTTGGCAAAACCCGACCTGGCTATCTATGAATATATCCTGAATAGGTGCGGCGTGGAACCATTTGAAGCAATTTTTGTCGATGATGCCATTGAAAACATAGAAGCAGCCAACAGGTTAGGGATGGCCGGCATACATTTTATAAACGCGGATCAGGCTGTTGCTGAAGTTAAGAGACTCTTGGAGCAAGGAAGATCGGGATCATGAGATCCTTCAAGATTGCGGTAATCGCGGATTCTCACATTCCTGACCGGGTGGCGGATCTGCCCCAAAAATTTTTGTATGACCTGAGATCAGAAAGGGTGGATTTGATCTTGCACGCGGGAGACATATGCCTTCAACGAGTGTTGGATGTGTTGGGTAGTATCGCCCCTGTCAAGGCGGTGCGAGGGAATCGTGACTTGTTACTGGTGCGCAGCGCTCCCCGGATTCATAATTTTGAGGTATTTGGAGTTAGATTTGCTCTCATTCACGGGCATATAAATTTTCTGGTTTATTGGCTGGATAAGTTTATACATATCCTAAAAGGATATGATCGTATCCGTTATACGGACAGGCTTCCAAAAGCTTTTCCAGGCGCGGATGTGTATATTTATGGTCACACACACCACGCAGAAAATTTTTACCAAAATGGAGCCCTATTCTTCAATCCCGGCAGTATCACGCATGGTGATGTACAGGCGCAAAACAGATCCTGGGGGATCATCGAGGTGTCGGAAGACAAGCAAATCCTCGCAAGGATCATCGATTATTTTGAAACTTAAAAAACAAAGGCATACCAAGAGTATGCGTTTGAACTTAACCTGTTCTAACTTGACCTTTTGAGATTGTTTGATATAATTTAGGTTTGCGCATCCCTGCCTTTGATGACAGGAGGGATTAATATTCTTTTTGCCAGGTTTATGATCTAGGAGAAACCGATGGCTTCTGTGTTGCCAACCAAGTCTTACGCAAGAATTCCTGTTGTTTTCCAAATGCCCAACCTGATCGAGGTTCAACTCGATTCTTTCAAGAGATTGAAGGAAGAAGGCTTGGGCGATCTGTTTCATGAGATCTCACCCATTGAATCCTATAACAAGGGAATGAAACTTTATTTCCCTGGAAGAAGCGCCGAAGCTCAGCAGTGGGGACTCAAATATTGGTTTGAAGAACCTAAGCATTCCATTGATGAATGTGTCGAAAGAGATTTAACTTACGCCAGCCCGATGTATGTTTCGGTTTTACTTGCTGGTCCTGATATTCCGCAGCCCGTCAAGTCAGATATTTTCCTTGGCGATTTCCCCGAGATGACCGAAAAAGGCACCTTCATCATCAACGGAACAGAACGTGTGGTCGTGTCTCAACTCATTCGCTCACCGGGTGTCTATTTTGAAGCCCCGGTAGATCGAGCCACGGGGCATCGCCTGGCCATGGCCAAATTAATACCCGATCGCGGCGCGTGGATGGAATTTGAAACACGCAAGAACGACTATCTGATCCTTAAATTCAACCGAAAACGCACCGTGCCGATCACCATCTTTTTACGCGCCCTAGCGGCAGTGGATGATCTACTCCCTGGTGACAGCCCGATCAGGACCGGTTCAGACGAAGAACTGATTTCACTTTTTAGCGACATTGACAACAACGTTGAGCGTCAGTTTATCGCCTCAACGATCCACCAGGAACCGGTTTGGGATCTTTCAAACAATCAGACCATCGCTGAAGCCGCCTTGATCGAGTTCTTCAAGAGAATGCGGCCTGGTGATCCTGCTAACCTCGAAAATGCCAAGCAATTTCTTGAAGAGCAGCTTTTCGACAGCAGGCATTATGATCTCGAGCGCGTGGGGCGTTATAAATTAAATCAAAAACTTGACCTGATGGACCGTATTCCCGTGGCGCACCGCAGTGTCACCAAATGGGATGTTGTTTACCTGATTCGTAGAATGATCTTGATCAATAACGAGATCGAGGATAAAGACGACATCGATCATCTTGGTAACCGGCGCGTAAAAACCAATGGAGAATTGATCCAAAATAAACTTCGTATCGGCCTGCGCCGAATGGAACGCGTGATCAAAGAAAGAATGTCAATTCGCGACCAGGACCAGGTATCCCCGGTGAGTTTGGTTAATATCCGGCCGGTGGTTGCCGCTCTGCGAGAATTCTTTGGCTCCTCCCAGCTTTCTCAATTTATGGATCAAACCAATCCTCTGGCTGAGTTACGCAGCAAGAGAACACTCTCTGCGTTAGGCCCTGGTGGTTTACGCCGTGAACGGGCCGGGTTTGATGTGCGTGATGTTCACCATTCACATTATGGGCGTATTTGTCCGATCGAAACACCTGAAGGTCCGAACATTGGTTTGATCGGCCGTTTGGCCAGTTTCTCACGTGTCAATGAGTATGGATTCATTGAAACCCCTTATCGCCGCGTCGTAAAAACACTAGCCTGCGATGATCCTCGATTGGAGGGTCGTATGCTGCGTGAGACCTTAAAAGACGAGAAATCTGGCGAGGTCATCGCAAAAGAAGGTGAAAGAATTACTTCCAAAATGCTATCGGCGATCAAGAAAACCAAAAAGGCCGCCATTTTTATTACTCCTTTTGTTTCAGAAGAAGTGGAATACTTGTCGGCTGACGCAGAGGATAAATATGTCATCGCTCAGGCGAACGCAGATATTGATGAAAAGAGCGAATTCGTTGATCAGCACATCTCATGCCGTTTTCACAGTGACTTCATCATCAGTGCGCCTGACGGCATCAACTACATGGATGTTGCCCCCAATCAGGTCGTCGGTATCAGCGCGGCTTTGATCCCCTTCCTTGAACATGATGACGCCAACCGCGCCTTGATGGGATCCAACATGCAGGCGCAGGCCGTTCCCTTGGTCAACCCTGACAGTCCGTTGATTTCAACCGGCATGGAAAAATATGCCGCGATCGATTCAGGGCAGGTGTTGGTTTCAGAGGAAGAAGGAGAGATCATCTCTGTGACTGGTCGTCAGATCCTTATGCGTAACACTGACGGGAAAACCCGTGAATATAATTTGCGCAAGTATCAACGGTCCAACCAGAGCACTTGTATCGATCAGCGCCCGGCAGTCATCAAAGGACAGCGGGTTCGAAAAGGCGACGTGCTGGCTGACTCATCTTCTACTGTCAGCGGCAAGTTATCTCTTGGGCAAAATGTCGTTGTGGCTTTTGTTTCCTGGGAAGGTGGTAACTTCGAGGACGCCATTCTGATTTCAGAAAGGCTGGTTCAGGCCGACAAGTTCACTTCCGTGCATATTGAAAAACACGAAGTGGAAGCCCGTGATACCAAATTAGGTCCGGAAGAGATCACGCGTGACATCCCCAACGTTGGTGAAGACGCGATCAAAGATCTTGATGAGCAAGGCATCATTCGCATTGGCGCCGAAGTTGGCCCCAACGATATTCTCGTGGGCAAGATCACCCCGAAAGGTGAAAAGGAACTTACTCCTGAAGAGCGATTATTACGCGCCATCTTTGGTGAAAAATCTCGTGATGTTAAAGACACCTCTCTGCGTATGCCGCATGGTGAGCGCGGCAAGGTGGTCGATGTAAAAATCTTCACCCGAGTGGATAATGTTGATCTGCCAGCCGGTGTGGATATGATGGTTCGCGTTTCCATCGCACAGCGTCGCAAGATCACTGCCGGTGACAAAATGGCCGGTCGCCATGGGAACAAAGGTGTTGTTTCACGTGTCGTCCCGGTTGAAAACATGCCCTTCCTGGAGGACGGTACTCCGGTGGATATCATCCTTAATCCATTGGGCGTACCCGGTCGTATGAATATTGGCCAGGTACTTGAAACCCACCTGGGGTGGGCCGCCAGACAACTTGGCTTCGAAGCCATCACCCCGGTATTTGACGGCGCTGACGAATTTGAAATTGAATCTGAACTCAGCCGTGCTTGGTTGATGGATCTGGCCTGGAAAGAATCCGGGGAGAAATCGTGGGAATGGATCAATCAGCAGGATTATGATCCGCAATCGATTCGCGACGATGACGAGGTCCGATTGCTCTATCTTGAACAAGTTCTTGGGAATGAGCATGATATTGCCCGGATGGCCGTGGATCTGAATTATGCCAGGCGTGTGAACCTAGAGTATTGGCTCAAACAGAAAGGCGTTAAAACCGATGCTGTATTGAAATTTGATAACATGCAGGTTGGAACCGCCGCGTATGATGAATTTGACCGTGAAGCGATCAACATTTGTTTGCGAATTTGGCTTGAACATCAGGGTGTGGATCTCTCTAAGGTAAAAGAAGGAGACATCCGGTCTCGCGCGGATAAATACTCCATGGAGACAAACCACCCCCTGCCCATTCTTGGAAAGCAATTCCTGAGGGATGGAAAAACCGGCCAGCCCTATGATCAGCCGGTAACAGTTGGAGTTATGACAATGTTGAAGCTTCACCACCTGGTTGAAGATAAAGTTCATGCCCGCTCCACCGGGCCTTATAGCCTGGTAACGCAACAACCCCTTGGCGGTAAAGCCCAATTTGGCGGTCAAAGGTTTGGTGAAATGGAAGTGTGGGCATTGGAAGCCTATGGAGCAAGTTACACATTGCAAGAAATGCTGACCGTTAAATCGGATGACGTGATGGGACGCGTAAGTACCTATGAAGCCATCGTAAAAGGCGAACCCATTGAAGATCCGAGTCTGCCCGCTGCCTTCAGAGTGCTGGTTAAGGAATTGCAGAGTCTTGGTCTGGCTGTAGAAGCCATTATGGACTCGAAGGAAGTGATCAAATTTGGAAAAGACGAGGAAAAGGTAAAACCACCCAAACTGGATACTGGCTTACTTGGTTTGGGTGAAGAATTGCATGGGCTGCTGTAAAAGCCGCGATTGATCAGCCGGTTTTTTGAAGATTTGGTGATCACAAAAAGACTTCTTGACCGGTAAAGACCCTGGTGATATAATTACCAGCCGTTGTTTTGGAATCGTGGATGTATGGATACCTCTTCCATGGAGTAAATCCGGTGAGGCCATCATAGCAGTAGATGGCCTCGCCCTATTAAGTAAAAAGAAGAAAAAGGCTATTTATTTTCGGAGGCAAAAAGACGTGCCAACAATCAATCAACTGATTCGCAAAGGTCGAGAGACAAAAAAGGTAAAGAGTAAAGCCCCTGCTTTACAATACACACTTAACTCAATGAAGCAGAGACGTTCACGCCTTGAAAAAGGGGCGCCTCAAAAACGTGGTGTGTGTACCGTTGTCAGAACAATGACTCCCAAGAAACCTAATTCAGCGCTGCGAAAAATTGCCCGTGTGCGTCTGACCAATGGTATCGAGGTGACGGCATACATTCCCGGCGAAGGTCACCAACTTCAGGAGCACTCTGTTGTGCTCGTTCGTGGTGGTCGTGTGAAGGACCTTCCGGGTGTTCGCTATCACATTGTTCGCGGAACCCTGGATACTACGGGCGTTGCCAAGCGTGCTCAAGCTCGTTCGAAGTATGGTTCTAAGAAGCCGAAAGAGTAATCATTTCTTGAATATTTTATGGAGTAATTGAATGCGACGGACAAAACCAGAACCAAGAGTAATAAATCCGGATGTTCGCTATAACAATGTGCCGGTAAGCTTTTTTATCCATCGAATCATGAAGCGAGGAAAAAAGAGTCTTGCCACAAGGATCATGTATGATGCCCTTGACATTGTTAAGGAAAAATCAGGTAAAGATCCGATCGAAGTCTTGGATCAGGCCTTGAAGAATGTCGGCCCGCAAATGGAAGTTCGCCCACGCCGTGTGGGTGGCGCCACGTATCAGGTTCCGATGGAAGTTCCTGCCAGTCGAAAAATGACTCTGGCAATGCGCTGGATTCTGGATTCAGCCACCGGCAGAACCGGTAATTCCTACGCAGAAAAACTCTCTGCGGAAATTTTGGAAGCCGCCAACAATACCGGGAACGCAGTTCGCAAGCGCGAAGAAACGCACAAAATGGCCGAGGCTAATCGGGCCTTCTCCCATTTCCGAATGTAATCAAGATTGAGAGTGTAAGCAACCAATGCCCCGCAATTTTCCTTTAGAGAAGTGCCGCAATATTGGGATAATTGCTCATATTGACGCGGGTAAAACCACGACAACAGAGCGTATCCTGTTTTATTCCGGACGCACTTATCGTATCGGCTCCGTGGATGAAGGCACGACTGTAACGGATTGGATGGCCCAAGAGCGAGAAAGAGGCATCACGATTGTGTCTGCCGCCGTGACCGCTGAATGGAAAGGCTATCAAATAAATGTTATCGACACACCGGGCCATATCGATTTTACCGCTGAAGTACAACGTTCCTTAAGAGTTCTTGATGGCGGCGTTGTCGTTTTTGATGCAGTCCAGGGTGTGGAACCGCAAAGCGAAACCGTATGGCGGCAAGCCGACCGATACGGTGTTCCGCGAATTTGTTTTATCAACAAGATGGATCGCGTCGGTGCTTCATTTGAATATACGCTTGGAACGATCACCAACCGCCTGGGCGCAAATGTGATCCCGATGCAATTCCCGATCGGTAGTGAAGCTGGATTCAAAGGTATGGTCGATCTGATGACCATGAGAGCTATCTTGTTTGAGGATGAATTAGGCAAGGAACCGATCGAGACTGATATTCCTGCCGATATCCTGGCTCAGGTTGAAGAAGCCCGCAATCACATGGTGGAAAAGATCGCCGAATTGGATGATGATCTGACGATCAAATATCTTGAGGGTGAGACCATTTCAGTTGAAGAGTTAAAAGCCGGTTTGCGCAATGCAGTCATTCAAAGCAAGGCAACGCCGGTTTTTTGTGGCTCTTCCTTAAAGAATAAGGGTGTGCAACTGGTCTTGGACGGCGTGATTGACTACCTTCCTTCCCCCATTGATATTCCGGCTGTGAAGGTAACACACGTAAACACGGATGAAGAATTAACCCTGCCCACAGAAGACAATGCTCCCTTGAGTGCACTGGTTTTCAAGATCGTTAGCGACCCCTATGTTGGGCGGTTGGCATATTTTAGAGTTTATTCTGGTACAGTCACTTCCGGTGGTTCGGTTTTCAATCCTTCGAAAGGCCGTAAAGAACGTATCGGGCGCCTCTTGCGTATGTACGCTGACAGGCGTGAGGATATTGATGAAGTATGTGCCGGCGATATAGGTGCTGTGCTGGGTTTGAAAGATACCTTTACGGGTGATACGCTTTGTGATGCGTCCAAGCCAGTTGTACTGGAGCGCATCACGTTTCCGGAGCCGGTCATCTCCATCGCGGTCGAACCAAAATCAACGGCCGACCAGGAAAAAATGGCCAATGCCTTGCAGCGTTTGGCTGAAGAAGATCCAACCTTCCAGGTCATGTCAGACGAGAACACTGGTCAAACGATCTTGAAAGGCATGGGGGAGCTTCATCTCGATGTGTTGGTAGACCGAATGTTGCGTGAATTTAAAGTTCAAGCAAATGTCGGAAAACCGCGAGTATCTTATCGCGAGACGATCACGCGAACAGTTCCAACGGTAAACTATAAATACGCGAAGCAATCTGGCGGACATGGTCAGTATGGCCATGTGGTCTTTGCTTTTGAGCCTCTCGAAAGAGGAGGCGGCATCGTATTTGAAAACAAAATTACCGGCGGCGCAATCCCCAAAGAATACATCCCCGCGGTAGAAAAAGGTGTTCGTGAAGCTACTGAAAGTGGTGTTTTAGCCGGTTACCCGGTAACGGACCTGAAGATCACCTTGACCGATGGTTCGTATCACGAGGTGGATTCGAGTGAAATGGCGTTCAAGATGGCCGCGATCATGGGCTTTCGTGAAGGCCTCCAAAAAGGTGCCTCGGTCTTGCTTGAACCGATCATGAAAGTAGAAATTGTTGTCCCCTCCGATTATCTCGGTGAAGTGATGGGTCAGATCACTGCCAGGCGAGGCGAAGTGCAAGGGATGGAAATGCGACCCGGCAACGCACAGGCTGTTCGGGGGTTTGTACCTTTGGCAGAAATGTTTGGTTACGCAACTGAATTGCGTTCAGGCACGCAGGGACGTGGTGTCTTCACCATGGAATTCGATCATTACGCGCCTGTTTCAGCTTCAGTTTCAGAAAAGATCATAAGCAAGTAATTATTCAATAGGTTTACTTATTTAAGGAGAGATCGCAATCATGGCCAAGCAGAAATTTGAACGAACGAAACCGCATTTGAACATTGGCACGA
>CAZNAF010000039.1:0-22546 GCA_964570925.1 uncultured Anaerolinea sp.
TGTGCCTCCACGGGGATTCGAACCCCGGTTTTGACCTTGAAAGGGTCGCGTCCTGGTCCCCTAGACGATGGAGGCATTAACGGAAAGATTTTACCAAAGGACAGTAGAACGGTCAAGCAATTGGTGAAAATTGGGTGGAAGGTTCAGGCGCATTCCTCATCGTCTTTGCGATTGAGCCCATACGCCCTGATCACAGGCAGCACGGTGAGAATGCCTGTGTTGGGGAGATCCAGATCGCAGGTAACCGACTGGGTGGCTTCCACGATCTTGTCGATCATGGTTTCATCGTCCACGATGGTGAAGAGAGTGCGATTGAGACGTTCTTCGGTCTGCAGCAGATCATCGATGCTGGGGATGAGGGGCATGTCTTCACGCAGCGCGTCTTGTGACTGCAGTCTCTTCAGACCAGTGCTTGGTAAAATGGTGACCCCTTTGGCGCCGGCCGCGTCCCAGGCGTTCAGAACGTCCTGCAAAAGTTCCGGGTCGTGAAGCACGAAGATGATCATAAACATCATGCACTCTCCTGCGTTTTATCTAATTCTGAATTCGGAGGTTGTGAACCGCTTTTTGGGGCGAAGGAAGCCCTTAACAAGGGTGGTGTAATAACCGTTGTGACCAGGATCATGGCAATAATTGAGGAAAAGAGTGAATCGGTAAGATAACCGCTGTCGAGGCCTATTTTGGCGATAATGAGTCCGACTTCACCGCGAGAGATCATGCCAATGCCTAGCTGCAAGGCTTCTTTGAAGTTGTATTTCGCCATCAAGGCACCCGAGCCAGCACCGAGCATCTTTCCGACCACGGCAATGGCGGAGATACCCAAGATCAGCCATATGGCGTTCAAGTCAACGGAGTGCAAGTCGATGCTCAGACCAATGCTGATGAAAAAGATTGGCACAAAAAAGGCATAAGCCATGGATTGGACGTTGTGTTCAATATGTGATTTTTCTGGTGTACGGCCAAACATCAATCCGGCCAGAAAGGCACCCGTAATGGCGGCCATGCCGCCCAGCAATTCCGCGGCTATTCCATAAAAAAGCAAGACCACCATCGCCAGGGTAGTCACGCCCTGGCTTATGGAGAGTTTGTGGATGAAACGGGAGATGGCCGGCAGCCCCCACAACCCAAAAGCCACCGAGAAGGCAAAAAAGGTCAGCATTTTGACAAAAACGAGGGCAATGCTGGTGGCGCCGCCGCTGCTGGAAAGGACGGCCACAAAGGAGGACAGCAGCAGGATAACCAGAACATCATCAAAAATGGCGGCACCAAGCAGCCCCAGGCCGACTTTGCTGCGGATCTGTTTCAATTCGATCAGAACCTGGGCAGAGATGGAGACAGAAGTGGCGCCGAGTGTGAGACCCAGGAAGATGGATTGGTTGAAATCCATGCCAAGAAGCACGCCAAAACCAATGCCCATGCCCACCGGAACGACCACCCCAAGTACACCGGCCAGAGCAGAAACACGGGTGTTCCTGGCCAGGTCTTTGAGATGAAGTTCCAGACCTGCCAAAAACATGAGCAGCATGACGCCGATCTCGCCCAATTCGGTGATGATTTCGTTAATGTGGGTGTCGGTCACAAAAGGGAGGCCAGTAAAATTAAGCAGGGAAGGCCCTAAAATTAAACCGATCAACAATTCCCCGAATACAGAAGGCTGGCCGACACGAGTACTGAGATAACCGGCGACCTTGGCTGCGAGCAGGATGATGACAAGGAGGGTAATGAGTTGAAGAAAATTAGACATAAGCAACCAGTCATTAAAAAGACTGCCGTTCTGATCGAACAAACAGCTTTGTAATATTGTTTAAAAATTGTACCAGTATTTAGGGCGAGACTGACCGCGCGAGAGATTTTTACGGCGATTTTGGGAAGAAAGCCTGCCTGGTTATGGGATAATAAAAGGTGTTTTCATCCATTATGCGGCGGAGGCGTTTATGAAGATCAGCGATTGTATGAAACGCAAAGTGATCTACTCCACACCTGAAACGACCATCCAGGATGCGGCAAAACTATTGGTGCAATATCACATCGGCAGTCTGCCAATAGTTAATGAAGAAAATCACCTGGTCGGACTGTTACATATCAGGGATTTTGTAACCCTGGCAATGCCTGACTTTGTCAACCTTTTGGAGAACCTGGATTTCATCCATGATTTTGGTGCTGTTGAAAATGAGATACCAAACACCGAAGTCCTTGGTAAACCTGTGAAAGACATCATGCGTGAACCGTTATTTGTCGAATCCTCTGCAGGCCTTCTGAGAGCGGCAGCTCTATTGCAGGAGCATCGATTATATGACCTGCCGGTGGTGGATGAAGAGAGGCGGCTGGTCGGGATCGCTTCTTATGTGGATATTGGTATCGCTGTATTGTCTAGTTGGAATAAAACTGAAGGAACAAGTTAAGGACTTTTAATGACCCTTGCATCCATTGTTGTTTCATTATTCATTTTCCTTTGCGTCATTTTTTTGATCTTTTCAGAAAAATTGAACCGCACCATCGCATCCATGGCAGGCGCTATCCTTATGGTGATCATGGGGCTGGTGCTTAATTTTTATTCAGAAAAGCAGGCCGTTAACACAATCGATTTCAACACACTTGGGCTTTTGCTGGGCATGATGATATTGGTTTCCGTATTGGAACCAACAGGTTTTTTCCAATATTTGGCTATCAGTGTGGGAAAACTCTCCAAAGGAAAACCGGTCAGGATGCTCCTTTTTTTGGGTTCGATCACCACTATAGTATCAATGGTTCTGGATAACGTCACCACGGTGGTTTTGATCGCGCCGGTGACCATTCTGCTTTGTGAAATTTTGGGGATCAATGCCCAACCTTACCTGATGGCAGAGGCTTTGCTCTCAGATACAGGCGGTGTGGCCACGCTGGTCGGTGATCCGCCGAATATTTTGATCGGTTCTGCCGCAGGGTTTACCTTTTTGGATTTTTTGACCCACAGCTTGCCGATCGTGTTAATTGTTTGGTTTTCAGCGCTGGGGATTTTATTATTCTTGTTCCGTAAGGAACTGAAACAAGAGCCACGCGAGCTGGACGCTTTAATGGAATTAAATCCGAAGGACGCGCTTAAAGATCCAAAATCCACCCGATCTATTTTAATCATAATCGCAGTCATGATCCTTTTGTTTATGTTGGAAGAGTGGCTGCGTATCAGCCCGGCTTTGGTTGCGTTAGGAGGAGCGGCTGCGACGTTGATTTGGGTAAGGCCTTCTGTCGTGGAAACCCTTAAACGGGTGCAATGGGAAGTGCTTATCTTTTTCGGTGCCCTGTTTGTCGTCCTTGGGGGATTGGAATCCGCAGGTGTTTTTGATCGATTCATCGACTTTGCCGGAATGGTCAAAGGTTTACCTCCGGTGGTGCTTGGGCTGATCATCCTTTGGGTTGTCGCTTTACTATCGATGGTAGTAGATAACGTGCCGATCACGATCGCCTTAATCCCTGTTATTCAAAGTTTTGGGAGTATTGGCATCCCAACAAATGCACTATGGTGGGCACTGGTTTTTGGCGCGGGGTTTGGCGGAAATGGAACTATTATTGGTTCCACTGCCAATATTGTGGTTTCGTCGCTTTCTGAAAAAACACGCAACCCAATCACACCAAAGATCTGGAGCAAACGCGGACTGCCGGTAATGATCGGGACAACCCTTGTGGCAAGTTTGTGCTATATTTTCTTGTTCAATTTTTTGAATCGCTAATTGGCTTCAAGCCCGTAGATAGAGCAGCCATAGACTGCCCAGGTAAAATAGAAAGATCACCAGGGCGTCAATTTCGATGAACCATGCTCGTTTTTCAAGTTTCACCAGATTGCCGATCAGCCCCAGGCTGGTGAGCAGCAAACCCGTAATGCCGATCAACAGAAAAGCGGGATCGATAGCCGCTAAAAACCTGCCCTGTGGATAGAAGAAGTCGGTCAAACCAAAGGCGAACATGTTGAACAGGTTGCTTCCAAAAAGGTTGCCGATGGCCATATCCGCGGCGCCGATCTTCACGGCAGCCAGGGTGGTGACTAATTCAGGCAATGATGTGACCAGTGCGACCAGTGTGGTACCGATAAAGGTGGTGCCCAGACCGGTGCTGTCAGCGATTATGTTGGCGTTTCTGACCATGACGGGTGTAATGACCACCAGGGCGGCAGCGGCAAGTGTGAATCCGAGGATGCCCTTCCATAAAGCCGGTGTCCCTTCCGGGACAACTATTTTTGGGGAGTGATGGGAGGCGGGGGCGTTTTCCTTTTGGATGAGGCGTACAGCCACGATGTAGACGGCAATCAATATCAAACTGTCGATCCCTACCGGTCCTACTTTTATATCGATGTTGGCCAGCATAAAGAAAACCACCAGACCGATCATCAAAACGGTCAGACTACCGGTGACAGCGTGCTTAAACGCTACCTTACGCAGGATGCGCTGGTTGCGATTTGCAAGATCGACAATGGCCAATAAAAACATATTAAAGGTATTGCTGCCCAGCAGATTACCGGCTGCCAGGTTGGGGGAGTTTTGACGGAGTGAACTGATGGAAGTTAAAACTTCAGGCAAAGAAGTTGCTCCAGCAAGAAGGATCACCCCAATGAACATGCCTCCCAAGCCGGTACGCAGGGCGATCACGTCCCCGTATTTGGCGAGCTGATTGGCGGCAATGACGATGCCAACGGCCGTGAGAGCAAAAATAAACCATGCCATCGCTTAATCCCCCTTAAGCTGATGGGAAGTAATCCCTTTTGAAAAGGTAAGCGGCCAGGCCAGGAAAACACCGCTGTTCGGGTCGTTCAAATCGCCGACAACCTTTTCAGCCGCTTGCAGGCAGGTTTGAACCTTTTCTTCTGTATCCACCGCCACAAAAAGGGTCATATTACCCTTTTCATTTTCCGACTCGCCACCGTAGAGGTAGCGCATGGGGATGTTCTGATTTATGCGCCTGTACAATCCGCTGCTTTCAATGATGGTGGCGCCGGAAATTCCGACATCAGACCATGATGCCAGCAACTCATCTAAAAGGCTGGTGTCATCCAAAACGAACATGATTATAAACATAGCCATTACCTCCTGTTTTCGAAAAGTCAAATTAAACTGAGGTGTCAGTGTGAGAGTGACGTCAATTGCGGCACTGGATATGGGTGTTGCTGTTGGAGGAAGGAGATAGATCTCAGGGATCCAGCCCAGCCTCCCTTCCTCATCCTGAACTTCGACCCAAACAATTCCGCCTATCTCCTCCCTTCCGTAGAGGACGGTCAACCACTGCCCCCTGCTCAACCATGAAATCACCGGTCCGTTGGGGGATTGATAGAGCTGGAATGCGGGTACGCCCGTGGAAGCCACCTTGACCTGGGCTGGTGTGGCCGTGGGTGTGGCGGTTTGAGTGTGTGTTGGCAACGGCGTTGAGGTTACCGTCGGACTGGGTCCCGGTGTGGGGGTGGAGGTGGGGGTCAGGGTTGGCGTAGCGGTAGGCGGGATCAGCGGGTCGAGTTCCTCAGCGACAATCTGATCCACTTTGATTGAGACGGGCATCTGCAAAGCCTCCACGATGGATTGCTGCAGAGCGACCACTTGCTGGTATCTGAGAGCCATACGCGTGCGAATTGTGGCGATCATTTGAATACGGTCTTCCTGGTGAATGATCTGCAGATCGACCAGTTGGGCGTTATTCATCTTGGCAAATTCCTGCGAAACGACCGTGTTGATGAGACGGTTCTCAGAGGCTTCACGGACGAATTTTACGCTGAAATAAGTAAGGGGAATGAGGAGGATGAGAACCAGGACGAGAGAGATCACAAAACTACGAGGGATGATCTGTCCGTTACGCCTGGCTTCAATGGAAAATCCGCGAATGAAAAAGACAAGAGCCGAGGCGGAGGCAATGGTGATGGTATTGGTGACGAAGAGCAACGTCGCACCTCCGGCAACATCCCAGCGGTTCATGGCCAGGCCGAAACCGATGGTACACAATGGAGGCATTAGGGCTGTGGCGATGGCAACGCCAGGCAAAGTGGCTGAAAGGTTGGGTCTGGTCAACGCGTATGCCGCGGCCAATCCGCCGGCCAGCGCAATGAGCAGGTCAATGGGGCTTGGCCGGGTGCGTGAAAGAATTTCCGCTGGTAATTCCTGCAGGGATACAAAAGGAAGGACCCGGTTTATCAGGGTCATTGCAAACGATAACAGGATGGCCAGAAAAGCGCCTCGTATGAGCGCGGAGGCGGATTTGCGGATGAGAAGGTCGTCGCCGATCACCGAAGCCAGCCCAATGCCAATGATGGGCGACATAAGGGGAGCCAACAGCATGGCGCCGATGATCACGGCGGCCGAGTTGGTGATCAAACCGAGGGTGGCAATGCTGCAGGACAAGATCACGAGAAGAAAAAAATCGAAACCCGGTGACGCGGAAGGGGTTATTTCAGCGATCAGCTTTTCCCTTTCTTCATGGGTCAGTCGATGGACAAAGCGGTCGAAGAATTTTGTTATTCTGAAAATGATCTTTTTCCCCTGAATCATTTAGATTTTTTTCCCTGAAAGAATTGGGTTTGTGGATTCTTTTCAACCGGAAAGAACCCCATCTCCGATGAACGGACATCTTCGATGGTGACGAAAGCCTTGGGGGCGTGCTGGTGAATGATATTCTGGACGGTTTTCAAGTCGCGGCGTTTTACCACGGTGTAAAGCAGGAAAACCGGGCCGGCGGAGCCCTGTGCGTCCACCCTGGTGACGCCAAAGCCGGCGTCGTGTATCTGTTGGGCCAGGTTCGGACCGTCCGCAGTGCAGATGATACGCAGGACGTAGGTACCCACCGCGATCTTGTTCTCGATCCACATCCCGACAAAGTTGCCGACAGCAAACCCGGCGGCGTAGCCGATATAAGATGTGACGCTGTGCAGGTGCTGTACGAGCTGACCGACGACCACGATCCAGATCAAGACCTCAAAAAACCCAAGTATGGGGGCGTATTTTTTAAGCCCTCGAGAAACGAAGATGATCCTGATCGTGCCCAGCGTCACATCAATAATTCGGGCAATAAAGATCACCACCGGTAAAATTACCCAGGCATACCAGTCAAAAACAGCTTCAGCCAATCACGCCTCCGTAATATGGATCATCGAATTATTGATCAGCTGACGGGAGAGCCCTTGGTACGTCCCATCCAGCCCAGATCTTTGGATTCACCAAAAAATTGTTTAAAGAGCCGAAAATAGTACACTTCTTCTTTCGTGTTGAGTCTCCAGTTACCAGTGATGTGTCTTTCCTTGGCAAAATCCGCATCGCTGATATGTTTTTCGGCGTACTCCGCGAGGACGTTTTCCACGCCGCCGCCTTCCCAGAATTTGGCCTTGGTGCGATGCAAAATCGCCTGAGGCAGGAGGTCGGTCACTGACTCCCTGAGGATCCATTTTTCAACGCCGTCGTGCAATTTATAGTCGGCCGGGATGCCGAGGGCGTACTTCACCACCTCGGGATCCAGAAAACCCACATGGGGTAGGGTGCCGTTGGCCGAAGCGCAGCGGTCCACTCTCTGCAGGGCGGTGTTGTGAAGTCTTTTTAAGATATCCACCAGTTCCGCCGATAGGCTCTGGGGCGGTAAGGATTTCAGGTACTCGTAGCCGGCAAAGAGTTCGTCGCCGCCCTCGCCTGAAAAGACTGCCGGCGTGAAGCGGGCGGCTTGCCGGGCTACCAGGAAATTCAAGATACTCGAACGGACCAGAAGGGCGTCAAAGGATTCGAGGGAGTAGATCACGTCAGGTAATACGGATAGGATCTCATCCAGACTGACGATGACCTCGTGGTGTTCTGACTTGATGTAAGAAGCCATCTGACGGGCGAATTTAAGGTCGGGAGCGCCGGGCAAGCCGGCGGCGAAAGTATGCAGCTTGGGCACCCGTTTTATGGCGAGCGCGGCCATGATACTGGAATCCAGCCCACCCGACAACCAGGACCCCACGTTACCGTCCCCGATGGATCTTTCCACCGATTCTTCAAGCTTGTGCCTTAAGGAAGTAGCAATCATGGCGGGATCGGTGGTGCTGATCTGTTGGGCTTCGAGAGTGAAATAGGGTTTTTCCTTCCCCCCCTCAAGGATCGTGCCGGGAGGTAATTCGTGAATATCCCGGGTGGCCAGGATCAATGCTTTTACTTCAGAGGCAAAGCAAAGTTCCTTTTTGGGGGTCCAGCCGTAATACAACGGAGCTGCACCTAAAGGGTCTCTTTTGAGAACAAAGCCGTTCTCGGTAATCTGCGCCTGGGCAAATCTTCCGGGAACACAACCGTCTTTGGCCAAACCGTTTTTTCTGAAATTGGACTGAGCTTTTTTCTGGTTGGAGAAACCATTGATCCCAAGCACTGCTTTATTGTTGCCAAGGACTTCGGACCAGGCCTGGCCGCGATGGTTCATTTTTTTCAACATTTGGGCGACTAGTTCTTTTCTTTCGGGATTCGCAATCCCTGCTATTCCGGACATGAAAATTCCTTTCTATAATCAATTATCTTTTATACCTTCAGTAACATACACAAGCAATTCGTTGACACTCAGCCTGTCAATGCCCAGTTTTTCAATGGTACGGCCGCGCCGCCAATAATCGGTGCGGTGGATGATGGAGGAGAGGCGAATGACGGCATCCATGGCTCGTACGGAAACGCCAAAACGCTGTCCGATGGACGCGATCGGTACCAGGCTCATGGGTACGTCTTCGAAGATGTAGCGATGGTTCATGGTGGGGGGCGCCTTGATGCCGTAATAACCAGGCTGGTTGTGAATGGCTTCGTTGAGGTCATCACCAGTGGCATCGTAGGACATTTTCAACCATTCCATGGCAGTTCTGGCGCGGATGCCCAGGGAGGAAGCCACCGTGACCCTTTCACGATCAAGGGCTTCAAGCACCTTGGCCACGGACGGGGTGACTCCTTCAATGTAGAATTGGTAGTCACCGTGGGTGGATTCGATGCGGCCTGTATTCAATATGGTCAGGGCGGGATGAAAGATGGCACCCATGTTGTTCAACCCGGTTTGCAGGACGTTGATGCCGTCGATGTATTGCGGATAGGCGGTATGGATCATCTCTAGGACGGCCTTCGTACGATTGGAAGGCAGGGCGGCCAATGGGACCGCGTCTTTAACACGGAAGATCCTGGCTTCAGCGGGACCGTCGGAGCGGGCGGCGTAAATGAAAGTCTCAGCCTCAGCCACGGTGACATCCGCCTTGCACTCGTGGTCTTGCAGTATCTTGGCAAATTCGATCGCGCCGCAGGTACGTCCCGGATGAAGGACAACGATCTGACCATCTTTGAGGTAGGGCGCGCAGAGCGCGGCAATGTCCGCGTGGGCGGAGGAAGGCACCACCACCATGATCATATCGGTCTTCTTGAGGGCGTCTTCGATATTGGAAGTCACCAATTCCAATTTGCTGAAACCTCTTATGCCTGTTTCCTGATTCAGGAGGTCAATGCCCCCCAGTTCTTTGATGGCGGCAATGTGCTCAGGGGTGCGGTTAAACAAGGTGGTCGGAAAGCCCATTTGGGCGAGATGAGCCGCCATGGATTTGCCTCCGTGGCCGGCCCCGATGACTGTGTATCTGATGTTTTTGGCCATGAACTACTCCTTTTCCGGTTTTCCAAGCAGGGCTTCGATGCGATATTTTTCTGCTTGTGGTTTTCCGTCCTGGTTGACCGATTTACATGCCCCCGAGACGATGCGGGTGATGATCTCTCCTCTGGCAAAGGGATTATTTTTTAGTTGCGGCGCATCCATGATGCCGACTTCAACCGCCCTGGCAAGCACCCGGGGATCGGTCAAGGGATCTTGCGCAGGATTGTTTGACGAGGATCGGATGGCGTTCAGTGTGACTGACGCTTCTTCAATGAGCCAGTTGACGCGGTTTTCTATCTTTGCATCAGCCAGCATGTCGGGCGCGCCTCTGACGGCGTTTTCAACGGCTTTTCTGGCCAGGGTGCACGATTCGATCACGTCTTCGGCGGTGGCAGCGTGGTCTGCTTCGGTGTGGCCGACAACGTGGATAATATCCGGTTTGAGAGCCATCTGCAGGTACACGCTGGTGGCAAGGTGGGAACGTGCCATAGAGAGATCAAGCGGATAGCTGAGCAGGCCGGTACGGGTTTGCTTCAGGATGCGAAAATCGGGAGAACGCAGGGGCTCGATGATTTTCAGCATGGCGGCCATTTTGGCGAGGTCCATCGCGTCAGAAAGCCCGGGAGGGCTGTTGAACATTAATTGGGCAATGTAATCCTTGACGCCAAAGGCTTTGGCGTTATAGGCCGATAAGTAGGCTGATACCACGCAAACCACATCCGAAGCGTCGCGCATCCCCCAGTGATGAGGCTCGTTAAGCTCCACGGGGATGTCGTGCTCGCCATACCATTGCATCACCTTTTGGTGTTCGCGGATCGAACCGGCCAGGTCCCAGGGGCCGCGACCGTCCATCTGATTGAACCAAAAGAGGGGGATGGCGCACCAGGCGATGTTGATGGTTTCCAGGTACATTTTTGCCAGGTCGATAAAGCGGTCCGTGCCTGAGTAGGTACGCAGCAGGGGGAAATTGCCCCTCCGGCTGGCGGCATACAAATCCTTGTAGTCTTGCGCGGTTCGCACAGGCACCCCGCCGGCGCCCTTGCGCCTGGGATCCTGTTTTTCAGAGGCAAAAAAATTCTCCTGGGCGTCCTGGTCGATGCCAAGGGAGATCACGTCCAGCACTTTGGCTTCAGCGATCGTCTCGATGCCCTCCAGGGTGGCTTGCATTGTGGGCAGGCCAAAATGGTGCCGGAGCAGCGGGTAGGGGAATTTCCATTCGATACGTTCCACGGCGCGTTGGGGGTAGTTCACCAGGGCATCTTCAGCCTGAGTTTCCCCTTTCAGGAATGCCAGGATCTGTTCATCCGCTTCGCCGCCTTCAAACACGGCTTCGAAGAAACCCATCTGGCGGGCTTTTTGCGCGAGAGGAGGGGTGCCCCCGAAGACAAAACGCACGCCCTGGCTGCGTAATTCATCCGCTGTCTCGGCGAACTCTCCCAGCAAGCGTTCACCGGTTTCGGGTGTCAGGCGGTAAGAGATGCCGACTAGATCGGCTTTTTCGCGTTTGGCTGTTTCTAAGACTTTCTGGATGGGGACCGCCGGTCCAAGGAAGAGCGTATTCCAACCCGCCCGTTCGGCCAGGGACAAGAAATTGGAGATTCCGGCAACGTGCACGCATTCCCCCAGCGCGGCGGCTAGAACAGTCTTTTTCATGAACACCTCTTTCAAAACAAACAGGAGCGGGGTTGCCGCTCCTGTCTTGATTACTGCTGATCTGCAAATTTCATGTATTTCCACAGTAGAAATTCAGCATCAGGTACGGCTCTTGATTAGATTTGGATAAGCAGGTTACTCCAATTCAATGTGTAGTTTCGTTCAGGCGGATCCGGGATCCACTTGATATGTTTTCCTGAAAACACGGTCATAATTCTGCTTCACTTCCTGCTATATTTATAACATATTTTCTTGGCGGGGTCATTTTGGTAAAGAAACTTGAAAAGTGGACAGGATTCTTCATATTTGGTTAGGCGCAGGCGGCTAAAAGCACGACAGCCAATAGGAGCATAAATTTTTTCATGATTCCCTCTCTCTTTCTTTTTTTTCCCGCGACACGTTTTTAGTATGGTAGCGTACTCTTGATAATAAAAAATGCAACTATTTCATTAATCCTAGCGAAAAGGAATTTATTTTCATGAAATTTTAATTAAATCGCTTTCCCTGTGAGGTTTTTTTACTTTCGTGTATACTTCAGAAAGCAGTCAATTCTTCAGCGGAGGGACGAGATGAGTCTGGATGTTGAAAAGGAAAAGCAGCGCTGGGACGAAACCGTTGCCAAGCCATCGGTTGAAAAATTCAAAGAACGCAAGTCCGATTTTCTAAGCCCGTCAGGTATCCCCATTCCAAGAGTGGCCGTGCCTGGCGAGTTTGATTATATGGAGAAAATTGGATTCCCGGGCGAGTACCCTTTCACGCGCGGTGTGCAGCCCACCATGTACCGCAGCCGTTTTTGGACGATGCGCCAGTACGCAGGTTTCGCTTCGGCCGAAGAATCCAACAAGCGCTACCGCTACCTGCTGGAACAGGGTCAAACCGGCCTGTCAGTGGCCTTTGACCTGCCCACGCAGATCGGCTACGACGCCGATGACCCCATGTCGCTCGGAGAAGTGGGCAAGGTGGGTGTGTCGATCTCGAGCCTGCGCGATATGGAAGCCCTTTTCAATCAGATCCCGCTGGACAAGGTATCGACAAGCATGACCATCAACGCGCCGGCCGCCCTGCTGCTGGCCATGTACATCGCCACGGGCAAGCGCCAGGGTGTGGAATCCAAACAGCTGCGCGGAACCATTCAGAACGACATTCTCAAGGAATACGTGGCGAGGGGAACGTATATCTTCCCCCCCAAGCCGTCTTTACGGCTCATCACCGATATATTCAAATTCTGTGAAACCGAAGTGCCTAACTGGAACACGATCAGTATATCCGGTTACCATATCCGCGAAGCCGGGTCCACGGCGGTGCAGGAAGTGGCCTTTACCCTGGCAGACGCCATCGCCTATGTGCAGGCGGCCATCGATTCCGGGCAGCAGGTGGACCAATTTGCATCACAACTCAGCTTCTTCTTCGCCGCGCATAATGATTTTATGGAAGAGATCGCTAAATTCCGCGCGGCCAGGCGGCTGTGGGCGCAGATCATGCGCGAGCGCTTCGGCGCCAAGGACCCCAAATCATGGATGCTGCGGTTTCACACGCAGACCGGCGGATCCACCCTGACAGCGCAACAACCCGAGAACAACGTAGTGCGTGTGGCCATCCAGGCGCTGGCGGCCGTAATGGGCGGAACGCAATCGTTGCACACCAACTCAATGGATGAGGCGCTCTGGCTGCCCACCGAAAAATCGGTGCGCACGGCTCTGCGTACGCAACAGATCATTGCCTATGAATCCGGCGTGGCAGACACGATCGACCCCATGGCAGGTTCTTACATGGTCGAGTATCTGACCGACGAGATCTGCAACAAGGCCATGGAATACATCCAGCGCATCGACGACCTGGGCGGGTCCCTGGCGGCGATCGAAAAAGGTTACATGCAAAACGAGATCCAGGATTCAGCGTACCGCTATCAAAAGGACGTGGAAAGCAAGCAACAGGTCGTGGTGGGTATCAACTCCTTCCAGGTGCAAGAAACCATGGAACTGGAACGATTGAAAGTGGATCCTTCCATTGAGAAAAATCAGGTGGCCAAGCTGGCCGAACTGCGCAAAACCCGCGACCAGGCCAAGGCACTGGAATTGATGGAACATCTTGACGCGGCTGCCAGAAAAGACGACAACTTGATGCCGCTTTTCGTAACCTGTTTTGAGAATGATCTGACCCTGGGTGAAGTTTGCGGCGTGCTGCGTAAGGCCTGGGGTGAATACCAGCCTCCAGTGTGGGGCTAACCACAGTCAATCACAGAAATAAGGAGCATGGAATGGCAAAGATGAAGAAAGTCAATCACATCGCCGTGGCCGTCGCGGATATTGACGAAGCCTTAAAATTCTGGCATGACGCCATGGGCATCGACCTGCACCACGTGGAGGATGTTCCCAGCCAAAAGGCTAAGGTGGCTTTTTTACCCGTAGGAGACACAGAAGTGGAGCTCGTGCAGCCCACCTCGGAGGACAGCGGCGTGGCCAAATTCGTGGCCGAAAAGGGCGGGGGCATGCACCACCTGTGTTTTGAGGTGGATGATTGCGCGGCCACAATGCAGGAACTGAAAGAAAAGGGCGTGCGCCTGTTGAATGAGGAACCAAACGTGCTGCCGGGACGCAAGATGGCGTTCATTCACCCCAAGAGCACGGGGGGCGTGCTGGTGGAACTCTACGAGATCACAAAATAAAAACGAAGGCGGCCGAGCGGCCGCCTTTTTTTTCAGGATTTACAGTAATTCCGCTCAAGCAGCGGAGAGCATTTGTTCCTCTTCCTTCAAGGCCACTTCCTTGCCTCTTTCGATGTTCACCCTGGTGAGGACGTAAATGCCCAGCCCGAAGAACACTACCAGTGAGGCAATGCTCAGTCTGGATTCGTTCATGATGCGGGAGATCACGGCGAAGATGGCGGGGCCGAGGATGGAGGCGAATTTTTCGAACACACTGAAAAAGCCATAAAACTCGGCGGATTTGCTCTTGGGCATCATACGTCCGATCATGGATCGGGAAAGGGCCTGGCTGCCACCCTGAACGGTGGCCACGGCCGCGCCCAAGACCCAGAACTGCCATTCCTGATACAAGAAGTATCCGGCGACGGCAATGAGGGTGTAAACGGTGAGGCTGAGGTAAATGGATTTCTTAAGACCTAGCTTTTTAGCCAGCCAGCCGAACAGGTAGGCGAAGGGGGCGGCGAGGAACTGCACCATGAGCAGGGTGCCGATCAGGGTGGTATCGCTGAATTGGAGTTCCTTGCCGTAGGCGGTTGCCATGGTGATGATGGTGCCGATGCCGTTGGCGTAGATCCAGAAGGCCAACAATCCGAGGGAGAGATCGCGATATTTCTTCAGTTCTTTGAAGGTTTGTACCAGGCGGTTGACACTGGCTTTCACGGCCTGCATGCCTTCCTCTCCGGCTACGATGCGCCGTTCGGGTTCCTTCACGCGCTTGAAAAGAGGCAGCGAGAAGGCAAACCACCAGATGGCCACGGTGACGAAGGAAAGTCGGGTCATCAACCCCGCGCCGAGCGAGGGGATCCAGGTGGGAACGAACATGATCATCACCAGGTTGACGGCCAGCAGGATGCCGCCACCGATGTAGCCCATCATGTAACCGCGCGAAGAAACCTGGTCGATCTCATCCGCGCGGGCCACGTGCGGAAGCAAGGCGTCGTAGTAGACCAGGCTGCCGGCAAAACCGATGTTGGCGAAGACAAAAATAAAGGAGGCGAGAAACCAGTCGCCGGGTTGGTTGGGGAAGAACAGCAAGGCCGTGGCGACCACGCCCAGCCCCATGAAGACGGCCAGGAATTTCTTCTTGGAACCCTGAAAATCAGCGATGGCGCCCAGCAGGGGACTGATGACCGCGGCAATGAGGGCGGCCAGGGCCGTGGTGAAGCCCCAGCGGGAGGTCATCATGGCCGGTGAGTCGCCGGGGTTGCCGAGGGTGGCGAAAAAGACCGGCAGGACGGCGGCCATCATGGTGGTGGCAAAGGAGGAATTGGCCCAGTCGTACATCGTCCAGGCACGGATGGCCAGCTTGTGTTCCTTTTCTTCTGAATCCACAGCGATACTCTTGTTGTTCATGGCAAGTCCTTAAGAACGGGATTAATGCTTATTATACTGATTCCGCGTAAAGGGAGGGAGAGATTCAGGCAAGCAAAAAGACGCGGATTTCGGACTGAGTAAAATATGGATCTCTATTGATCGAGTTGAGTAACGGTAATAACCTCACCCCCAAGTGCATTGGTTATGAAAACTTGACGGGCTTGCCCCCTCTCCGACGGACAAAACTTGAACCATTAATTTAATTGGATCCCGTCGGAGAGGGGGAACGGGGGTGAGGTGAGAGCATAAAAAATTTTGTAATATTCAGATCTAATACCTTCTGAAAACATAACGTGAAATCCCCGACTTTTCCGGAATCCGCGTAAAGGGAGGGAGAGATTCAGGCAAGCAAAAAGACGCGGATTTCCGCGTCTTTGGGGTTTATTGCAGGCCGATGTCCTTCAGGGTGTTGTGCAGCACCGCGGCCGATTTTTTAATGCCCTCCTGCTCGGCTTGATTGAGCTTCAAATATAATGAACGTTTGATGCCGTTGTGACCGATGACCGATGGCAGGCTCAGGTACACATCGTTGATGCCGTAGTAACCGCTGATGAGACCGGAGACACACAAAATGGAATCCTGCCCGCGCAGGATGGCTTCAACGATACGCAGCAGTCCGTTGCCGATGGCGTAATAGGTGGCGCCCTTGCGCTGGATGATCTCGTAGGCAGCGTCGCGGGTTTCGGTAAAGATCTTTTCGTAAACCTGGCCGTCAAAATCCTTGCAGCAATCGTCGCAGTATTCACAGCAATTGCCGGGGCAATAATCCTTGAGGGGCAGGCCGCCGATGGTGGCCAAGGACCAGACGGGCACCTCGCTGTCGCCGTGTTCGCCGATGATGTAGGCGTGCACGCTGCGCGCGTCCACGCCGGCGTGCTGGCTGATGAGGTGGCGGAAGCGGGCGGTATCGAGGATGGTGCCTGAACCGATGACGCGGCTGGCAGGCAGGCCGCTCAGCTTCCAGGCGGCATAGGTCAAGACATCCACGGGGTTGGTGGCGATGAGGATGATGCCGTTGGGGTTGTGCTTGACGATCTCGGGGATGATGCCCTTGAGGATCTCGTAATTGCGCGCCACCAGGTCGAGGCGGGTCTCGCCGGGCTTTTGTCCGCTGCCGGCGGTGACCACGGTGACGGCCGCGCCGGCCGTATCCGCGTAGGTGCCGGCCCAGATGCGCGTGGCGTGGATGAGGGGCACGGCGTGATTGAGGTCCATGGCCTCGCCTTCAGCGCGTACGGTGTTGCGGTCAATTAACACGATCTCGGCGGCCAATCCGCTTTGCAGCAGGGCGTAGGCGAACGTGGCACCAACGTTGCCGGTGCCGACGATGGCGATGCGCGTGGGTTGATAAAATTCATCACTCATGATTTCCTCCGTAATTTAGATAATTTATATCATAATAATCGTAAAAAAGGAAGGTGAGGAAAGCGAAAAGAGGTATTGAGTAATGAGGGATGAGTGATCAGGTCCCCGAATTACAGATCGGGGTGTTCGTCTATATAAGTTAGAAGTGCCTTGAGCAGGTCTGGATGGAGTGGCTGCAGTTCATCCGTGAGGCGGGGGGCATCGTAAACAAAAGTGGCTTCGTCCTGCAAACCGGAGCCGTTCATGTCAAAGAAGAGCCGTCCGTCAATGGTTCGGGGTCAGTTTGTTTTCCAGAGTGGTGACAATACAAGAAGGGGACTCATTGGAGGTCTGGGTGCAAGCATTAATCAAAAAGGGGAAATCAATGGAATTAGTAAGATGATTTTTTCATAATGCTTTTTGTCTCCAATTTATTGTTGATCAACCAGTTCAATTTTCAGAGATAAACTATCGCCCCAAATATTTGTCACGGGGAAACCAGAATTTGCTGGCCAATCAACTTGAGGAGTATGGAAAAAGGGGACTCTGATATAGGGATAACCATTACCTAATTCAATATCTTCTCCATGATAAAGAATTAATCTTGATTGGTCAATTTCTGCAAAATTTTGTAGACCAGCTGAAGTGTCAAATTGAATCCATCCGTAATTAGGCAAATAGAATTCAGACCAAATGTGCCCCCAACCATATCCATTTTTTGTGTCAACATTAATCATCCGGCCAGTTTTATAATCAGTCCATAAACCCCCTACCGATCGAGCAGGTATTTTCAAACTTCTAAGAAAAGCAACAGCAGGATTTGAATGACCCCCATAATCTCCAGATTTATTCTTTATGGTCTCCAAGCTATCTGCATAATTACCACTTGATATATTTTCGGAGACCCATTTATGGATCAGTTTTGCTTGAAAATAAGGATTACTCTCTTCTCCAACGATTTGCTTTGCCAAATTAATAATTTCCTGGTTGTTAGATTTGATTTCATTCGAAGGTGCGGTGTATCTTTGATAGAGTTCACTTTCTTGATCATATTCACCAATTTTTTCAAGGTCAATAAAATAAATAATCGGCGCTAAGTCAGATTGAAAATCAATGGAATACGTATCTGTATCATGTAGATACATATCCCAGTAGGCGATTAAATTCCCCTGAGGTTCCTGATAAAGATCATCAGGCGTCGGTGTGATTGAATTGATCACAACATTTTTCATGCCTGCTCCATCCCATTCTTCAGGAACAGGCATCCATAATTTCCCTTTATCGCTAATCTTTAGTGTGATCACCATGTGATAGGTTTTCCACTGTACCGTTTCAGTCGGTGTAACTATCACTGTTGGTTCGATTTTAGTGACAAATTGCTTTTCTGACTTATTATTATCAGGAACAGGCGAAACATAAGAAACCATCAAAACCATTAGAATTATTGCAGAGAGGAATACGGTTTTTTCATGGATATCTCTTCCAAACTATTTTTTTGAAATGATATAAGATTAATTGAATTTATTTCGCGCTTTTAATGGCCTTGCAACCCATCCAGAGTTTTTAAAGCCTTCCTTGTATGGAGCTAAGTATAAATAAGGAGCTTTATGAAAAAAAAGGTTTCAATAAAAAGCTGTCTTTCTATACTTTCTATACTTTTTATTGCTGCATGTATGGCAAAATCCCAAAACTCCCCTACTGATACAAACTTCTATTTAGATCAACAAACAACAATCGCACCAATTGATCAAGAAATCCCAAATGTAGCGGTAACACCTTTATTTTTTTTATTTGGTCCAATTTTCGATCCCACTACGAAAGTATGGGGAATTAATTTTTTTGATATTGACCAAGATTTAGGCTACGATGCAGATATTGATGATTCAAATGGTAAAACACTTAATGCTTTTTGTGATCATACAGGCGGAAATGGTAATGATTGGGGAACCAATTCTGATGGCATGCCTTTTAATACTATAGATGGTCATCGCGGAATTGACTTTTATGTTCCAGACGGAACCTTACTTCAATCACCAATTGATGGCACCATTCGACTCGATAATGATAATTTTATTTTATGGATTTTATCAACAGACGGAAATTATCAAATCACTTTTGCTCATATCAAAGCTAATTCCTATTTTGATGGTGACGTAATTCATAGCGGTGATGTGATTGGTTCAGTGGATTCAAGTGTTCTAAGTGGTAGGTTCTCTGATAAGGTTGGAAATATTTATCAGGAATTTCATTTTGGAGTTATGAAAAAAAACTCATCGATGAGTAATGGTTGGCAAAGTATTGATCCGTTTTGGGGGCCGTGTAGCAACGATGCGAATCCCTTGGGATATTCACTTTTTCAAGAAAGTGCTTTACCAAAAAATCTAAATCAGTTTATAGATTGGCTCAAATCCCAAAATTAATTACGAGTTCAGATTATAAGCTTTCCTCTTCGTCGAAATTAAAAGGAAAGGCTCTAAGGTAAGAGTGTTATAAGATGGAAAAAATTAGTGGTTAAGAAACTCAAACTCACCATTTAGCGGCAATTCATCGTTTCCATAAATATATGAATCAAAAAAAGATGTCCAATCATCGCCAGTTAAATCGTTTAAAGCTTCTAAAATATCTTGGCTTGTAAATTCTAACTGTCCGTATTCAAATTTATCATATAAAAATTTCATCAAGTCATCGAGACTCATTCCATATTCACTAAGTTTCTTATCAATCAAATAGCTTACTAACGCACCTTTTTTGTATAAGTAATAGTAATAACGGCAAGGAGTTTCACTCTTCTGTTTTTTTCCCATTTCAATTAATGTAACATCACAAACGGTACCATACATTTCATTTCGATAAAAAGAAAAGTTCTCATTCATCCATGCATAATAGGCCGATAAGCCTGAATATCGATCGCTATAATAAGTTGTAACCCCTTCTCTAAACCAAACATCATCGTCCGTTTGTAATCGTAATGCTTCATTGTTCCATAGATGAAAGACCCAATGTGAAATAGTTTCATCAATATGGTTAAAATTATCCGATTTTTGTTTTTCGAGCCACATAATTTGTTCTTGAACAGGTGCTTCAAAGCCAATTCCATGTTCACCAGGATTATAGAAATTAGGGTCAGCGTGAAATACTATGGTAATTTTTTCATAAGGGAAACCTTGAAATATTTCCCACCATGTTAAGAAAGCGTCATAGTATCTATTATTGATTTCAACTCTTATTTTTTCAGTAACTTCTATTGACTTTTCCCAAGCTATGATCATTTCTCTTTCGTGTAATACTCTCATATACACAAAAAAATCAACCTCGTTATAACTTAAAAATCCTTGTGGGTTAAATCCTTCATATGCAATAGGAGTTGATGGTATTCCAATAAGATTAATGTTCGGTGAAGGTATAGGTGTAGGTGTTGATGTTGATGATATGTTATATATTTCTGTCATGGCTGGTTCTAAAGCAACAACTGTTTTGAGAGTTTCTGTTTTTTCAATCATTGACTTAGTATCAGGCGTAGCAGGTGTACAACCAACAATAAATATACAAAAAACGAGAATAGAAATTATTTTATTCATTCAAAGCCCTTATTTTATAAAAATACCATATCTTGACTGATTATATTTTTTTCAAACGAGAAAATCAGACGACAAAAACTGTTATTAATGATTGTTTAACAATATCCAATAATTAGTTGATGAAGGTGAATTTTGATCTTTATATAAATCTTCTGGAGTATTATTTACCTGTAATTCTAGGTGAAGATGTGGTGTAGATGAATTTCCGGTTGAACCAACGGTGCCAATTTCTTGCCCTCGGACAATATGATCTCCCTCATTTACTTCGATTGTTTCCAAATGGTTATAGTTCACCACAATTGTTGAATTGACTCGAATGACAATATGATTCCCTGCTGCAGAATCATAACCTGACACAATTACCTCTCCTGGTGCTACTGCAAGAATTGGAGTTCCTAGTGGGGCTAATATATCTGTACCGGTATGATTATCATATGTATTTGAACCACCTTGCCAATCTCTAATATTAGGGCATGTATGCGGTTCTGAACCTTCAGGACAATTTGTCAAATCCAAATCGAAATAATTACTGATTGAAAATCGAATATCGGGTGAAAAAGGCCAAGATAAAAATCCTTGACCTAAGGGTATCGGGATTGCTATATCTTGGTTTATTTCAATTTCTATCCCTTGTTCATTGGTTCTTAATTCTGAGACAGAGGGGAATATGTAATCCATCTTTTCTTCGTCAGCCACCTCACGATTATCAACAATTCGGACGAGATCTCGTCCATCTTTTAACTGATGTATTTGACATTCCCCATTGTTCCCAGTTAAACACTCTTTTCCTTGAACTTGAATCTTTATCCCTTCTAATAATGGTTCATCACTTTCACGGATTTCATTGCCATTAAGATCGTGGAAAGCTAAAAAAGAAACAAAATGGTTTTGTATGATAGAAGTATGACCTAATTTTGCGCAAGAGGTGATCAAGAACATAATGAGAAAAATAATTGGTAGGATTTCCTTTTTCATTCACACCTCTATCTCGCTATTTGAATCCATTAAAGAACCTATTCCGGAATTATAAAATTTTCAAATTCCATGGGTTTAGTTCCGAGCAGATAATCATTGATTTGATTTGTAAAGTCCAACCCAGTTGCTTTTTGAATGGCAAGTTTTAGGTTATCAGGGTCTACATGCAGGTCATTTTCCCAGAGGTAGTGCATCACATCATCAAGGGAGAATTTACCTTCAGAAAGTTGAAATATCTGCTGGTCAAGATATAAAGCGAACATTGAACCTTTTTTGTATGTAAGGAATGAATATGGATCCCCGTGATCAGATGTTTCGTAAATGTCGCTAGCTTGTTTCAACGAAATATCCATATCTGTTTCAAATATCTCATTATTATATCGACTCCATCTACTCTGAAATTCTTGAGCGATTTTCTCATCATCATAAATATCCAGCATTTTGGCAGATTTCAACTCGTAATATGAAGTAAATCCTTCACCGTACCAAAAATCTCCATAAAGGTAAGCTGTCCAGTTATGAAAAATTGGATGAGTAAAATTTATCCACCACAAATCCCAATTATTCGTTCTGGAGAAAAAGCCTCCGATATTTTCGTTCTGTGGATTTATTGAATAACCATCAATCTTTTCAGGCGTCAAAATTACGATATAACCTTCTTCTGGCGTTGGACCAAGCATCTTGGTGTAATAATCATAAATGCCAAATATCTTTTCAGACAACTCATTGGATTCTTGATCAGTAAACCCAAGTGTCCCAACTTTGACATTTGTCCCCCCAATATTTCTTTCGTAGGAAAGTAAACTTTTTCCGAAGGCAATTGCTCCATTCGCAAATTCAATGCTAGAGTAACCGCCCTCGGTAATTTTTGTGGAGACCTTATAAGTATTCTCACCTATGCTTTTCCAATGGGCGACGGAATGCCAATCTTCAGGGATATCGAAGTGAACGGTCATGGCATAATCTTGATGTTCAATATCCACAGGAGCTAAAAAGATGAACTCCGGTTCCCCGTACCCAATATCTTGATTCAAATACCCCCCCATGAATTGGTTTTCATAATCAGGGTCCTTGATACCAATGATCACATCATAATCAAGGGTGATGTGACTCTTGCCCTTTGTTACTAAGTTAAGGCCATGTTCGCCTGTCCAATCGATCCCATCCTCCCCCCATTCATAATTTATAGATTGACCTGAATCATCCAATATCGATATATTGGAGACATAATCCTTGGGGTTATACCAGCTGCTCCAGTTGGCTGCATTGGTCCAAAAAGTCAGGACGGTTGAATCGTTAAGGTCGCCGTCTATTTGTAGATTTATGTGCAGTATTCTTT
>CAZNAF010000040.1:0-22509 GCA_964570925.1 uncultured Anaerolinea sp.
GAAACGCTCGAGACCATGCTGGATGCCATGAAGGATTCCTTCCCCATGTTCCGCAGGTACTTCAAGGCCAAAGCCACCCGCTTCGGCACGAAGAAACTCCCCTGGTGGAACATCTATGCCCCCACCGGCGAAACCAAGACCAGTTTTGCTTTCGATGAAGCCAGGGAGTTCATCCTCGAACACTTTGGCGGATTCTCTCCCGACCTTAAGGATTTCGCCCAGCGTGCTTTCGAACATAATTGGATTGATGCTGAACAGCGCGATGGTAAACGCGGCGGCGCCTTCTGCATGGACGTGCCAGCCGTAGGTGAAAGCCGTATCATGTGCAATTTTGACGGTTCACTTGACCAGGTGTCCACGCTAGCGCACGAATTGGGACACGGTTTTCACAACGATTGTATGGTGAAAGCGAATAAAACCGAACTTCAGAAGAACACCCCCATGACGCTGGCTGAAACCGCCTCCATCATGTGCGAGACCATTGTGACCTCGGCTGCCCTCAAACAGGTCAAAAGTCCCCAGGAGGAACTGGCCATCCTCGAAACCCAGCTGATTGGCGACGCCCAGGTGATCGTGGATATCTATTCGCGCTATCTGTTTGAGACCGAGGTTTTCAAGCGCCGCGAAAAATCGGAGCTCAATGCCGATGAACTTTGCGAGATCATGCTCGACGCACAAAAAGCCACTTTCGGCGACGGCCTGGATGAAAAATACCTGCAAAAATGGATGTGGACCTGGAAACCGCATTACTACTCAGCCGCTCTGTCCTTCTACAACTTCCCCTACGCCTTCGGGCTGCTCTTCTCCACCGGCCTGTATGCCATCTACCAACAGCGCGGACCCGCCTTCGTACCCGATTACAAGAACCTTCTCGCCAGCACCGGAGAAGGCACCGCCGCCGATCTGGCCGCCCGTTTTAGCATCGACCTGCGGAAAAAAGCCTTCTGGCAGGGCAGTCTCAAAATCATCGAGGAACGCGTCAATCGATACTGCCAGATCAAGTAAGCGTCATCTTTCAAAATCCCCGTTTCAGCGGGGGTTTTGTTTGAATAAAACCCAAAGAGAAAACCCGGAACTAAAGACTATAATTGGTCAAATCATGGAAAAGGGTTCGGTTGAACATGCTGGATCGACCTGAAAAAACAGAGGGAATTCTTCTCAGAACCAAGATCACGGTACCCTTCATCCCGCCTGAATGCATTCACAGGCACCGCCTGATCGAGCGCATCGACCGCGGAGTGAAGGGGCCTCTGACCCTTTTGGTCGCACCTGCAGGCTATGGAAAAACCATCCTATTAACCGACTGGGCTAAAACCGCTTGTTTTCCGGTTTGCTGGCTCAGGGTTGACCCGAATGATAACGATCTGAACCGGTTCTTTAACTACCTGCTTTTTTCGTTGCATTCATTTGAACCAACACTGGGGGATGATGCTCTTGAATTCCTGCAATCAGGCAGAGACACCGGTGTGGAAACAGGATTGACCCTGATAATCAATGAGATTGCCGATCTGAACACGGAAGTCACCCTCGTGTTGGATGATTTTCAATCAATCACGAACCCTTCGATCCTGCAATCAATCAGCTTCCTGCTTAAAAACCAACCCCGGAATTTTCATGTGATCATTTCTTCACGCAATGACCCTGACCTGGACCTGGTCTATTTTCGCGTCAAGAATCGCATCGTCGAGTTGGACATGAATGACCTGCGTTTCACCGGCAGGGAGGTCGAACTCTTCTTCCGGCAGGCAATGAACCTGAATCTTCCGCGTGAAACGATCCTTGAGCTTGAGAACCGCACCGATGGTTGGATTGCCGGCCTGCAGTTGGCTGCCATCACCATGCGCGACGAATCCAATCCGTCAATCCTGCTGGCGAATTTTCAGGGAGACGCTCATTTCCTGGTGGATTTTCTCGCCGAAGAAGTATTGGATCGCCAGCCTGAAGAAATCCGTCAGTTTTTACTCCGCAGTTCCATACTCAATTCCATGAACGGCGCGTTGTGTGAGGCTGTCGTGGCTCCAGAAAGCCAACCCGGTTACGGCGCGGTCTTGTTGAATAAACTTGAACATTCCAGGTTGTTCATCAGCGCTCTTGATGAAAAGCATGAATGGTTTCAGTATCATCAATTGTTCAGGGATTTCCTGCGTCACATCCAGATGGAAATAAACCCGGAGGAAATACCTGAATTGCAGAAACGGGCTTGCCGGTGGTGTGAAGAGAACGGTATGCTGGACGATGCCTTTCAATACGCGCTGGCGTCTGGCGATCTTGAACTGGCAAGGGAGATCATCGAGCGCAACCTTGAGATATTGCTCCGCTCAGGCGAAATAATTCAGTTCACACGGTGGCTCGACAAACTGCCAAGAGAAATGATACACGAACACCCCGTTTTGATCGTCTTTTATGCGTGGGGTCTGATCGCCTCTTACGAGCTTGATGAGGCTGCATACTGGGTTGAAGACCTTCAAAGAATCCTCAATTCATTGGACGAAGGGGGAAAAGGTATTGAAACAACCGGCTTTCCGACGATTGAAACAGAATTTGGCAGATACACGCTCATAAATTTGCATGGCGGGCTGGCCTTTTGTCAGTCAACCCTGTCATTATTAACCGGAGATGAGGAAAAGGCCGCAGAATACTCCAAAAAAGCCGCGTCCTTTATGGGTAAGGATTTTCCATTCCTGCCCAGCATGCTGGCGCTCGATGACAGTCTTTACTACATCCTTTCAGGCGATTCAACCAAAGCCATAGAGTCGTTGAATGAGACCATTCAAATCGCCAGAAAGGTGAACAATTTGCTGGTCTTGTTCATCTCCAATTGCCAGCTGGCTGAGATGCAGTGTCTTCAAGGGCAATTATCCAAAGCCTGGAAAACGCTGCAAAAAATCCATTTTTTGTCAACCGGATCAGGCGGCAAACCTCTTTCACTGGCGGCGACTGCAGAAGTGGGTCTGGGTGAGATCCTTTTGGAACGCAACATGTTGTCTGAGGCAAGGGAATATCTTGAACGGGGCGTGGAATCCACCGGGTTGATCCTCTGGTTGGGAAACCTTGACGGGTTGGTATCACTGGCAAGACTACGTCAGGCAATGGGTGATTTTGCAGGTTCACAAGCCATCATTGAACAGGCATCAGAACTGGCGTTGAACACAGAGTCCAGCCAATGGGACGACGTGTTTGTTTCATCGATTGCAATCCGCCTGGCAATTTTTCGTGAAGACATTCAATCGGCAGAAAAAATGTGGGTACAAACAGCGTATCCCGATCTGCGGCAGAAGATTCCGCTGGGCAGATACCCCTACCATGTATATGAATACCTGGTTTTAACCCAGGCAAGATTGCTGATCATCATCGGAAAAACTCGCGGGGTTGCCGATTACCTCGCCATAGCCTCTGAAATGCTCGAATCCCTGATCCTCGAGGCGGAACGTTTTAACCGTGTGACATCGATGATTGAGATCAAGATGCTGCAAGCATTAATCCTGTCTGCATACGGAGACAATGAAAAAGCACTAAATTTGCTACGCAGTGCCCTCGCGCTTGGAGAACCTGAAGGATATATCCGCATCTATCTTGATTTTGGACAGTCTATATACGATTTACTCGAACTGGCCGCAAAAAAAGACATGGATCCGATGGCACTCCCATCCCACACCTTCATCCAGAGATTATTGGATGCCTTGAAAGAAGAAGTGAAAAACAAGAAAAGCATCGCGCAGCCAGATAAAAAGATACCCAAATTGACGCGCAGCGAAGAGGATGATCTGCAGGTTTTACTTTCAAATCGAGAGTTGGAAGTGCTGGCCTTGATCGCCGAAGGAAAAACAAACCAGGAAATCTCATCGCAGTTATATTTGGCATTGAATACCGTGAAACGACATGCCTACAATATCTATTCCAAACTGGGTGTACAAAAACGGACTCAGGCGGTTTCAAAAGCCCGCCGCATGGGACTGATCCCATAACACTCGAAGAACTGACGCCAACGACCCTCTGAATCCACACAGAGGGTCGTTTTTGATATTAACACTTTTATAGCACTTTCGATTGATGACGACTTCCTGCCTGGTTGTTATCCTTCGAGGTAACAAGTGAGGGCAAAAAATGCGCAGCTTAATGAGTGATCGATACCTGAAGAAATTCCGCAGGCAAATGCGGCAACGAATGCGTTCAGCGCCTAAAAGCTCAATCAGAAAAAAACCACCCGACCCTGAGTCTTCGATCAATCAAGAGTCCATGAACATGGAGGGCTCCATTGAACCCCAACGACAATCAACTTCACCTGGTATGGATATTTCAAGTGAAGACGAAAGACAAAATCAAACTTAAAAAGGTTACATCGTGGCAAGGAGGATAAAATGGAAAAAGAAACTGTACTTCCGGCGGCATTAAAGAAAATTCTGATACAGGCATCCGAAGCAGACGATTCGCAACTGATCCACCTGGTGAAAAGTCCAATGGTGCGGAAATTGGTTGTTCACGAAGCTGAGAAGATGCTGCTCGACCTGTTAAAAGAATCACGATCCGATCCGGATGCAATCCCCGGCATTCAGGATGACCGGACCGTGATGGGCTTGGCAATCATCGGGTCAATCGAACGGGCTTTCTCTCGAAAATACCTCTCTGACCAATATATAAAAAACATCCTCCAGTTGCTGGTAAAGAACCTGTTCTTCGAACACGGCGATTTCAATGCCGTTGAGCAATTTAAAGCCCAGTACGGCATGCGCGCTCCCAGTTTTTTGCTCCTCAGTCCAGGTAAAGCCTGCAACCTTCGCTGCACCGGCTGTTATGCAGACGCCAACGAACAACCCAAAACCCTTGAGTGGAGCATCGTTGATCGCATGGTCACGGATGCAAAGACATTATGGGGCGCGCGCTTTTTCGTGATCAGCGGCGGCGAGCCCTTCGCCTATCGCTCTGAAGGCAAAGGCATTCTGGATCTCGTCGAAAAACATCCTGATTGTTTCTTCATGGCGTACACAAATTCAACCCTGATCACCGAGGAAATCAGTGAACGACTGGCTCGATCAGGCAACCTGCTGTTGTGTATATCGGTCGAAGGTTGGCAGCAGCGCACTGACGAAAGACGAGGAAAGGGCATTTTCGAGAAAGTATTGACTTCAATGGCCTTGCTCAAAAAAGTCGGAGTGCCGTTCGGCATCTCCCTGACCGGCACCCGTCATAATGCAGAAGAAATCCTTTCAGAAGAGTTCATCGATTTCTTCATGGAAAAAGGAGCCATCTTTGCCTGGTTATTCCAGTACATGCCGATCGGACGTGCGTTCACCCTCGATCTGATGGTCACGCCCAAACAACGCACCTGGATGTGGCATCGCTCGTGGGAGATCATGCGTCAGAAACGGTTCTTCATTGCCGATTTTTGGAACCACGGCACTGCCTGCGACGGATGTCTATCAGCCGGCGGGCACGGCAACGGCGGATATTTCTACGTCGATTGGAATGGCGCGGTCAGCCCTTGCGTGTTTACTCCATACTCACCGGTAAATATTCACGACCTATACGCCCGGGGAGGAAATCTCAACGATCTTTGGAATGAACCGTTTTTCAAGTCGATGAGACAGTGGCAATTGGACTTTAAAGAGAAGCAACGAAACGGATTGGCACCCTGTCCAAACCGGGATCATCACGACGAACTCGAAGTACTGCTGCGCAAATATGAACCTGAACCGACTGACATTAATGCACAAGAAACGCTGACCGATCCGGGATATACCCGGGGATTAAAGGACTACAACCGCGAATTTGAATCCCTGACCGGTGAGATCTGGCAGAAGCACTACCTTCATCGCGATCAAAACATCAAAGAAGGTGTGGCGCCTTTGCCTGAGGTGGCCGATCCGGTGATCGTTGAAGTGGCAGGCGAAGTGAACGTGAATTAGTCAATACATCCCGCCCGGTCTGGCTGTCAGCGTTGCGCCTGCCTGACATTCAGGTTCGACTCCTGTTGGGATGTCTCATAAAGAAAAGGATCAAAAAAATGGAAATTAGCTCCTATGCCTTTGAAGGACGAAAATACCTCCGCGCCTACGATCGGCTGACGCGCCGAATTTACAAACCACTGACCACAAGGTCACTGCTTGCTCCCTTGGGTCGAAAGAAAATAGACGAGTTACTCGAGCAGGTGCGCTGGGAATTTTCGTTGCTTATCCTGCAAATCCCCTTCATCGGGAGGAAGAATATCTTCAAACCCAGACTGGTCTTCAGCACCCTTTCGCTGGCCTTTTGGCGTGTTTTAAAACATTACGGTTGGAAAACCGAAGAAATCAGCAGGTTTTTAAACCAGATGGTAGTTTACTTTGCCGAGACAATTCCATCATTTATGCGTCGTATGCTGCACAGACATCTTTTCTCACCCGGGCACATACGCTCGGTTCTTCAGGGTGCGCTTTCATCACAATTCCGCAAATATGACGGTGACTGGGTTTATAAATTCGTTCCCGGTGATGAGGATTTTTCGTATGGCATGGACGTCTATCATTGTGCAATCGATCATTTCTATCATAACCAGGGAGCAACTGAACTCCTTCCATTCATGTGTGAGCTCGAATGCAAGGCTGCCAACCTTCTCGATCTCAAGTTGGTCAATACCGAAAGATTGCCCGATGGGGCCGGGTGCTGTAATTGCCGCCTGATCAGGCAAAGAGATTTACCGATTGATTGAACAGATACTTTTCTGAGAGTAGTCAACCATTTTCATGACATCGACCCTTGCATCCTGAAGAATGCTCACTTCCAACAAATGGATAAACCATCCATTTTTAAGCCGCGAGCTTGTGCATGCATCCATCAACTGGAGAAGTATAATTACTGGTTACCAGAGCTTGGCTGAAAAATTTAGCATTATGAATTCGTGAAGATGAAATCCAAAAAAGACACGCAAGAAATCAGTCTTATTTCAATCCGTGACCTGACCAAGGTGTATCACACTTCAGCGGGAGATTTTCCTGCCCTGAAGGGAATTAACCTTGAGGTTTACCCCGGCGAGTTTCTGGTCATCATCGGCAAATCAGGGGCAGGAAAAACCACCCTGATCAATACCATTTCCGGGATTGACCATTATTCTTCAGGTCAAATCATGTTTGGCAACCAGCAGATCGGCGCCATGAATGAAGACCAGCTGGCGGCATGGCGTGGAAAGAACCTGGGGATGATCTACCAATCCTTTTATCTGATGCCAGGATTGAACCTGATCAATAACATCGCGCTGCCCCTCGATTTTGCAGGCGACTATCAACGCGAAACCACCGGCGAAAAAGCCATGGAACTCCTCCGCATGGTCGAACTGGAAGAGCATGCCTATAAATTTCCATCACAGATTTCGGGCGGTCAGCAGCAGCGGGTGGCCATTGCCCGCGCTTTGATCAACGATCCCCCCGTGATTGTCGCCGATGAGCCCACCGGGCGCCTGGATTCCGCCACGGCGGAGGTGATTTTGAAGATTTTTGAGAAATTAATCGCCCAGGGAAAAACCATTCTCATGGTCACGCATGACAGGGTTTTCGCGTCTCACGCCTCGCGAGCCCTTGAAATTTCAGACGGAAGGATTGTCTCTTGATCCGGCATCGATCACCCAAACCCTGTCCCGGCAAAAGGATCGCGTCAATCTCTGAGAATCCGCTGATCCACATGCGGGATATAACAAAAATTTACCGCTCAAGCGCAGGTGATTTCACGGCTCTGGCGGATATTAACCTGGATTTCTATCCGGGTGAATTTGTGGGCATCATCGGCAAATCGGGCAGCGGTAAATCCACTCTGGCGAACATGATCACAGGCATCGATCACCCCAGCAAAGGTGATATTGTGATCCAGGACCATGTGATTAACAAAATGAATGAAAGCGATCGCTCCGTCTGGCGGGGAAACAACCTTGGAATTGTATTTCAGTTCTACCAGTTGCTGCCCACCCTGACATTATTGGAGAACGTAATGCTGCCAATGGACTTTTGCAGTCGGTATGATCCCTCAGAGCGGGAGGAGCGGGCTTTTGAACTGCTCAAAACGGTGGGACTTGAAGACATGGCGCTAAAATTGCCCGAAATGACCTCGGGCGGACAGCAGCAAAGCGCTGCCATCGCCCGCGCCCTCGCAAATGACCCTCCCATCATCATCGCTGACGAACCAACCGGCAACCTGGATGCCAATTCCGCGGCGGCTGTGTTTGAATTATTCTGCGGTCTGGTGGATCGGGGCAAGACCATCATCATGGTAACGCACGATCCAGTTCTGGCGGATCGAACAAGCCGCATGGTACGTCTTCATGACGGCAGAGTGGTGGTGCCGGATTGAAAAAACTTCACCGCCCTGCCCTGATCCTTCGTCCCCGCTGGCAAAAAGTTCTTTCCGATCTTTGGAAGAATAAAACCAGGTCCATACTGATCATCCTTTCCATCAGTGTTGGATTGCTGGCAATTGGCGTGATCACAGATATCTATTCCCTCCTCAACGAGGACATGGCGGCAGGGTATTCGGCGATCAATCCCGCCAACATTCAGCTAAAAACCAGCCTGATCGATCAAAATATGATCGACCACCTGGAGAAAATTGAAGGTGTCAGGTCAGCCGAGGGGGCTCGAGAAACCAACATGCAGATCATGACCAAATCAGGCAATTGGGACACCATCGATCTCCAATCCAAAAAATACGATAAAGCAGAAATCAGCCAACTGGTATTGCTGGAAGGCGTATGGCCTCCGCAAAAAAATGAGATCGTCCTTTCTGCGCACAAGATCAAGAACCTGCAGGCTTCAATTGGCGATTGGGTATTATTGCGCGATTCAAACGGCGATGAATACAGGTTAAAGGTTGTCGGGTTGGTTAAAGACCAGACGCTTGGATCAAGCGGCAGTGCAGGCGGTTTTTTTGCCGCCGATACCAAGGGATATGTAGATTCCAAGACTTTGAGCAAATTGGGCGTGCAGTATGCAGATTACTTCACCTCCATTCAGATCGTCATTGATGGCGATTCCACGCAAGAAGCGGTGATCAACGAGGTGGGTAACCGTGTTCATCAAGACCTTGAAGATAACGGGGTCACAATTTTCAATTATTCGACCCGCACTTCAAACCACCACCCCAACATCGATCTGGCGAATGCGATCGCTGTCATCCTCTTTCTGCTTACCTTCCTGATCGTCTTCTTAAGCGGATTTCTAATCACCAATACGCTCCAGTTTTTGCTCAGGCAGCAGATGCAGCAGGTTGGGATCATGAAAACTATTGGTGCCACCCGCAGACAAATCATCACCATTTACATGGCATTGATCGCCATTTTTGGCGTGATTGCTTTGTTTATTGCCATCCCGGCGGTATCGCTGCTTACAGACATATTGATGCGTTATCTATCAGAAACGATAAACTTTACCTATTATGGGTATCGGAATAATCCGATCGTAATCTCAATCCTTGTTTTTATCGCCCTGATTGTCCCTCAGTTGGCAGGCATCGTGCCCATCACCAGGGGGGCAAACTTGACCGTCCAGGAAGCTTTAAGCGGAATCGAACAGCAAACACACTCAAAAGAATGGCGCGTTGAAAAAGCCATTAGCAGGGTCAAACGTTTTTCAAGACCAATCATCGTCTCAGTGCGCAACGTTTTCCGCAATAAAGGCAGGCTCATCCTAACCCTGGTTACCCTGTCCATGGGAGGCGCGGTTTTTATATCCATTTTTAGCGTACGCGCCTCATTCACAGATTACATAGCCCAGCTGGGTCGGTATTTTCTGGCCGATCTGAATATCACGCTGGCAAATTCCGAGCGGATCGCCAAAGTAGAACACGTCCTCTATTCGAATCCTGATGTGGCTTATGTTGAAGGCTGGACGGGAACCACTGCATCAATCTTCAATCCGGATGGCTCAGCAGGAAAAAGTGTAAATTTCACCGTGGTTCCAAACAACAGTGTCTTGATCAGTCCGATTATCATTTCTGGACGCTGGCTCGAACCTGAAGATACAAACATGATCGTTTTGAACGAGCAATTTCAATCCTTGTTTCCTGATCTCAAAGTCGGCGATACGCTCAAGTTAATCGTCAATGATCGAGAGACAGAATGGTCCGTTGCAGGTTTCTTCAGGCTGGCAGGCAAGCTGGGTGGTCTGGCCTGTTATGTTAATATGGATTACTTCCAAAGTCTTCCGGGACAGGTTCAAAACAGGGCACTGGTTTACCGCGTTGTCGCCAATGGACCTATGGATGGAACCGAGCAGAAAATATTGGCCTCGCAGATTCAAGACCTGCTTGAATCAAACAACATCGAAGTTTCATCCATCGTCACCGGCAATCGCATCAATGAAGCTTCATCAGATGGATTCAGTATCCTGACCACCTTTTTGCTCATCCTGGCCATTCTGATTGCGCTGGTCGGCAGTATCGGCCTCGCAGGAACAATGAGCATGAACGTTTTGGAAAGAACCCGTGAAATAGGCATCATGCGCTCCATCGGAGCTTCCGACCAGGCGCTGGCAAAAATGGTATTGGTCGAAGGCGTAATCATCGGGTGGATCAGCTGGTTCCTCGGTGCCGCCCTGTCCTTTCCCTTGAGCGTGGTAATGTCAAACAGCATCACCCAGGCTCTTTTTGGAGCGCCATCCGGTTTGAATTTTTCAGTAATCGGTTTCGTGATATGGTTTGTTTTGGTGACAGCACTTTCCTTTGCGTCCAGTATCATTCCGGCGCGCAACGCCACACGCCTGACGATACGAGAAGTCCTGGCATACGAATAAATGAGTTTGTTTGAAAGAGAGGCACTTGATATGAAACGAATCCACCTTCCTAATATATGTAAAATGACCATGCCTTGTCTGGCTGTGTGTCTGGTGATGGTTACAATCGGATGCGCACCCTCCAAAAGCGAACCCACACCGGCCGCGGATCCCCAGATCATGACCCAGGATATCATCATCGCTGAAGGTCATCTGCTGCCAAAAACTTCGACCTGGTTAAGCTTTCAAACCACGGGGAGGGTCGAGAGCATTTTGGTGGAAGAAGGCGATGAAGTGGAAAAAGGTCAGCCTCTCGTTCGCCTGGAAGGCTCAGATAGGGCCGAATCTGAACTGGAGGCCGCCCAATCTGCATTGTTCTTGGCATTGCAGAACCTGAACGATGCCAAAAATTCAGGAGCCATGAAGGGGGCCGCAGAGCTCGAACTGGCTGAAGCCCAAAGGGCATATAACCGGGCTTTATTTAACTATAACAGCCACCTGAAATCGCAGGGAAGCCTTGAAGAGATCGAACTGTACAAAGCCAAGGTGATCATCGCCCAAGACAAGGTGGATGAACTGCAGGAAGACCTCAACAGCATGTCAGAAAAAGCGGATGACGACGTACTCAAAGCTGAGGTGATCGCCAAACTCAACATGGCCAAAATGGAATTGGATGATATCAAGGACAATTATCAATACTATAAAGATCCTCCAGACGACATTGACGTCGACCGCCTCTTGGCTGAATTGGATATCGCCGAAGCGCGGGTTGAAGATGCCCAGAGAGACCTGGATCGTTTGAAAGACGGTCCCGGCCAGGAGAGCCTGGCTGCCTTGCAGGCAGCGGCAGACCAAGCCCAGGCAGCCGCTGACAACGCCCAATGGGCATACGATCAGTTGGTGCTCACGGCACCCTATGCCGGCGAGTTCGTCGAGTGCAAGCTTACCGTTGGTGAATTTGTCACCGCAGGACAGAAAGTTGCGCTGGTGGCGGATTTTTCACAATGGCAGGTCGAAACCACCGATTTGGACGAAATGGAAGTCACCCGGATCGATCTCTCCAAGCCGGTTGCAATGACTGCCGATGCCGTGGCAGACAAAAAATACAACGGAACCCTGGACAAGATCTCAGAATATTTCATCGATGATAATGGTGATGTACTTTATACTGCCTCAGTGAATTTAAGTGATTATGATGGGCAATTGAGATGGGGAATGACCATGCAGTTGATTTTCAAAACAAAATAAGGTTCTTCTTCAATGTTGCGGTTAATAAAAGATTGTTCGATTTGAACAATCTTTTATTATTTTTTGGTCAGGGATGCTGTTTCCAGTAAAAAAGGTGAGATTTTATCCGCCAATCGGATTTTTCGGGGTTTTTACTCAATAATTTTTTTATCCGGGATTAATACAAAATTTACGATATTTCTTATCTATTTTGCGATAATAGAAATTGGATACACCCGTCAGGTGGGTTTGTTCGTGGTTATTGACCAATAAACCATGCGGGTGATTAAGCAACTATTAATTGTAGAGATTGAGAAGAGAGGGACCTATGAATAAGTGGATTAATAATATGCGTATGCGGGTTAAGATAATTCTTTTCATGTTGATCGTTGGTTTGATCCCCGTTATAGTCTCAACAGCCATCAGTTATTTGAACGCCAAAAGCGCCTTGGATTCCGCCAACCGGAACACACAAACAGTCGCCATCACTTCGGTGTCAAATTTCCTGACCACCTGGGTGGGCGAACGAACCCAGGACGTAAAATCCGTGGCGTCGCTTGCCAGAGTGAAAACCATGGATCCGGATTCAATCGAGGAAGCGTTGCTGCAGTACTTTGACCTGTATGGCATATATGAGACCATGTTTGTTACTGGTTTGGATGGTAAAACCATAGCCACTTCTGATGGTCAGACTTACGACCTGTCTTCGCGAGAATATGTTCAACAGGCATTGGCAGGCAATTCATCATTATCAGAAGTCATCATTTCAAAAGCCACCAACAATGTCATGATGGCCTTTGGCGAACCTATCCGCGATGGCGATAAAATCGTCGGCATGGTGGGTTTCGTGGTTCCAATCACCAGCATTTCAGAATTATTAGCCGAAAGTCTGACAGCCCAGACTGACGATATCTATCTGGTCAATTCGCAGGGGTATGTGGTCACTGCCCCGCGGTTTTCTGAAGAATTGAAAGCCGCAGGTCTCTTTGAAAACCGCCCGGAACTTGAATATCAGTTGACCAACCAGGCCGGAGAATACATCATAGCCCAGAAAAACGGAACGGGGATCTATCAAAACTACCTCTCCAAGGAAGTGGTCGGCATGTATGGATGGATTCCCGAAATGAAGGTGGGGATCGTCAGTGAAATCCAGACATCCGAAACCAATGCCGCTTCCAGTCGGATATTGATGACCAGTGGTATTGTGCTTGGAATCGGTGCCCTGGTAGTGGTCGCCCTCTCTCTGTTCATCAGTAATTCAATTACCCGTCCGCTCTCCACCGTGGTAAGCGCAGGCAAGAAACTCGCTGTAGGTGATTTGCTCCGAGATGGAGCGGATAGTAAGCAAAATGCCGAGGTGTCAACCAGAAAAGACGAACTGGGCGACCTTGGAAAGGCATTCACCCAGTTAATTAATTACATGCAGACCGGCGCTCAGGCTGCCAAGCGTATCTCTGAAAACGACCTGACGGTTACCCCCACTCCGTTCACTGAAAAAGACGAATTGGGCAACGCCTTCGTGGATATGGTAAACAATCTGCGCGATGCCATTGGAAATGTGGCCCATAACGTAAACAGCCTAAACCGGGCTTCAAACGAATTAGCCAATGCAGCCAACCAGGCCGGACAAGCCACAAACCAGATTGCGACCACGGTTCAACAGGTTGCCAAAGGTACTGCCGATCAAGCCACATCGGTGAATAAAACCGCTTCGGCGGTTGAACAGATGTCTCAGGCGATTGAAGGCGTGGCCAAGGGAGCTCAGGAGCAGAGCCACTCAATCACCAAAGCTTCAGAAGTCACTGAACAAATTAATAATTCCATCCAACAAGTGGCCGGAAACGCCGCCGCTGTAAAAGAAGGCTCAGCGGCCGCTACTGACGCCGCCCAAAAGGGCGCGCTCACCGTCGAAAAAACCCTTACTGGAATGCAGAACATCAAGAGCAAGGTTGGCATTTCCGCTGAAAAAGTGGAAGAAATGGGTAAACGCTCTGAAGAGATTGGCAGGATCGTGGAAACGATTGAAGACATCGCCTCTCAAACCAACCTGTTGGCTCTCAATGCCGCCATTGAAGCTGCCCGCGCCGGAGAACACGGAAAAGGCTTTGCGGTTGTTGCTGACGAAGTTCGCAAACTGGCTGAACGCTCTTCACTGGCGACCAAAGAAATTGGTGACCTTATCGGCGGAATTTTGACTATTGTCGAAGAAGCGGTCAGGGCCATGGAAGAAGGCCAGAAAGAAATCGAAGTCGGTCTTGCAAACGCCAATGAGGCAGGGACCGCCTTAAGTGAAATCCTCGCGGCGGCTGAAGCCGTAAATGTTCAAGCCTCTCAAGCCGCAGAAGCCAGCGCAAAGATGCGCCAGGCATCAGAAGAGCTTGTGGCAGCGGTAGACTCGGTTTCGGCAGTCATTGAAGAAAATACCGCCTCCACAGAAGAAATGGCAGCCAACTCTACTGAAGTGACGCAGGCCATCGAGAGTATTGCCAGTGTCAGCGAAGAAAACAGCGCGGCCATTGAAGAGGTCAGCGCAAGCGCAGAAGAGATGAGCGCCCAAGTTGAAGAAGTCACCGCCTCGGCTCAATCGCTGGCAGACATGTCTCAATCGCTTCAGGAAATTGTGGAAAGGTTCAAATTATCTGAAGAGGAGTCTTCAGCTAACGCTCCAAAACCTGTTGAGTGATCAGAATATTTGGCGGTTCAGCCAGACGAATTTTTCGATCCACTTGTTTCACAGGTCCGTTAATCGATAGAAGAAGAATCCCCCGAAGTTCGGGGGATTCTTTAGTGGTACATCAGGATCCAACCTGCTGGTCGTTCGCGGTGGAAAGTTCAGTCGCAAGGTTTCCGCCTGCCGGGGTTTCGTGTTCCTCAACCGCGAGGGTTTCTTGTGTCGTTTTTGCCTCGCGTGGATGACAGCCATCCGGTTCAGGGTGGACCGTAATGTCGGCATCAGCAACAATTTCTCTCAGCGCGTGTTCAATCTGATCAGTCAACAGGTGGGTTTCAGCAATACTCTGACCCGGGTTAACAAAGATGTGTACGTCAATGAAAGTCTCCGGACCTGCACTGCGGATGCGGATTTGATGGCAGTCCAACACGCCAGGTTTGCTTAATACCGCTGCCCTGACCTTTTCCTCCAGGCCTTTGGGGGCGGTATCGAGTAATCCTTCGATGGTGCGCTTTCCCAGTTGATAACTGACAAAAATCACGATTGCGGCTACGCCGATGGCTGCGACGGCATCCGCTTGTTTCATCCAGGCAAAACCGGCCAGTCGTTCACTGATTGAAACACCGATCAAACCCAAAATAACAACAGATGAACTCCAAATATCTGTGCTGAAATGAAGTGCGTCCGCTTCAAGCGCCTGGCTATTGAATTTCTTGGCGGTATTATATAAAACTCTCGATCGGGTTGCGTCAATGATGATGGAGACAACCATCACGATGAACGCCCAAATGGTGACATCCACCTCGACGGACTGATATACCAGACGATTCACCGCTTCAATGATAATCCAGACGCTGGTTCCCAAAAGCAGCAGTGTCTCAAAAAGGGCAGACAGATTCTCGATTTTGCCGTGCCCGTACGGGTGTTCAGCATCTGCGGGTTTTCCTGAAAGGCGCACGGCGACAAAAGTGACTAGAGCGGCAACCAGGTCAAGTCCAGAATGGGCTGCTTCAGCCAGGATTCCAAGACTTCCTGTTGAAATCCCCACAATAATTTTAAATGTGGTTAATCCAACTGCCGCAATGACAGAAGTAAGCGCAGCATTGGTCTTTTCAGTTTTTGCATTGGGTAAAGCCATTTCCTAATTCTCCGTTATTGTAGAAATATGTAAACAACGATAAAACCAAAAAAGGTTAGCAACCGCTTTTTTGGGTCATCTATTTTTCTTGAACGTGTTTGAGACCCTGTTGAAATAGAGCAATAATGTGTGGATCGGTGACTGAGTAGTAGATTTCTTTTCCTTCGCGGCGCGAATGAACCAGACGCATTTGACGTAAATTTCTCAAATGGTGAGAGATGGCTGATTCAGAAATGCCGACCAGTTTGGCCAGTTGAGAAACATTGGTTTCCTGACCGATGATGACGGATAGAATCCTTACCCTGCTGGTATCTCCAAAAGCGCTGAATAACTGTGCAACATGAGCGGCTTGATGCTCGTTCAAGAAAGTGGTAGGCAATTTTCGCTCCAAATAACATATGAATATATGTTCAGGTGTTTATTATAAAACTACTGCCTAATTTTGAAAAGATATCTGCATGGAAAAAAATTGGGAGTAGCCTGACTCACACTGCGTGAATTATGGGATGAAATTTACCCCCACTTTTTGCTCAGGAATTTCCCTTTCAACCAGATGATTTACAGGGTGCCCGACCCCCAGAGCAGACACCATGACAAAGCCTTCAGGAAGACCGATTTGTGAAACCAGGTCAGGATTTTTATTGATTCTCTCTATGAACCCCCACAGATAGATGCTTCCCAAACCTAAATCGGTTGCGGCAACGGCCATATTTTCAACCATGCAAGCCGCGTTGGCATAAATCAAATTCGACCCGGGAAGACAGGACACAATGATCACGGTTGGCGCGCCATAAAATGGCTTCGCGTTTGGATTCCCCACAAAAGCCGCAATGAATTCGGTGATCTTTTCAATCAACACCTTGTTTTGCAGGACGGTTAAATGGACTTCACCAAATTTTCCATTACCGATCGGCGCTGCTTTTGCGGCTTTGAGTAATGTCTCCAATTCAATGGCTGAAATTTGCTCCGGCAAGTAACTGCGAACGGATTGCCTTGAAAATATGGCTTTTAATGTTTCCATCTGGAACTCCTTAACCTGACGTCAGGCATAAACCCCTCTGAATAACGTACTGTTAAATTATATCCCGCCATAATTTTTTTACTATTAATTAGGAATCAACCACCTGTGTTTTAAACGGCATCTCTGGTTTCTGACCGAAAACCAGAGATGCTTCAATAGGAGGAAGAGGATACTTTTATGAAAGGGCTGCCATTTGAACAAAATCATCACGCAAATTCGGATAAAGTTGCCGATAGATTTTGTATGCCTTTTGATATGTTGCGACCTGTGTGGAGTCCGGATTTGTGCTGCCGGTGATCTTGATGCATGCATCACAGGCCGAACGGATATCCGTCCAGGCGCCTGCGCCCACAGCCGCCAGCAAGGCCGCTCCGTAGGCTCCGCCTTCCGTGGTGTTGACCGTCACCAATTCCGCATCAAGCACAGAAGCCAAAATCTGCCGCCAAAGTGCGCTTTTGGTTCCTCCGCCTGAAGCGCGGATTTGGCTGATCTTTCCCAGCCCGGCACCTTGGATCAAGGAAAAGCTATCTTTTAACCCAAACGCAACTCCTTCAAGCACAGCGCGGGTCAAATGGGCGCGTCCGTGGCGCAACGTCAGCCCGATGAACGCTCCACGGGCAAGCGGGTCAGGATAAGGAGTGCGTTCTCCTGAAAGGTATGGCAGGAATTGCAGCCCTTCACAGCCCGCTGGAGCCGTTTCAGCTTCTATTAACAGGTCATCGAAACTAATCTCGGGTGCCAGTTTGTCATGATACCACTGCAGGCTGCCCGCCGCCGACAACATGACGCCCATGAAATGCCACATCCCCGGCACGGCATGACAGAAGGCGTGCAATCTGCCCTCAGGTTCGATCAGGGCGGATGGCGTGGTGGCGAAAACTACCCCGCTGGTGCCCACGGTTAATGAAACAACTCCCGGTTCAACAGCGCCCATGCCGACGGCGCCTGCCGCCTGGTCGCCGCCTCCGGCAACCACCGGTGTGCCTGCCTTCAATCCGGTCTGTTCGGCGGCCTCTTTCGTTATGAAACCGGTGAATTCGGTTCCTTCAAACGTGCGCGGCATCCAAGCGCGTGGAATTTCCAGTTTGGACAGGATCGCATCGGACCAATCGCGGGTTTTTAAATCAAACAGGACTGTGCCCGCGCCGTCGGCCTTGTCCATGGCGTATTCGCCCGTCAATTTCAGACGCACGTAATCCTTGGGCAGAAGAATGTGTCTTGCCTTCGCATAAACCTGCGGTTCGTTTTCTTTGACCCACAACACCTTCGGCGCGGTGAAACCGGTCAGCGCCACGTTTCCTGTGGTCTGGATAAATTCAGACCTGCCGATGCGCTGGTGTATTTCATCGCATTGGTACTGGGTGCGCTGGTCGTTCCATAAGATGGCGGGACGCAGAATTCCGCCCGCTTCATCCAATAGTACCAGTCCGTGCATCTGGCCGGTCAGCCCCACCGCTGAGACGTTTTCGCCAGAAATATTGGCCTTTTTGAGGGCAGCCTTGATGCATAACCTGACAGCTTGCCACCATTCAGCGGGATCCTGTTCGGACCACAACGGTTTGGGGTTCTGCAGCGTATGTGGCGATGACGCAACCGCAACCACTCGGCCGGTTGCGTCCATGACCAGCGCCTTGCTTGACGTGGTGGAGATATCAATCCCAAGGAAATAACCCATCATTCCTCCAACATTCAACAAGCGGCGGCTTATCGCGTTCCGGTGATGATATCGATGGTTAATTGGTCCAATCGCTCATACTTGAGACCACGGCTGGCGATCGTGGCCCGATCAAACGACTGGGCTTTCAACCCGTTGGCTTTGGCGGCACTGTACTTGCCAAAGAAACCTGAAAGGGAGGGATCGTCCTGGTTGATCTCGGCCAACAGGGCTTGAACTTCTTTGTCGGCGTTGAATTGAGCCGCTTTTTCCTTGAGAATCAAATAGGTGCGTATGCAACCGCGGGCGAAATCTTTCACGCCGTCGTAATCTTCAGAACGATAGGCATGCGCATCGAAGTGCCGCGGTCCATCATATTTCACGTCTTCGAGGAATTTGACCAGATAGAAGGCCGCCTTTATGTCTCTTGAGCCAAAGCGCAAATCCTGATCATACCTGCCGGGATATTGATCGTTAAGGTCAATGTGGAAAAGCTTTCCAGATTCCCATGCCTGCGCCACACCGTGCATGAAGTTGAGTCCGGCCATGTGCTCATGCGCCACTTCTGGATTCACCCCCACCATTTCAGGGTGATCGAGCGTGCTGATGAATCCCAGCATGTGACCGGTGGTCGAGTTAAAGATGTCACCTCGTGGTTCATTTGGTTTGGCTTCGAGGGCAAATTTCAGATCATATTTATTATCTTTCACGTATTCGCACAGGAAGTTCAGCGCCTCACGGTTGCGCCGGATGGCATCGACGGTGCTCTTGTTCGAGTCAGATTCGGTACCTTCCCGTCCGCCCCAGAATACATAGATCCCGGCACCGAATTCCACACCGAGGTCGATGGCCTTCATGGTTTTTTGAAGCGCATAGGCGCGTACTTTCGGATCATTTGAGGTAAACGCCCCATCTTTGAAAATCGGATCATAGAAAAGGTTGGTGGTCGCCATTGGTACAACCAGACCTGTGTCTTTCAATGCTTTGCGAAATTCCTTTTTGATTGCATCCGCTTCAGCGGGTGTGGCATCGATGGGGATCAGGTCGTTATCATGAAAATTAACGCCGTAGGCTCCAACTTCTCCCAACATATAGACGATCTCTGAGGGGGTCTTTGCTGCACGGATTTCACATCCAAACGGATCGCGACCACGGTTTCCCACGGTCCACAATCCAAATGTGAATTTATTCTCGGGTTTGGGTTGATAAGTTGCCATTAATACCTCCAATTTATTTGACTTCGAATAAAGCGACGGCAGGTTTCGGAGCGCCTAATTCCTGGCCGCGTTTGCCGGGTGAACACCCGCCAATTTCAAGTTTAAATTCTCCGGGTTCAAGAGTCAGTTTTCCATCATCATTATAGAAAGACATCATCTCAGGTGTGACTGAAAAACTGATTGTGCGGCTTTCTCCGGGTTCAAGCGTGATCCTTTCGAATCCGATCAGGTGATGGAGGGGAACAATCGTCGAGGCTTTAAGATCGCTCAGATAAAACTGCACTACTTCCGCCGCTTTTTGATTTCCCTGATTGCGGATGGTCACTTTGATGGGTAAAACATCCCCGGATTGTATTAATAGCCTGTCAAGCCGCAAATCTGAGTATTCAAACCGGCTGTAACTTAAACCAAAGCCGAAAGGATAGAGCGGTTCTTCGGTCATGTAGCGGTAAGTGCGCCTGGTCATACTATAGTCATCAAAAGCCGGCAGTTGATCCAACGATTTGGGAAATGTCAGGGGCAGCTTGCCAGAAGGAGAAACATCACCAAAGAGCACATCGGCTACCGCCCTGCCGCCCTCCATACCGGGATACCAGATGAACACCACGGCGTCCACCATATCTTCAATTTCTCCCAGGGCAATGGGGCTGCCTCCGATTAAGACAAGCACGATCTTCACACCATGAATGGCAAGTTCTTTAATGTAGTTTGCCTGGCTGGACGGCAAGGAAATGCTGCTTCGATCACCGTTTTGTGGAGAGAGCAAAGACTCGCCTTCTTCGCCTTCAAGAAATGAAGAAAATCCCGCGCACACGATCGCCAGGTCGGATGCTTGCGCCATGCCCGGCGCCCAGGTCTCCTGAATCTCGCGGGGATGCTTCAACATGGCGCCGGAGGTATATTCCATCCCCATGCCTTCAGGAACGCGGCCGGTGATGCCTTCGAGCAGGGTAATCATTTGGTTGTTGAATCCGTAGTAATTGCCCAGCAGCACTTCCATGCTGGTCGCCGTCGGACCCGTGACAAATATCTTTTTGGTCGAGGGCTGGATCGGCAGAATGTTGTTCTTGTTTTTCAGCAGCACCACTGTTTCGGTAGCCGTTTTATACGCAAGTTTGCGGTGTGCTTCACAACCCACCACTTCCATGCCAATCGAAGCATAAGGCACTTCTTCGAGTGGATCGAACATGCCTAATTTGAAACGCGTGGCAAGAGAGTGCTCCAACGCCCGGTCGACATCCGCTTCGGTGATCAGTCCCCTGGCAATCGCCTCAGGGATTTCATCATAGACGTGGTCGCAGCCCAGGTCACAACCATGGCGTAGCGCCAGCGCGGCGGATTCAGCGGCGTCTTTGGTCACTTTGTGGGTCAGATGAAAATCTGAAAGAGCCTGACAATCCGAAACAACATGACCTGTAAACCCCCACCGGTCGCGGAGAATATCCTCAAGCAGCAGTTTGCTGGCGCAACACAATTCACCCAGCGTGCGATTGTACGCGCCCATGACGGCTTCAACGTTGGCCTCGGTGACCAGTTTTTTGAATGCGGGCAGATAAGTATCAAATAGTTCCCGTTTGGTAACCACAGCGTTAAAGGTGTGCCGGTCTTTTTCTGGACCGGAATGAACCGCGTAATGCTTGGCACAGGCGGCGGTTTTCATGTATTTGGGATGATCCCCCTGCAGCCCTCGCACGTATTCGGCTGCCATCTCCCCAGTTAGAAATGGATCTTCCCCCCAGGTTTCCTGTCCGCGTCCCCAGCGCGGATCACGAAAGATGTTCACGTTTGGCGACCACATATTGAGCCCCTGGTATTGGGCTGTGAAGCCGTTGCGGCGCAAGGCAGCATGGTATTTTGCCCGGCCTTCATCGCCAATGGCGGATGCAACCTGGTGAATCAAATCTTTATCCCAGGTGGCGGCCATGCCAATTGCCTGCGGGAATACCGTTGCCTTTCCACTGCGGGCAATTCCATGAAGGGCTTCGTTCCAATAGTTGTAACTGGGAATATTGAGCCTGGGCACTCCCTTGGATTCGTGACTCATTAATCCAACTTTTTCATCAAGCGAAAGGTGGGCAATCAGATCCAGTGTTCGTTCACGAATTGACAACGAAGTATCAAGGTATTTTGGTTTTTGCGGCGAGGTGCTTTCAGCCATGATTTACTCCTGCATAGTGATAAAAACTCTTTAACCCTTAACAGCACCGGCGGTCAAACCAGATACAATCTGTTTTTCGGCAAAGAAATAGAAAATAATGGTCGGTATTGAAGACAAGGCTACAAACGCCGAGATCAACGCCAGATCCTGACTATATTGACCCTGGAATTGCATCACCCCCAGCGGCAGCGTCCATAATGCATCGTTGTTGAGAACCACGAGTGGAACCAACAGGTCGTTCCAACTGGCGATCATGATCAACGCCGCCACGGCTGCCAGGGAAGGCTTAACCAGTGGGAGCATGATGCGCCAGAAGAAATCAAAATTGGTGCAACCATCGATGTAGGCGGCATCCTGTAGTTCTTTTGGAACCGCGGTGAAGAAACCTCGCAGGATCATGATGTTGCCCGATAACTGAAAGGCGGTTTGCACGAGAATGACGCCCGCCAGACTGTCAATCATATTGATGCCGTATTGTTCCATCTGCCGTAAGACAAAGTAGACCGGCAGAATCGCCACGTTGATAGGGAACATCAATCCAATCGTAAAAAAGTTGAAGTAAAAATCCTTACCTCGGAATTCCATGCGTGCAAAAACAAAAGACACCAGCGAACACACAAAGACTGTAAGGGCTGTTGTTGACAGCATGACAATGAGACTGTTTTTCATCAATCGCCAAAAATTGGAAGAGGACAA
>CAZNAF010000041.1:0-21627 GCA_964570925.1 uncultured Anaerolinea sp.
GTTCCCTGGGGCGTGACCAGGTTCTTCAAGATGCGGTAGCCCCGGCGCTGGATGAGCAGGCGCGCGCAGGTTGGGCAGTGCGTGTCCTCCAGGGAGCCCACCCGGCCGGGCAGGTTGCCGGCGTAAACATAACGCAGCCCGGCTTCCTGGCCGATCTCGGCCGCGCGCTGCAGGGTCTCCGCGGGGGTGGGCGGGGCGTCGAGCATCTGGTAGTCGGGATGGTAAGCCGTGACGTGCCAGGGGATATCGGGCGAGACGGAGGAGACGAAGCGGCCGGCCTGCCACAACTCCTCCACCGAGTCATTGAAACCGGGGATGACCAGGGTGACCACCTCCACCCACAACCCCAGGTCTCGCGCCAGCTGGATCGTATCCAGCACGGGCTGCAGGCGCCCGCCCATCTTTTTGTACTGCGTGTCTTGCATGCTTTTCAGGTCGACCTTGAGCGCGTCCAGGCAGGGGCGCAGGGCTTTAAGTGCCTCGGCGGTGGCGAAACCGTTGGAAACCATTGCGGTCTTCAAGCCGCGGCTCTTGGCCAGCGTGAAGACCTCCATAGCCCACTCGGCGGTGATCATGGGCTCGTTATAAGAAGACGCGATGGAGGCGGCCCCGTTCTCAAGGGCGGCCTGCACCATGCGCTCCGCGGATATTTTCTGGATGTACTCGACGCTGGCATCCGCGCAGGGATCACGCAGTGCCTGTGAGGAGTGCCAATTCTGACAAAATGAGCAATGGAAATTACAACCCAGCATGCCGAAGGTCAGTACCTGGCTGCCGGGCAAAAAATGCGCCAGGGGTTTTTTCTCGATGGGGTCGATCTGCGCCCCGGCCACGTATCCGCGCGGGGCCATGAGCACGCCTTTATCGTTGAAGCGTACACCGCAGACGCCGCGCTTGCCGGGATGGATCAGGCAGCGGTGTGCGCAAGCCTGGCAGCGCAGGTCTCCCTGTTCAAGTTTTTCGAACAGGCTGCCCGGTTGGGCGAGGCGATCCAGTTCCTGGGCGGCGTCCATGTTTTTATTATAGCGAGATTTCCAACACAAATTCATGCCTGTGTTTTTTCTCGAAAATATTCAATTGGTTCACTGTTCACGAATCACGACTCTCTATCTTGTGATAAACTGACAGTCTATGGATGAAAAAACCTTAAAAACCCTTGAATTCCCCAAGGTGATCGACAGGCTGGCCGGATACACGGCCTTCAGCGCCTCGGCGGACCTGGTTCGCGCGCTCAGTCCCGCCGCCAGCCTGGAGGAAGCCCGTGAACGCCAGTTGCGCACCAGCGAGGCACGCAAGCTGCTCAGCATGAAAGCGGATGTCAGCGTGGGCGGTGCCCACGACATCCGGCAACTGGCAAGCATTGCCGCCAAGGGCGGCGTACTGACGGAGTCTGATTTGTTATCTGTCAGTGGCACACTGGTCGCTGCGCGTAGCCTGCACCGCAATTTCGAGAAACAGGCGCGCGACTTTCCGCACCTGGCCGAGATCGTCAGCCTTCTACCCCCTCCGCCGGGTGTCATCGAGGCCATCTCGCGCTGCATTTCAGACCGCGGCGAGGTGCTCGATTCCGCCTCACCCAAACTGGCTTCCATCCGGGCCGACATTAAGGTCTCACACGGGCGCCTGATGAGCAAACTGGAACACCTGATCTCCGATTCACACAGCCAGTCCATGTTGCAGGAGGCCATCATCACCCAGCGCAATGGGCGCTACGTCATCCCCTTGCGGGCTGAATACCGGAGCAAATTGAAATCCATCGTGCACGACCAGTCCGCCTCCGGGGCGACCCTCTTTGTGGAACCGCTGGCGGTGGTGGAACTGAACAACCGCTGGCACGAGATGCAACTGCTGGAGCGTGACGAAGTTCGACGCATCCTGGCCGACCTTTCCGGCAAGGTGGGGCTGGAATCCGCCGCCATCTGCGGCATCGTAGAGGCCCTGGCACGCTTTGATTTCACTCTGGCCTGTGCCAAATATGCCGACGACCTGCGAGCCGCGGAACCCATTCTGAAACCCGTCAGACCACCCGCCAAAGAGCACCATCCCGGCACCACCGTCAAGTTGTTCCAGGCACGCCATCCGCTGCTCGATCCGGCAATGGTGGTGCCCATTGACGTGGATCTGGACGCGCATACCTTCGCGGTGATCATAACCGGCCCCAACACGGGCGGCAAGACGGTGACGCTCAAAACAGTAGGCCTGATGGTGGTCATGGCGCAGTGCGGGCTGCACATCCCGGCTACCTCCGGCTCTGAACTAAGCTTTTTTGATGACGTGTTCGCGGATATCGGTGACGAGCAATCCATTGAACAGTCACTCTCCACTTTTTCAGGCCACATTACCAACATCGTGCGCATTTTGGATAAAGCGCGCAGCAAAACCCTGGTGCTTCTGGATGAACTGGGTGCCGGCACCGATCCCCAGGAAGGCTCAGCCCTGGCGCGGGCCATCATGCTCTACCTGGTGGAAAGGCGCATCCCCTGTCTTATTGCCACCCACTACCCCGAATTAAAATCCCTGGCGCACGCCACCCCGGGCGTGACCAATGCCAGCATGGAGTTCAATCTCAAGACGCTGCGCCCCACCTATCACCTGACGCTGGGCATCCCCGGAAGGTCGAACGCCCTTTCCATCGCCAAACGGTTAAACCTGCCCGATGAGGTGCTGGACGCTGCCAAAACCATGATCGATCCCAACGAATTGAAATCGGAAGACCTGCTGAAGGAGATCCATTTCCAGCGCGAGGTGGCCCGCAAGGCGCGTTCCGCGGCAGACCGCGAACGATCCCTCATTCTCAACCAGAAGGAGGAACTGGCACACCGCCTGGAAAAGATCGAAGACGAAAGACGGGTGGAATTGGAGAAAGCGCGCAACGAGGCGGAGAAAGAATTAGCCGTCCTGCGGCGTGAAATGGAGGAGGTGCGCAAGGATCTGGCACGCGCCCGTCAACCCCTGGACGCCTTAAGGATCATCGAGGAAAAAATCGAAAAGACCGAAGAGAAGGTGGAAAAACCGGTCGAACGAAAACCAACCCCGCGCGGACAGACCCAAAAAATCGTCGTGAAGGCGGGCGCGAAAGTAAGGCTGCGTTCCCTGAATGCCGATGGGGTCATTACCGCGGTCAACGAGAACGACCTTGAGGTCCAGGTGGGCAGCCTGCGCATCCGTGCCAAGGCAGAAGACCTGCTGGCACCCGCGGAAGAGGACAGCGATCCTGTGACCGCGCCGGCGCGCAAGAACAGACCACACCTGCCAGACACCAAAGCGGTAAGCACCACGCCCTTCAGGCCTTCTCCGGGTATGGAGATCGATCTGCGCGGTCAGCGCGCAGAAGACGCCCTGGATGCGCTGGACCGCTACATCGCCAACGCCAGCCTGGCGGGGCTACCCTTCGTACGCGTCATCCACGGCAAGGGCACCGGCCGCCTGCGGCAGGTGCTGCGTGAAGCCTTGCGTGACAATGAAGATGTGAAAAGCTTTGAGGAAGGTGGAGAAAAAGAAGGCGGCGAAGGTGTGACCATCGTCCACCTGGAATAGAAAGAAGGTCGACAGAATCCTGGCGAAAGGTGTCTACCGACCTTCTTTGCGCAAGATCCCTATTCCCTGCGCATCAGGTGCATAATTATTACGTCGTTTATACAACTTGACCGTTGACAAAACGTTGTCATTTTTACAGGTTTTGGTGGGTTTTTTTCTCGAAACCGCGAAATAAAGCGCGTACAGGTTTCTTTTGGGCATGAAGGGCCATCTCGGCCAGGATGGCGTATGTAGCCTGTCGATAGGCCTCCCTTTCTTCCTGACCCAGATCCTTCAACGAGGCCAGTTCTGTCAAAGCCCAAAGCTCGATCCAGCGGTGCCCCATTTCACGAGCGCCGGCCGCGGTCTCAAGTAATTTTTCTCTGCCTTGCGTTACCTCCCCTTGCCGAACCGCCATCAATCCCTGGATCAAACCGGCGTTCCATGAGCCAGGACCGAAACCGCGTTCCTTCATTTTCGTGACGATGGGCGTCATCACATATAATGCCGCCTGCGGATCAGAATGTCCTATCGTTAAGACCGCCTCATGTAACCTGGCCGGTATTGAAACTGCCTCCAGCCCCAGGGCTTCTGACCTTCGTGCGGCGTCATGGATCGTTTCCAGCCCCTCGTCATTTTTTCCCTGTTGGTAGAGGGTGAGCCCCAGCAAAAAGTAATTTTCAAGTGATTGCAAATTATCGAGCGGTTCTCTGGCCCCATTGCGATATTGCTCTTCGGCTGCAGGCAGATCATCTAATAACCGATAGAGATCGCCCAGGATCTCATTGCTGAACAGATCCAGGTCCTTCATGACCGCGATGTTCCTGACCGCCCTGGCTTTGCGAACGTGCGTCCAGCATTCATCCAGGTGACCTTGAGCCAAATGGCATTTTGCCAGCACCAGATCAAGCAAAGTTTCCCAACGTTCCAGTCCGTACTGTCCTGCCAATTTATAGACCGTGTTGGCGTTTTGAATTGCCAGCCGGAATTTTCCACCGTAAAGGCGTGCTGTCGCTAACGCGGCATAAGCCTGGATCTTGGCGGATTTCCTGGGCACCAGGAGAGATTCACTTACCGTGAGGTCAGCGATCTCTTCGGCCTGTGCCGGAAATCCCATCATGCACAACAGCAAAGCCTGGCGTGTTTCCAAATTGATCATACTGTCCAGTGTCTTGGGATCGTTCGTGTTCCGATCGATGCTCAAACCCTCTTCGAAAACACTTTTGGCACGCCGGAAATCGTGTTTCATTTCGTAAAGAAACCCAAGCCTCGAGTGGGTCTCAATTAAACTACGCGGCTCGTTTACTTTTTTAAGAAAAAACAGGGCACGATCCAGAGATTCGATCCCTTCTGCCAAGTTCCCCTGCATTTCGGCAAGGCGACCCAACCCCAACAGAGACGCGGCAATCAATTGGGAATCCTGATTCTTCTCCCCTGTTTTCATTCCCAATTCGTACAGGTAGCGACATGTTTCCAGATCGTCCAGGTCGTATGCGTAATTGCCCCAGTCTTCGATCAAATCCTGAAGTTTTTGAGCCTGAATTCCGTTCGGCAGCGCGGTCAACAGGCTGGCGGCCTTTTGAAAGGCGGTGTAAGAACTTTCTTTGTTAAACCGACCGCTTTCAAAGCGTCCGAACAATCGCAGAGCGTCAAACGCTTTCAGGTTGTCCCCGGCCTGTTCGTAGTGAAATGCAAAGATCCCCGCCAACTCCGGGGCGCTGCCGTGGATCTTTTCCAGCGCCCTCACAGCAGCCAGGTGCAGGTTTCTTTTGCTGAGCATGGAAAGCCCCTGTAGAACCACTTCTCTCGTGACGCCATGAATAAACTCTAGAACCAGACCACAATTTTCCGACGCGATCTGTCTTAAGAGCCCCACCCGTATAAGTTCTTCCACGGCCGGAAGAAAATCTTCGTCAGGATAACTGGTCATTGCTTCCAGAACCCGCAAGTCAACCAGATCACCAGCCACTGCCGCGCAGGCCAGGATTTTCGATGCCTGGTCGCTTAGTACACGGAGCTTTTTCTTGACAGCTGTGTTGACCGAAGAAGGTAGACAGGTTCTGAATCCGCCACAATCGTCGGTTTGCATGTCTTCTTCACACAATGCATTGAAGATCTCCACCAAATAAAATGGATTTCCCCCCGTTCGCTTCCATAATTTTTCCACTGCACCTTGTGAGGGCGCGGCACCAAACATCAGAGAAGATAATTGCCTGGTTTCTTCCAGTGTAAGGGGCGGAAGATCGATCACCTCCAGGTCACTGACCAATACGCTCCAATCAAGATACGCGTCCAGTCCCGGATTCGTTTCTTCACTGCGCGCGGTCAAGACCAGGAGTCCATGATTTTTAAAAAATTGTGCTTCGTTAAGGAAAGAAATTAATTCAAGGGTTGGAAGGTCGAGCCACTGGGCGTTTTCCACCACCATCAACAGAGGTTTGTCAGCGGAAATGTGTTCAAACAATCTTAAAAACGCCAAAAAAATGTCGTGCTTATCCTCATAAGATGCCAGCTCTTCCCACCCATCCGCGCCGAAGGGGACCGGTTTGGCACTCTGTGAAAACAGTTCCTTCAATATATCCTTGGAGGAAACAGGCAGAGTTGCCAAATCTATATCCTTCAACATAAAGCGCAGCCCATCGATCAAAAAACGGAATTTTGCCGCGTTTACGTTAGGAAACGCGTTACAGAGCAATAATTTTGGCTGATAAGGCAGGCGTGAAAAAAATTCTCTCACCAGGCGGCTTTTGCCGCATCCACTTTCGCCGCTAATTTGAATGAGCCCTTTTCGGTAATAAGCATTCGAAAGCGTTGTCAAAGGCTCCTCACGGCCGATAAAGGGACTGGTATCACGGGTATTGCCAGGCCAATCCGAGGAAGGCGTAACTACCCGATGAAGATCCGAACTTGTGAGCAGGCGCGCCTTATAATCCTTGATCGTTTGGGGCAGGTCTTTAAGGTGACTCGAGCGATAGCGTGACTCCAATAGATTATAGTAACTCACGGCTTCACGTACCTGTCCGGTTTCTTTGAGGCAATTCAGCATTAGAAAGTTCAAGTCCGTGTTCAACGGGTCTGTTTCAAGGGCTTTCTCGATCCAAAGCAAAGCTTCGATAAAATTCCCCGTATTGATAGTGTGGTCGATCAGTCTTTGGAGGATCTTTTCGCTTTTTACAGCTAAGGTATGGTTGGAAAAAGCCAACCAACTTTCATATTCCTGCGCGCCTGGCAATGAAAAACCCTGTAAAAATTGGTTGCCTCTACATAACTGCATGGCCTTTTTTAATTGACTATAGAACCAGTCAGGTAGCCTGTCGACAGACATCATTTCTGAACTGAACAAAAGGGGGGTAACGATTTGATTGAATTCGAGGAAATCTGTGTACACAAGGGAAGGATTGAGGGACACATAATCCTCTTCAGAGATCAACGCGTCAGGTTCCCCCAAAAAGGCTCGCAATCGGCTGAGACCTTCTCTTAATTTTTTGCGCGCGGTGGTTTCGTCATCCTGATTCCAAAACAGGTCGCACACCGTAGACCTGCTGACCGGCTCTTTGCTGGCTGCAAGGTAGTATAAAAAAGCACGAATTTCACGCCGGATGATGCGGACAGGATTCTCATTGCGGGTCACCAAGGGCGGACCTAGGATCAGGATCCGAATGGGGGGAAGTTCATGCAGCCCCGCAGGCGACATGGGAGATTACCTTTCCAGTTCCCGCTGGCGTTGATGCGCTTGTGAGAGGAGTTCCTGCGCGGCATTAAGGTTGGATTCGCTCATACTCCCCGTCATTTGAGCCAATTCCACGATCCGGGCGGTATCGTCCAATTCTTCCACTTCGGTCAACGTGCGCTCCTCCACCACCAGTTTGCGCACCCTGAAGTGCTGTTCTCCAAAGGTGGCCAGTTGTGATAAATGGGTGACGCACATCACCTGGTGGTTGACACCCAAATGCCACAGTTTTTCACCAACCACAAAACCCACCCTGCCGCCGATGCCCTGGTCGATCTCGTCAAACACCAGGGTAGGCACAAAATCTGCAGCCGCCAGCACGTTCTTCAAGGCCAGCATCAGCCGGGAGGTTTCCCCACCTGAGGCGATCTTGACCAGTGGTTTTAATCCCTCTCCCGGATTGGGGGCGATAAAGAAGGCCGCCCGATCCAGCCCTGATTCCGTGAAGCCAGGCGGTTGTTCCTGTTCCGCGAATGAAACTTCAAAGCGGGCTCCGGGCATGCTCAGGTCAGCCAGTTCCTTTTCAACGGCAGCGCCGAGTTGGAGCGCGGCGGCCTTGCGTTTCTGCGAAAGCACCTGGCCTGCTGCTGCGGTTTTGGCGGCAGAATCTGCTTCTGCGGTTTCCAATTCGGCGATCCTTTCACCGGCATTGGCAATGGTCTCAAGCTGCGCGCGGGCGTTCTTACCGAAATCGATGGCCCCCTCCACGCTTCCGCCGTATTTACGTTTCATCTGATGGATCAGTTCCAACCGGTTTTCCACCTGCTCCAGCCTGCGCGGATTGAATTCGATCTCGTCCAGGTATCCGCGCAGATCGCGGTTGATCTCTGTGAGTTGCGCGTTAACCGCTTCGATCTGGTTGCTTAGATCCTGCTGACCGGCATCGATGCGAGAAAGAGAGGCTAATAACTGGGAAGCCTGTCCGATCAGGTCGATCGCCGAGGAAGAATCTGGCGACCCCTCGTCCAGGAGCGCCAGGGCCTGCTGGGCGGATACGGAGAGCGTTTCCGCGTTGGCCAGGCGGCTGCGTTCGGATTCCAGTTCTTCCTCTTCACCGGGTTTCAACTGCGCGGTCTCAATTTCCTGCGCCTGGAAAGCCAGCAACTCCGTGCGTCGGGCTGATTCCTTTTCCATTTCGCGCAAAGACGTCAGTTCCCGGCGGATATCGTTCCAGTGCTTATATTCCCTGCGGTAGATATCCAGTTCAGCCTGAGTGGCGGCGTAACGATCCAGAAAGCCAAGATGCGAATCTTCATCCAACAAAGACAAATGCTCTGATTGACCGTGAATATCCACCAGGTAGCGGCCCAGTTCTTTCAACAGCCCGACGTTGACGCTTCTGCCGTTCACCCTGGCCACCGAACGCCCTTCACTGCGGATCTCTCGCCCAAGGGTTACGAACTTATCGTCATCATCAAGTTCTTCGCGTTTTAATATTTCAACGATATCCGCTTTCGTTTCAGCAGGGATCCTGAAAACAGCCTCCAGCGCGGCGCGGTCGGTGCCACTGCGCACCATGTTGCCGTCCACCCGCCCGCCTACCAGAGACATGATGGCGTCCAGAATAATGGACTTGCCCGCTCCGGTCTCGCCGGTAAATATAACCAGCCCTTTCTTAAACTTAAGTTCAAGATGATGAATGATGGCGAAATTTTCAATGCGTAATTCGTTGAGCATGGTGGCGGCCCTTACCTTAGATCCTGATGCCTTTGAGGCGGTAATAGACCGTGCTGACGGTTAGCACGGCAAAGATCACTGGCATCAAAAGTGAAGACAGCGCGCCCAGCCAGACTTCGCCGGAACCCGTGGCGACTGATAACGCGATCAGCATCACCAGCCTGATGAGGGGAGAGATCAACGACCCCACCAAGGCTGCGCCGGCTGTCACACCGGGCAGCCATTTGGAACGGCGTTTACGCAAAGCCCTGCGTACGGCTTCCGCGATGAGGATGCCGGCAAGGGGTGCGAGAAAAATCGAGAAGAAACCGGTAAATGAAGTGACCAAACTTCCAAAAAAAGACAAAACCCCGCTGATGGTGATGGCCACAGGATAATCCCACCACTGTGCCGTGTTGAAGATCTTTTGTTGACCGCTGACACATTCCTTGCAGCGGTATCCGGTGGGGGTGCGTACCGCGCAGGATGTGCAGATGGGCCTTTCGCACTTATTACAGCGCAGCAGGGTCTCTCTTTGAGGATGAACATAACAAAACATGGCCGGTTGGGGATCCTGGGTCATTTTAAACTTCCGATCGAGGGGTTTTGTTCCATGTAGTGGCTCAGGTTGCGATAAAAATATCCCGGGTCCTGAAAAGTGACAAATTTGACCGTGAAATCGCTGGCCGTGATGAAAACGCGGTCAGCGTTTTCCAGCAGAACGGGGGCGTGTCCGTCCACGCTCATAACTGCCTGGTGATCGCTCTGGGTAAAAATGTTCACCCCGGCGCCTGCCGGCAAAATGACGGCCCTGTCCATGGAAAGGTGTGGGGCCACGGGAACGATCAAAATATTGCGCAGATCGGGCGGCATGATCGGCCCGCCCACCGCCAGCGCGTAGGCCGTTGATCCCGTGGGGGTGGCGGCGATCAATCCATCCGCCACGTATGAGGCCAGAGAGTAACCATCCACTTCAGCGCGGATGCGGATGGGACGCACGACCTGTCCACGGCAAACCACCACTTCGTTGATCACCTGGAATGAACCCAGTAATTTATCGTCGCGCCAATGCTCTGCCTTCAACATCATGCGTTTTTCTATTGTGAAATCACCATTCACCAGTCTGGGCAGGTATTCACGCCAGTCTTCACGATCCAACTGCATGAGAAAACCAAAGCGCCCCAGGTTGATACCCAAAAGTGGTGTGCCCCAAGGAGCGGTTAAGTGCCCGGCACGCAGCATGGTGCCGTCACCGCCCAGGGCGATCACCAGGTCGAACTCACCCTGCTTTAGTTTTTGGGGCAGGTCCTCCTGGTTGGTATTACAGATACAGACAGAGAGGCCGCGCTCCGTCAGAAAATCGCTGATCTGGCCAGCCTGTTCAACCACCCCTTTCATCTTGGGGTGCAGGGTGATGACCACGTTTTTAAGATTGCGAATGCCGTCTTTCATATCCCCTTTATTATAACGATAAATCGGGAACGAATAGACGAAACCGGCGCCGAGAGCGATCTCTCCCTTGGCGCCAGAACCTTGAAAAGCCGGTATCTATAATGCTGCGGAACTCTTGAATTTCAAGAGTGAATTACCTGACGGCAACACCCAAATAATAAGGCCAGATAACCAATCCCAGCAGCGCCTTCCACCAGATGGGTTGCGTGTAGGCCAAGAAAAATAACCATCCCGCGAACCACAATCCGCCAGCCGCGCTACCGCCGTGATTATGATGAATGTGTTTTACTGTCGTTTTACCTTCGGTTTTAATTTCTTCTTCCATTTTTCTCTCCTTTTTTATCCATATTACTATTTACGGAGACGGCCGGGCTAGGTTGTGGCCGAAATATTAATCTTTTGTATGAGTACCCGTATTCCTGCCCAGATACCATTGCCGGTCTTTGATCAATAAAGCCAGCGGCACCAGCGTGAGGACAATGAATATATAATCCATCCAACCCAGTTCATCCATAAATCCCGCCAGCAACATGGCCGTCAGTGTTAATACGCCCACGATCCAGGCGGGCTTAAATTGGCGGCGTAAAAAATGGCGCAGCACCAGAAGGAAGAGGGAAACCAAAAAAGTCAAACCGGCCATCAACCAGCGATAAACTCCCAACTGGTTATATGAAACATGCCCGCCCAAAACCACGGTCAGGCTGAAAAGGAACCAGAATGCCGCGGTGATGAGGACCAAGGCCAGTGTAATTTTCACTGTCAAGGGCATCCTTGACGGTGTGGGTGGTTTTGTTTCTTTCAGCATCTCTCGCCTCCCTGAAATACGCTGGATGTCGTTCCTGCCCTTATTCCGGCAGGCGCAAGTCCTTTATTCCCGGAAATTTCTCCGAAAAGTTTTGCAGGGCTTCCTGCAGGTGCTGCTCGCGCAGGCTTAGGGTCAAGTCGGCTCGCGTGCGTTCAATGATCCCGCGCACCAGGTCGGTTTGCCGGCGCAGGCCGTTGGTGATGGCGTCCGCGTAATCCATGGTGACCAGTACGTTATAGATCTCATCCATGGTGGTCAGCAAACGTTCGGCGTCTTCCGAGTAACCCTGGCGCAGGATATCCAGGCACTTACGCCGCAGCTCCCCGATGGATTCCGCCAGGCCGTTGAGATAGGGCGCGTATTCGATGCCCAGGTCTTCCGGCGCCGGTAATGGGTGGTTGCGGATCAAAGCGACGGTGATGTTGGCCTCGGCGTATTCCTTGATCGCGTCTTGTGTGTAACCCGCAAAATAGACATCAGGGTAAGAAGCCAGGTCGCGCTGGATGTTGAGAGTCAGCACTCGCGCTTCCATTAACATGTTTTCGGCTTCTTCTACTTCGTCACGATGGATGGCGCGGATGGTGTGGGCTGAAAGGCGGGTAAGCTGGCGCGCCTGAACCAAAGCCTGGTCGCGGACGGCTGTTCTCTGGTCAAACACCTTTTTTGCTTGTTCGATGAGGTCGTTGAATTCCATCATAAGAGTTATTTTGTCTCCGGTGGGGTGGGTGGATGAATTCCTTTAAATAGGTCGTCAGCCAGCCTTGAATCTCCGGGAAATTTAATTTCTCCGAAGGCAGCTTCATATTTGACCAGATTATCTGCGAGGGCGCGCATGAGCAATTTGGCTGTCATGGGTGACATCACGACACGCGAGAGCACCTTGAGGTGCGTTTCAGCAGGCAGAAAGCGGCAAAAATCAAGAATGATTTCCGTCGGGGTATGACTCAGGCGCGTGATATTGCAGTAGACGGGTTCCAAACTTGCCGGCAAGTCCACGGGCGGCATGCCGGTCGGGTTTTTCTCCACTGGTTCTGTCATTGCCAGAAATCCCTAGAAGGGAATGTCCTCAACAGGAGCGTTATCCAGGTCTTCTTCCATGCCGGCCGGTGAAGCGCCATCCGTTTTGGCAGAGAGGAATTTGACCGTATTGGCGACCATCTCCAGTGAAGAACGCGGGGTTCCATCCTGGCCGGTCCAGATGCGCGGTCCGCCTGTCTTGGAATCGACGCTCAACCTGCCTTCCACCATGACCATCTTGCCTTTCTGCAAGAAATTGTTGCAGGTTTCGGCCAGTTTACCCCACGCCGAGACTCTGAACCAAACGGTTTCTTTCACCAGTTTTCCGGTTTGATCGCTGAATTGTCTGTCTGTGGCCACTGAAAAACTTGTTACGGCTTGCCCGTTGGGTGTAAAACGCATTTCGGGGTCTTTTCCGAGTCGTCCAATGATGATAAGTTTCTGGTACATAAATCCTCCTCCAGCCAGCAAAAAGGTACTATCCCTACTACTTTATTGTACACGAATAATTAAAAACAAAAACAAGGGGAAGGATGCATGATCTTGGGGGCCTTAACGCAAATTTCACGGTCAGCCCCTTGCAATTGGAACGTTCTTTGTTGATGTTATAATGACAAAAGGTGAAGCATGAGAACAAATCAAAAAATTGCCCTGTTTTTCCTGATCGCGGCTGGGGTCGTGGTCACCCTCCTCTCGTCCTTTCTGACCACACCGGTGAAGGCGCAGATATTTTATTACACCCCCACCGCATCTGAGAACGGCAACATCTATTACATCGTCAAGGAAAATGAAACCTGCAACAGCATCGCCGCGATCAACAACGTGGACGTGGCTGTCTTACGCGAGTTGAACAGCCTTGATCTTGACCAGTGCCGTTTTTTGCAGGTCGGCCAGCAACTTCTGCTTGGTACCGTACCGACGCCTGTCATCACCAGCGGGCCATCCCCCACACCCACCAGCGACCTACCTACACCGGAACCGGTTAAAGGGTTTGGCACGATTTGCGTCTATCTCTATGACGACGTTAACGGCAACGCCATTGCCGAAGATAGCGAGATCACCAACACCGGTCTGGCCGGCGGCGAGATCAGCATCACAGACAAAGCTGGTGTCTACAGTAAGATCGGCACCACCCTCAATACCGGCGAACCCGTTTGCTTCGAAGAAGCGCCTGAGGGTGAATACACGGTCAGTATTGCCATTCCCAATAATTACAATCCCACCTCGGGTCAAAATTACACCATCAATCTCAAAGCTGGAGATACAGCCACGATCAACTTTAGCGCGCAGGCCAGTTCATCCCTGCCCGGGGTCACCAAAGAAGCCAATTCCTCTGTGTTCCTGGCCGTCATTGGGGGCCTCATCCTTGTGGTGGGGGTCGGCCTGGGGGTGTACGCCAGGGTCATGCATAAAAAATAGTCCGCGAAATCGTTTTTGATGGATTCAAAAAACCGGCCATACTATGACAAATCGCCGTGGATTAAACAATTGTCTCCATCCATAGATCGTGTCAATAAACGCGGAGGGCTGGTTCAAAACACCAGCCCTCTGTATTATTTTTATTGGGAACCGTTGAATCAAAAAACCGGATTATTTGTCGGCCGTGCAAAACATCAGCCCAGGCGTTCTTCCAACCACACATCGCCGCGGTTATGATAACCGGCCTGCTCCCAAAAACCGGGGCTATCCTGCTCCAGGAACTCCAGTCCGCGCAGCCATTTGGCGCCTTTCCAGAAATAGGGTGTGGCCAGTTCTTTTTGGCCGACCAGCGCACCCACCACCCCGCGCAGCGGAGCACCGTGGTCGGGTGTGATCGGTTGACCCTCGTAATGCGTGGCCAGCAAAAAGTTCTCTGCCAGAACGACCTCGAGCGGTAGATTGGCGGTAAAGCCGTATTCGGCGTGTTGAATAACAAAACGAGCGGCGGGTTTCAGTTTCAGCAGGCCGGAATCCAACAGAGTACGCAGGGATACCCCTTCCCAGGTTGTGTCAAATTTGCTCCAGCGTGTCACACAGTGAATATCCATCAACAACCGGGTTTTAGGCAGGGCGTTGAACTCCTCCCAGGTCAGGCGCAGGGGGGCTTCCACTTCACCCCAGACTTTGAAATCCCAGGTGGCGGGATCGAACTTTGGCACCATCCCGTAATGCAGCACCGGGAACTTTTGCGTGAGCGACTGTCCGGGTGGAAGGCGGCCTTCGTTTTTAAATCTCTCTTCTTCAGTACGGCGTAAGATCGGGTTGTTCATCATGGTCACCTCAATCAGCATTATACATTTTTTTGATCCCTTGCGAGCGAAATCGTCCTTTTGTAAAACGATTTATAAGCCGTGAAGCAGGAATCAATAAATTTGACGGTTGTTCATGCCATAGGTTAAAATGGTTTTATTGAGGTTACCGGTATGGATGACTCTCTGCTGGCTGGTGAACGGATCGAAAAAAGACTATTAAAACTGCATCAAAGCAGTCTTGAGCTTGTTCGTGAAATCTCACTGGATACCCTGCTGGAAAAAATCGCCTCTCTCGCTTTGCAGCAGGTTCACGCCGGGTATGCGGCAGTCGGGTTGCTGGATGCTGAAGGAAAATTCGAAAAGTTCGTCCCTGTTGGCATGACCCGAGATGAGATCGAAAAAATTCCCCACCTTCCGGAAGGAAAAGGTCTTATCGGCAGTCTCATGGTATCAAGGGATTCCATCCGCCTCGCGGACGTGAAATCCGACCCTCGATTCCACGGCCTTCCTACATTTCATCCTGATGTAAAATCCTTTTTAGGTGTACCCATCCTGCAAGGCCAGCACCAACTCGGTCAGATTTACCTGATCAATAAATACACAGCCAAAGAATTCAACCGGGAAGACCAGCGCCTGGTCGAGTTGTTGGCCAATTACGCGGGGGTTTCCATCGTCAACGCGCGCTTGTATCGCGATATGATCATCCGCGACAGGGTGTTGACCCGCCGTAATGAGAACCTGGCCCTCCTTGAACAATTGGCTTCCACTTTGGCCACAAGCACCGATGTTGATGAGATCCTCGAACGCGGCTTGACCCAGCTGATGGACTATTTGCGCCTTGAAGTGGGAGAGATCTTCCTTAAGGTGGAAGATAGCAAGACCCTGCAGTTGCTGGCGCATCGCGGGGAAGGCGTGGATAACCTTTGGCGGCGGCCTACCTATCTGATCGGTGAAAGCACGGTGGGTCGCACCGCACAGAATGGGAACCCGGTGGTTTTAAACCTGTCAGAATATGAATACGCGGATCTTAACCCTGACACCCGCCTGCAGGGCATTCACCAGTTGGCAGTGCTGCCCATGACCGGACGCCGCGGCGTGGTCGGCGTTTTATGCGTGGCCACCTGCCAGCCCCAGCCTCTCGATGATCTCGAGGTGCAATTTGTTCAGGCCATCAGTTCGTGGATGGCCACCGCGATCGAGAACGTCCATCTTAATGAGACGGGTAAGAGACTGGCGGTGTTGGAAGAACGCGACCGTTTTGGCATGGACCTGCATGACGGCATTATCCAATCCATCTACGCGGTCGGCCTCACCCTGGAACACGCCCGTCTGCTCATGGCCGAAGACCAGGAAAAAGCCATCAGCCGGATCGACCAGGCCATCAAGGACCTCAACCATACCATCCGGGATATACGCGCCTATATTTTGGACCTGCGACCGCGCCAATTGAACGATGAAAGTTTGATGGAAGGTATTCAGCGGCTGGTGCAGGAGTTCAAAGCCAACACCTTTATCGATGTCAATGTCCAGGGAGCCGAGAACGAGATCTCGCTGCTTCCAGAAACCCACGCCGTGGCTCTTTTCCATATTTGCCAGGAATCGTTGGCCAACATTGCCAAACACGCCAAAGCCCATCACGTTGAGATCGTCGTTTGGGCTACTCCCGACCGTGTGCTGCTGGAAGTTCAGGATGACGGGCGTGGATTCGATTTGAACAAGGTAAAATTGACCTTAGGTCATGGGCTGTCAAACATAGAAACCCGTGCTGCCAATGTGGGCGGCGCGGTGGATATCAGTTCGGAACCCGGCAAAGGCACCAGCGTTCTTGCCTGGGTACCCATTCCCCTGCAGGAATTCGATTCATTGATCGTGGAATGAGATTTTCCACGCGAAATTTCTTTCAAGTTGTCATCCCCGCGGCTTTCGACTAAAATCAACCCATGAGTTGGGATCTGCTTGGCCATGAATGGGCTGCTTCGTTATTAAAACAACACCTCTGTCATGAGGACGTGAGACACGCCTACCTTTTCAGCGGCGCGCCCGGCATCGGCCGGCGCAGTCTGGCGCTGGCTTTTGCACAGGTCCTTAATTGCCAAAACCCTCCCGCTGCGGGTGAAGCCTGCGGCGAGTGCCGCCCCTGCCGCCAGATCGAGAAGATGCAACACCCCGATCTTTCCATCGTTTCCGCGGAAGCGGAAGGGGGCATGATCAAGGTTGACCAGATCAGAGTATTGCAGCGTAGTTTAACCCTGGCACCCTACGATGCACCCTTCCGTGTCGCTCTGCTGCTCAATTTTCAAAACGCCAACGCGAACGCGCAAAATGCCTTGCTGAAAACACTCGAAGAGGCCCCCCGGCAAGTCGTTCTTCTGATGACCGCCGACGCGCCCGAAAACCTGCTGCCCACCATCTCATCGCGCTGCGAGATCCTTCGCTTGAGGCCGGTTGCCATTGAACGACTGACCTCCGCATTGCAGTCACGATGGAACATCCCCGCGGAACAGGCCGCCCTGCTCGCCCACCTTTCGGGAGGACGCGTCGGTTTGGCACGAGCCATGGCTGCTGACCCCGGCCTGTTGGAGGAACGGTCAGTCTGGATCGACGAATTGCTGCGCCTCATCCCCCTCTCGATCCAGGAGCGCTTTAGCGCCGTCGAACCTCTCGCGCGCAATCGCGACCAGTTACGTCTCATCCTGCGCAGCTGGCTCACACTGGGTCGCGACCTCATGCTTACGGAGCATGACAAACCCGACACCCTGACCAACCGTGACCGTGAGGCAGAATTGCGAGCGCTTTCGCGAATGTTTTCAGAAAACGAGGTGCTCGACTTGCTGAAAAACCTGGATCTGGCGTTGCAAAACCTCGAGTTGAACGCCAACCTGCGCTTGTTGCTCGAAAATTTATTCCTGCAAATCCCCCGTGTTACATAAACCTATTGTAAAGACGCGCGTATTTCTTTTTCCATTTTCAGAAAATCCGCGGCATAACGGCTTTCTTCAGTACGGGGCCGCGGCAGGTTCACCTTGATGTCCTTAAGGATCTTACCCGGTCTCTGCGAAAGAAGTAAGATGCGATCAGAAAGCAGCAAGGCTTCAGAGATGGAATGCGTTACCATGATCACGGCTGTCTGATTGCTTTGCCAGAGATTTAAAAGCTCCGCCCCCATGCGTTCGCGGGTCAGCGCGTCGAGAGAACCAAAAGGTTCATCCAGCAGCAGCAGATCAGGACGAGACACGAACGCGCGTGCGATTGCCACCCGCTGCGCCATGCCGCCTGATAATTCCGCAGGCCAGGCGTTGGCAAATTCTTCCAGGCCGATCAGACGGATCATCTCCAGCGCTCTTCGCTGCGCATCTTCTTTGCCGATGCCCTGCAATTCCAGGGCCAGGGTGATGTTCTGCAGAACCGTGCGCCAGGGCATCAGGTTGGCCTGTTGAAAGACCAGGCTGATGCGCGGATCTTTCCCTTCACAGGTAAATCGAAAATTGCCCGCCGTGGCCGTGATCAACCCGGCAATGAGCCGCAACAAAGTGCTCTTTCCGCTGCCCGAAGGCCCCAGCACGCACAGGAATTCCTGCGGCGCGAGGTTGAACGACACATCCTGCAAGGCGTGCAGTTCACCCTCGGCGCCGTCAAAGGTCATGCCAAGGTGCTCAACCGTAAGAAAAGGCAGGGCACGATTTACTTTCATTTCAGAAACACGTTGGAATAACAGTCTGTCACGTTTATTTGATCGCTGACCAGCCCCATCTGCATAAGAATCTCGTTCATGTTCTCCCATCCCTCTGGCTCGGAATAACCCAGGCGGTCTGCTTTCCACAGTTCGATCGAGCGCAGCAGCACCTCTTTTTGGATCTCCTGATCGGCCTCGGCCAGGTTTTCTATGTACTTTTTGGAGATCTCGTAAGCTTCATCCGGATTGTCGATGGTGTATTGGATCCCTTTGAGCGTGGCATCTACCATGCTTTTCACCAAGGCGGGATCTTTTTGGATGGTGGTCTCATTGGTGACCAGACCGTTCGCGACCAGGCTGGTGGCGTCGGATACCTTCAACAAATTGGTCTTTTGCCCCAGGGCGTCAAGCTGGACCGGTTCATTGGCAACATAAACGACCACAGCGTCGTCACGTCCGGCCATCAATACTTCCACCTGGTTATACCCTATGGAATCAAGGGTCACATCTGTTTCGGTCAACCCGGCTGAATCGAGCAGGGCGATGGCACCGATATAGGATGCGCCATAAAGACCGGGCAAACCGATGCTCTTACCCGCCAGGTCGGCCGTTTCTGTAATGCCCGACTCCGCCTTTGAAACGATCCCCACTGGATATTGTTGGTACCAGGCCGTCACATACACAAGCGGCATGTCCTTATCACGGGCCAACAGGACCTGTTCACCTGAAAGGATGGCAAATTGCAGGTTTTCGTTGGCCAGCAGTACCGCGTTATCGTTTTCCATGCTGTAATCAATCTGAACATCCAGCCCGGCATCGCGATAGAACCCCTTCTCGATGGCCACGTACAAAGGCGCGAATTGCACATTGGGGATGTATCCCACCGGAAGTTTTACGAGTTGCAAGTCACCCGTCTCGGATGCACCGGCGGGGTTGGTCGTGCAGCCCGACATCAAAACCAGGACGACCATTAAGAACCACAAGAAATACCGTTTCATGAATCCCCTCCCAAGGGTTTAAGAATGTTGCGCGGTTTTCCACCGCGTGGAGCGTTTTTCAGCCAACATTGCCAGGCCGTAAAGGATCAAGGCCATGAGGATCAATGTAAAAATGGAGACAAACACCAGAGCCGTGTCAAATTGGCCGCGCCCGACGTTGATCAGAAATCCCAACCCTTTATCTGACCCGACAAATTCGCCCACCACAGCCCCGATCACCGAAAGCGTGGCGCCGATGCGCAGTCCGCCAAACAAGACGGGCAGGGCGGACGGAATCTCGAGCAGGCGCAGTTTCTGCCAGCGCGAGGCGCGCATGGACCTCATCAGATCGTGCAGGTTCTCGGGCACGCCGCGTATGCCGATAATGGTATTGACCAAAACGGGAAAGAAAACGATCATGGCACAGATCAAGATCTTTGAAAAGATCCCCGGCCCGAACCAGATCACCAGCAAAGGCGCGATCGCAACGAGCGGGATGGCCTGGCTGGCCACCAGATAGGGCGAGAGCAGTTTTTCCAGCAGGGATGATTTTGCGAGCAGGTATCCCAGGATCGTGGCCAGGCTGCTGCCCAAAGCCAGACCCGAAGCGACCTCATAAAAAGTAACCAGGGAATGCCTCAGCAGGCTGCCATCCGCGGCCATGCTCAAAAATTTTTGCCATACCAACAGAGGAGAAGGCAGCAGATAGGTCGGGGGGTTGCCCCAGCCCACACCCGCGTTCCACACAGCGAGGGCGAACAAAATGGAGATCAAAACCAGCCAGCCGTTATGCCTGGCCAGAAAACCAAAAAGGTCTCCCTTGCGGGTTCCTGAAGTATTTATGAGCCTGGTCTCTGTTTTCAATAAAAAAAGCCTCGAAATGGACTTCGGGGCTTGAGAACTCTATGTAAAAAGCACATAAAAGCGAGTTTTCTTCTTTTATCCGGACTGTACCGTCGACTCAGGAATTTCACCTGCTCTTGCGCCTGCGCGCTCGTGGGTTATCACCACCGATCGGGAATTGGAACCGAAGTTCCGCACCCTGCCCCGAAGAAATAATATTCAATTAGGAATAGTATATGCCTGCCGTTTTTTTAAGTCAAGAGAAATTGTTCTCCTGTTTTCATATCCCTGGATCGCCTTGTTAAAAAATAAAGATTTTTGTTGTTACCTGATAAAGAAAAACGTAGAGGCACGTTGCAACGTGCCTCTACGGATTGTTATTTAGAGAGGAAGTTGCACCCTCCCCATGTTTGTTATACCGGCATTGGTTCCGGTTTTTCTGGGGCCTCTACCTCTTTGACCGCTTTCTTCTTCTTGCCTCGTTTGAGCACGATTTCCTTGTCCTTGTTAATGTCCACCAGGATGGTGTCGCCCTCGTTGAATTCATGTGAAAGCACAGCGTCTGAAAGGCGGTCTTCCACCTTATCCTGCAGAACGCGTCGCAACGGGCGAGCGCCCATTTCGGGGTTGAAGCCTTCGTTTGCCAGGTATTCCAGGGCGCTGTCTGTAGCCGTGAGGGTGATGTTGTGATCGCGCATACGCACGGCCACCTTTTCGAGTTCCACGTTGACGATCTGGCGGATGTGATCCTGATTGAGCGGGTGGAAGACGATCACGCCATCCAGGCGGTTGATGAACTCGGGTCTGAAGACCTTCTTCAACGAATCCAGCAGCTTCTTGCGCATGTCTTCATAACTGCGGCTCTCTTCTTCGCGCTGGTCTTTGTTGAGGTTGAAACCCAGGGAGCCCTGTTTTTTGATCATATCCGCGCCGATGTTGGAGGTCATCACGATGATGGCGTTGCGGAAGTCCACCTTGTGCCCGCGGGCGTCAGTGAGCTGGCCCTCCTCCATGATCTGCAGCAGCATGTTGTGCACTTCGGGGTGGGCCTTTTCGATCTCGTCAAACACCACGATCGAATACGGCCGTCTGCGAATGGCTTCTGTGAGCTGGCCGGCTTCGTCGAAACCGACGTATCCCGGCGGGGCGCCCACCAGCCTGCTAACGTTGTGGCGCTCCATGAATTCAGACATGTCGATCTGGATGAGCGAGTCTTCGCTGCCAAAGAGGAACATGGCCAGGGCCTTGGTGAGGGCGGTCTTGCCCACGCCGGTGGGGCCGAGGAACATGAACGAACCGATCGGCCGCCGCGGATCTTTCAGCCCGGCTCGGCCGCGCCGCACGGCCTTGGATATGGTCTCGATGGCCTCATCCTGGCCGACGATGACCTTGCTCATTTCTTCTTCCATCTGCAACAGCCGTTCTGATTCTTCCTGGGCCAGTTGCATGATGGGCACGCCCGTCCACATCGAAACGAGTTCAGCGATGTCTTCGTGGGTGACCACCGGGCTGGTTGAACGATCCCAACCGGTGCGCAGTTTTTCGATCTGCGCTTTGAGGCCGGATTCCTTATCCGAGAGCTCGGCTGCGTCGTCGTTGCGTCCGCTTTGCACGGCCAGGGTACGGTCCGCGCGGATGCCGCGCAGTTGGGTCATCAGATCTTTAAAGGTCTGTGCCGCCGGGCTCTTGTACATGCGCACGCGCGAGGAGGCTTCGTCGATCAGGTC
>CAZNAF010000042.1:0-21493 GCA_964570925.1 uncultured Anaerolinea sp.
CCCTGGGCAGGTACCAGTCCGGGGCGGCGGCGTAGGCGTAAAACCCCTTAAAGGCGAAGACCGGCCTGGCGCGTGTGAAGAGCCAGAAGCACAGCCCGTGAAAGCCTTCGTGCAGCACCAGCATCACCACCGTCACCGCCAGCAGCAAGCCCACGAATGCCAGCAGGTCCAGCAGACCTTTGGCCGAGATGCTGAAGGAGCCGTCCAGGCTGCCGGGGTGGGCGAGGTTGGCCAGGCGGGCGAAGACGATCCACGCCAGGATGAACAGGATCAGGCCCAACAGGTTCATCCACAGCAGGGCTTTGCCTTCGCGGATATCGAGCTGGCGTAAAAGGGTGTAATTGGGGGGCAGGTCGCGAACGCTTGTATTTTGCATGAATTTATTATAATCAAAAGAGGGTATATACCCGCCCTGGCTTAGAAAAACAATAGGTTTATTTTAACCTCACCCCTGCTCCCCTCTCCATCCAAGGTTGGAGAGGGGCCGGAGGTGAGGTGAAAGACAAAAATACTTGCTGGTTACCCCGCGGCTTGCTATGGGGCGGATTCATTATAATGGATGCAAAGAACAGCAACCGATGGAGGAAAAAATGAGAGCAAGGCGAGCGCTGTTATACGTACCCGGCAACGACCAGGCCAAGATCGCCAAAGCCGCCGCTTTGGGGGTCGACGCGGTCATCCTCGACCTGGAGGACGGCGTGGCCCTCAACCGCAAGGATGAGGCGCGCGCGGTCATCCTCGAGACCCTGAAGAGCACCGATTTCGGTCCGGCCGAACGCCTGGTGCGCATCAACCCCTTCTACACCGGGAGGGCAGAGCGCGACCTTGAAGCCGTGCTGCCCGGCAGGCCCGAGGCCTTGGTGCTGCCCAAGGCCAATAGCGCCGAGCTGGTGCGCGAGACCGACCGGCTGCTCACTGCCGCTGAAGAGCGGCTGGGCTTTCCCATCGGCAGCACCGGCATCGTGGCTCTCATCGAAAGCGGCCTGGCCTTCGTGAACCTGGCCTCCATCTGTGCCGCCAGTCCGCGCCTGCAGGGGCTCATCCTCGGCGCGGAGGACCTGGCTGCCGATACGGGCATCACGCGCACCGTCGAGGCCGGCGAACTGCTTTACGCGCGCAGCGCCCTGGTGATGCACGCCGCGGCCTTCGGGCTGCAGGCCGTCGACATGGTGCAGACCAATTTCAAGAACGAGGACCTGTTACGCGAGGAATGTCAAACAGGCGCGCGGCTGGGGTTCACCGGCAAACAGATCATCCACCCGGCCCAGGTGGCGGTCACCCAGGCTGCCTTCACCCCTTCCGCGGCGGAGGTGGAACGCGCCCAGCTCATCATGGAGAAGGCGCAGATCGCCCAGGCGCAGGGCATGGGCGCCTACAGCCTGGATGGCGAGATGGTGGACCTGCCCGTGGTCAAGCGCGCCGAGACCATTCTCGCGCGTGCCCGGGCCGCCGGGTTGATCCGGTAAAAATCAGGGGGGATTTAATACCAGCCAGCCGAAATAGGCACCCAGGACGGCGGCCGCGAGCATGAAAAGACCGAAAAGGGTCAGGCGCAGGGTTTTCAGCCAGGCTGAGGCGCGCGCCGCCTTGTGCGGGATCCTCACCGCGATCATGCTGAGGTTGTCGTGCGCGCCGCGCTGATAGGCCAGGCTTTTTAAGCCCTCCAGCGCCGCCTCGAGATCGCCCTTTTTCAAGGCCTCGGCGATCTCCTCTTCTTTGACCAGGTCCGAGACGCCGTCCGAGCAGAGGAACAACACGTCCCCGCCGTCGAGGGGCATGCCCTGCTGGTTCTTGTCGGGGAATTCGCGCAGCCTAAGGCGGGTATCCACTTCGGGTGGGGTTTCAGCGCCCAGGTAGCGCTTGATCACGTGCGCGTGAGGATGCTCCCTGACCTGCTCGCGCGAGATCTGACCCGCGTCGAGGGCTTCCTGCACCCAGGTGTGGTCGGTGCTGACCTGCTGCGCTTTTCCGCGCCTGATCAGATAAACACGGGAATCACCCACCGTGGCGGTAAAGAGCCGGCTGCCCACGATCCAGGCGCAGGAGGCCGTGGTGGCCATGCCGCGCAGGGCCGCCTCCTGCTGGCTGGATTGCCAGAGGATGGAGTTGGCCTCCTGAATGGCGCTGCTGAGCTGCACCAGCGGGGAGGAGCCGTCGCAGGCCTCGATGAAGGCCGTGATATGCTCCACAGCCAGGCGCGAAGCCGTTTCGCCGGCCTGGTGGCCGCCCACGCCGTCGCACAAGACGCACAGGAGGGAGGGAGGGGTGAGTTCGGAGACTTTCTGAAATGCGGTGATACCGATGCTGTCTTCGTTCTGTTCTCTGACCAGCCCCTTGTCTGAAAGCGCGGCGTAAGGCAGGTGAGAATGTGAGGCGGGTTTCATTCGTCGTCCTCGAGCTTCTCCACCGTCATGCGCCCAGGCTTGGCGGAGTGGATCTCGAAGCGGTAAGAGACGTTGCCGAACTGGATCAGGTCCCCGTGCAGCAGGCGGGCACCGTAAGCGGATACGGGCGCGTAATTCAGCCAGGTGCCCGAACCGGAGCCTTCGTCCTGCAGGCGGAAGAGGTCCTCCTCGTCCTTGGTGATGCGCGCGTGCAGGCTGCTCACCAGGTGCGAGGGGATGACGAATTTAGCCTTTTTGGGGTCGCTGCCGATGGTGGTCACCCCGTCGAGGATGGAGATCTCGGCCGGGAAGGCCGATGACCTGGGCGATTGCAGCATCAGGCGGGCGGGTGCCAGCCCTTGGCCGGGGACGTGCGGCCAGGCCTCACCCTCCGCTGTGCCGCCGCGCGGCAGGATCAGGTCGTCTTCGATCAGGACCGGCTGGGTGAGCGGGTCTTCAAGTTTGCGCATTTTGGTTTGCGTGACCGTGCGGTTCTGCCTGAGGGTACGCACCGCCATGCCCGTCAGCAAAATGCCGGCGAAGACGATGATCACGAACAAGGTGATCGCCTGAGGCGTGAACGCGGAAAAGAGCCTGCCCAGCCAGGTTTGCGGTTTGGGTTCGATCACGACCTTGACGGGCAGCTCGATGGTTTCCACGATGAAGCCCACGCTGTCTTCGATGGTCGCGCTGATGGTGTAGTCACCGCTTTCCACGATCTGGCTGATGTCCCAGTCGAAAGCGTCGAAGGGCGCGGCGGTGTTCTCGTCCACCAGCATGTTGTTTACGAAGAGGCGGGTGTATACCAGGTCGCGTTCGAGCTCGTCGGGGAACTCGATCATGATCTGCAGCGGGAAGGTGTCGGGCGCGAGCACGGAGTCTTTACGCCTTTCGGTTTCCGTCCAGCCGCGTTCGACCGTGGCGGGCGGGTTGAGGAAGAAGGGGTTGGGCGCGAACACGTCCATGGCGAACTCGAGGGTGTCCGATTCGAGGACAGTGGTGCCCTGTTTGACCCTCAACGAGAGTTTGTGCGTACCGGCGTTCATGATCTTTGAGCGGTAGGTGGCTTCATAGACGTAGGTCAGCGGGTCGAAGACCAACGCGAGATCGGGCAGGTCTTCCTCACCGGTGAAGAGGTAAAAGTCCCCGCCGCTGTCGAGGGAGGCCTGGCGCAGGACGTTGGCCTGCTCATCCGCGGTGTAGGTGGCGGGTCCGACCAGCCAGATGAAGAGGCGCACGTTACTCAACTTGGCGCGGCTGGCGAGGTCCTGGAAGCCGGCCATCTCCTCCGGGGAAGGCAGCGGGGTGACGTAGAAAACCGCGGCGGTCTTGTTGCCGCCTGTCTGCGCTGACGCCAGGTCGATGGCCAGGGTAAGGCTTTGCAGAGAGGGTTTGGCCTGGCGCATCTCGGGCTGGTATGCGTCGAGCGCACCGATCCAATCCGCGGGGGTGGTGAGGTTCATCGCCAGCGTGCCTGAATTGCTGACCAGGCTGAAATCGTCCATGGTGGTGATGGTCTTCGTGTCCGCCCAGGTGATGAGGGCGTTCCTGACCTTTTCAAAGCGTGAAACGCCGGCGTAGCGGTTCGCGAGGGTGGGTCCTTCATTGAAAGCCACGGCCAGGCTCAAGCCCGGCTCCAGCAGCTCCAGTTTGTCAGGCGAGAGGACCTGTCCATTTTCAACCACGAGGACGTTGTTAGGATCGAGGTCCTTTTCAAAGGCGCCGTTGGCGCCGATCACCCTGAATTGCAGGGTGAGGTCGGGGTAGGAGGAAAAATCAGGTTGAGAGAGCGCGATGTAGTTGGTGAACAAGGCCCGCGCGGGCGAGACGATCATACTTAAAGCGGCAACCAGCAACGCGGCTGAAACAAGCAACCGGAGGACGCCGTTAGTTTTTGACAAGGATTGGGTTCTCATGTTTTTTATTGTATGCGAAAAAAAGAGATTTTTAAAGCCGGGTTTCAGAAACCCATTTTTCTGAAAGAAGGACAGGCTGAAAGGCAGGGATTGGCACGATCGAGGTCAGAGAAAACCGGGCAGGAACCCTGGGGGTGGGTTACTCCCACTCGATGGTGGCGGGCGGTTTGCTGGTGATGTCGTAGACCACGCGGTTGACGCCTTTCACCTCGTTGACGATACGGTTGGCCACGCGCGATAGAATGTGGGGCGGAATTTGAGCCCAATCGGCGGTCATGAAATCCTCGGTGGTCACGGCGCGCAGGGCGATGACCTCCTGGTAGGTGCGCTGGTCGCCCATCACCCCCACGCTCTTGACCGGCAGCAGGGCGGCGAAGGCCTGTGAGATCAATGCCTCTTCCGCGGAGGTTTTGCGATTGATCAGTCCTTCCGCGATCAACTCAGAGATGAAGATGTCATCGGCGTTCTGCAGGCACTCGATGCGCTGCGGGGTGACCTCTCCGAGGCAGCGCACGGCCAGCCCGGGCCCCGGGAAAGGTTGACGCCAAACCAGTTCGGCCGGAAGACCCAGCGATTCACCGATCTGGCGCACTTCGTCCTTAAACAGGTAGCGCAGCGGCTCGACCAGTTTGAAGCGCATCTTCTCGGGCAGGCCGGCAACGTTGTGATGGCTCTTGATGCGGGCGGCCTTGTTGCGGTCAGGCGCTGAGGATTCGACCACGTCCGGGTAGATGGTGCCTTGCACCAAAAATTCCGGGTTGCCGATCTTTTGTGCCTCTTCCTCAAAGAAATGGATGAAAAGGCCGCCGATGATCTTGCGCTTTTTTTCAGGGTCGCTGACGCCCTGGAGCGCAGTGAAATAATCGTGCGCGGCGCGGACGGTGACAAGGTTCAGGCCGATGTGTTTGGCGAAGGCGCCTTCCACCTGGGCGACCTCATTCTTCCGCAGCAGGCCGGTATCCACGAAGACGGCGGAAAGCTGATCGCCAACAGCGCGGTGCACCAGGGCGGTGGCCACGCTGGAATCGACCCCGCCGCTGACGGCCGAAATGACGCTTTTGTCTCCGACCTGCTGCTGGATGTCTGCCACGGCTTTGTGGATGATGTTCTCGGCCGTCCATTGAGCCCTGGCCTGGCAGATCTTGAGCACGAAGTTCTCGAGCAACTGGGTGCCCATTTTGGTGTGCCTGACCTCGGGGTGGAACTGGACCCCGTAATACTTTTTAGCTTCATGGGCAAAAGCGCAGATGGGACTATTGGAAGAATTGGCAAGCGAGACGAAGCCCTGCGGAAGCTCCGCGGTGCGGTCGCCGTGAGACATCCACACGGTCATCTGCGCAGCGGGCAGGAGAAGATTGGGCGCCAACTCGGTCACTTCCGCCAGGCCGTATTCCCTGGCCGCGGAGGAGACCACTTTACCACCCAGCGCCTGCGTGAGGATGTGCATGCCGTAGCAGATGCCCAAGACCGGCAGGCCTGAGTCGACCACATAATCCGGCAGAGTGGGGGCTTCGGCTTCATACACGGAGGCTGGTCCACCGGAGAGGATGAAGCCTGTGGGGTTGGTTTTCATGACAGCATCACGCGCAGCATCCCATGGAAAGATCTCACAATACACCCGCATTTCACGGATGCGGCGGGCGATCAGTTGTGTATATTGTGAGCCAAAATCAAGGATGGCGATGCATTCCATATTGTACGTCCTCCGCGTCAATCCGCGAATTGGATGTGTCCGTTATCCAGGCTGGTGATCTGCACCAGCGCGTAGATGGGAACGTTGAGATACTGCAGGGAGTCCCTACCCCCCTCAAAGGTCTTTTCGATGAGGGTGCCGACCCCGCAGATTTCCGCGCCGGCAGCCTGGGCGAGACGCGCGAGAGCCTGAATGGTGGCACCGGAAGCGAGGAAGTCGTCGATGATGAGTACCTTCTCATCGGCCTGCAGGTATTCAGGAGAGACGATGAGTTCCACCATGTTGCCCTTGGTATGCGAGGGAGCGACGGTAAGATAGACGGTGTTCGGCATGGTGATCGGCCGGGTCTTACGCGCATACACGACCGGGATGTTCATGTGTTTAGCCGTCATCAAGGCCGGGGCGATGCCCGAGATCTCAGCGGTTAAAATGCGCGTGGCCCCGGAATTGGCAAAATGCGCGGCAAAGTCCGCGCCGCAGCGATCCATCAAGTCGGGGTCCACCTGATGGTTGATCAACCCATCGACCTTTAAGATTCCGCCGCCCAGGTTTTTTCCTTCGGCGATGATACGATTTTTTAGTTCAAGCATGGATTCCTCCTCGAAAGGATGTATAGACATTTTACTCAAATTAGATAAACCAGCCATTTTTTTTAATGTTAGGCTTGTGAAATTGGCATGATGGGTTGACGATTCGCTTGAAAGGGGGATGCGCGCTTGTGTTAGAATTATTTTTATGAACGTGCCCCCCATCATTCTGGCATCCAACTCACCGCGCAGGCGTGAGATATTAACCTGGACAGGACTGGAGTTCTCGACCTACCCCGCCGATATCGACGAAACCCGTGAGGAGAATGAACCAGCTCAGGATTACGCTTTGCGGGTTGCCCATAAAAAAGCGAAGGCATCCGCCCCCTATGCGCCCTTTAATGGGCTGGTGGTGGCGGCAGATACCATTGTGGCAGACGGGGCCGACCTGCTCGGAAAACCCGCCGACCGCCAGGCAGCCAAAGAGATGCTGCTACGCTTGCGCGGCAAGATCCACCAGGTGCACTCGGCGGTGGTGGTGTCGGTGCCTTCCAAAGGAGTTTTACAGCAGGTGCTGTGTTCCACAGACGTGCACATGCGTAAGTACTCCGAAGAAGAACTGGAGAATTACCTGAATTCAGGCGATCCAATGGATAAGGCAGGGGCGTATGCCATTCAACACCCGGAATTCAGACCGGTGATCAAGTTCGCTGGATGCTATGCCAGCGTGATGGGGTTTCCGTTGTGCCATTTTGAATGGCTGCTCAGAAAAATGGGCTACGGAGACCGCAAAGAGATCCCTTATGTATGCCAGGAACAATTATCATATTCCTGCCCGATCTATAAGCATGTTTTAAAAGGTGAAACGGCAGGATAACCCGGCTCGAACCGGGAGGAAAAATGAAAAAGACAATCCTACTATTACTGACGGTTTTAATGATCGCAGGCTGTGCCAAAAGCCCTTCGGCAACAGGTGAACCGGAAGACGGTTTACCTTCCCCGGTGGTATCCATGCAGGAAGTGCCGGATGTGGCAGAATTCATGGACCATTATTACGATTTATGGAACGACAATGATTACGCGTCCATGTATCAATTACTTTCAAAAACCAGCAAAGACGCGATCACTGAGGAAAATTTTACAAAGCTTTATACGGAATCAACCTCGGCCATGACCCTCGACCGGGTAGAAGCCGGTATCACGTCATCCCTGATCAATCCGGCTTCGGCGAAAGTAGGATTGAAAGTTAATTATCTGACGAACCTGTTCGGAACCATCAGCAGAGACATTGAAACTGAATTGGTCATTGAATCAGGCGCGTGGAAAGTGCAATGGCAGGAAGCCAACATTTTGCCTGAGCTCAGCGGCGGTAACCGACTGATGGCCAACATCCGCATGCCGAACCGCGGTGACATTACCGACCGTAACGGAACCACCCTGGTCACGCAAACGCAAGCGGTCTCCGTGGGGGTCATCCCGGGTGAACTGTCTTTTGAGTATGAGACCCATCTGTTGGACCTGCTGACCGTTTCCATGCGGAAACCCAAGAACATGATCGCGGGAATGTACCGTAATTCCGGGGAATGGTATGTGCCGTTGGGTGAAATAACACAAGAAGTCTATGAGGAGAGAAAATCGTCCTTTGATGCCTACAGTGGATTTGTCGCCTACCCCTATACCTCACGCTATTATTTTTCTGGCGGGATCGCCCCTCAGGTCTTGGGTTACATGCGCTCTATCTTTCCTGAAGAGGTCAGCGAATACGGACGCCAGGGTTATCCGCAGGACGCGCGCATCGGTGCGGCGGGGGTTGAGCTTTGGGCTGAACCTTATTTAGCCGGAAAACCTGCTGCGGACCTTTACGTGGTAAAACCGGATGGAACCTATGCAACCAGACTGGCCAATGTCGATCCACAGGCGCCTGATACGGTTTATCTGACCATTGACAGAGATCTTCAATACCAAGTGCAGAGGGCGCTGTATGGATTTTCCGGCGCCATTGTGGTCATGGAAGTCGATACCGGACGTATCCTTGCCATGGTATCCTCTCCTGAATTTGACCCTAATTTCATGCAGCCCGAGAATTACAACTTTCAATACGGTTACGAAGCCATTATCAATGACACCGAGGGTGCCCCCTTATGGAACCGTGCCACTCAATCAGCCTATCCTCTTGGATCGGTCTTTAAATTAATCACCGCGGCGGCAGCCCTGGAATCCGGCTTATATGAAACGACCAGTATCTATGAATGCACCTCGCAGTATACGGAGCTGGATGGATTCGTGGGAGATGACTGGACACTGGAAAAAGGATTGCCTCCTTCAGGGACACTCAATCTTCTTGAGGGATTGATGAGATCCTGCAATCCCTGGTTCTACCATTTAGGTCTGGACCTTTATCAGAAAATGGGCGCCACCTACCTTTCGGATATGGCCAGAGGGTTTGGCCTGGGTTCGGATACAGGTATTGGCACCCTGCAAGAAGAAACCGGCAGCATTCAAGACCCTACCACGGATGGAGCCGCGGTGCAGATGGGTATCGGTCAAGGTGACATGCTGGTCACTCCCATTCAGGTAGTGGATTTTATCGCAGCCATTGCCAATGGAGGAACCCTCTACCGTCCTCAAGTGATCGAAAAGATCACCTCCATGTCAGGCGAGAATGTGTATTCCTTCAAACCTGAGGTCAGGGGAACGTTGCCGGTAAGCGAAGAAACCATCGCTGCCCTGCAGGAGGGTATGCGCATGGTGGTGGAAGAGGAACGCGGCACCGCTCATTCAGTCTTTAAGGGAATGGATACAAAGATTTACGGCAAAACCGGAACGGCCACGACCTCCATCATTGACCCGCATTCCTGGTTCGCCGGGTACACCGACATGAACCTGCCCGACAAACCGGACATCGCCGTGGTGGTGATCGCCGAGAACGCGGGGGATGGATCAAGGTATGCGGCACCTATCTTTAAACGCGTGATCCAGGATTATTATATCGGTGAACCGACCACCCTGTATCATTGGGAATACGATTATTACATTACGGTCACCCCGACCAGGGAGGAAGCTGAAACACCCTGATGAAACCCGAAACACTCGCAGGTCAGGTCATTCGATTTCAATCCGGATTTTTTTCCGTCCTAACCGAATCAGGGAAAACCACCTGCGTTTTGAGGGGCAGGTTAAAGAGGCGCACTTTTCAGGGTGATGTGATCAGCATCGGTGACATGGTTGAGATCAGCCTGTTGCCAGATGGCAGCGGTGTGATCGAGGATATTAAGCCACGTCAGACTGAACTGGTGCGTCTTGATCCCACACCGAAAGGATTCTTCAGGCAGCTCTTGCTGGCAAACCCCGACCAGTTGGTGGCTGTGTTTGCCTGTACGCAACCTGAACCTCACCTGCGCATGTTGGATCGGTTCCTGGTGATCGCTGAAAAACAACACCTCAAAGCCTGCGTCGTGGTCAATAAGGTGGACCTGGGTGGCATAAGATCCGCGAAAAAGATCTTTGAAGTCTATCCAAAATTAGGGTATCCGGTTCTTTACACCTCCGCCAACGAAGGGACCGGGTTGAAGGAATTTAAAAAGGTTCTGACCGGCAAGGTCTCTGCATTGGTCGGGCCATCCGGTGTGGGAAAATCAAGTCTTCTTAATGCCATCCAACCCGGCCTTGGGTTGGCAGTGAGGGAGATCAGCGCTTATAACGTGCGCGGCAAACACACCACCGTGGTGCGTGAAATGTTCCCGGTGGAAGGGGGCGGTTTTGTGGCCGACCTGCCAGGCTTGCGTAAACTTTCCTTTTGGGATATTGAGCCCGAGGAACTCGATGGATATTTCCCTGAGATCCGGGAGCTGGTTTCAAAGTGTCAGTTCAATGATTGTACGCATTTTGAAGAGCCGGGTTGTGAGGTGATCAAGGCCGTTGAAGACGGGCGTGTATCCGCGGAAAGATATGAGTCCTACGTGCGCATGCGTCTTGGGATCATTGAACACAAATGATTTTTTTGCTGTGGAATTATAATTAAACAATATCGTTACAGATTTTTTCCCAATATTACCGGTACATTCATATAAACAAATCTCGTGGGGAGGTCAATCGAGAATCAGGAACTGAACCTGATCGCGCGGTGCATCCATACACCGCAGCGGCAGGCATCGTTAATTGGTATTTATTGTTGAATTTCATACCATACGATCCTTTCGGAGCAAACATTGGCATATCCACTATTTCAAACCCAAAAAGGAGCACCCATGCGAAAATTGCAAGCAATCGTTTGTCTATTCATTCTGGTTCTGAGTCTTTCAGGATGCACAAGTAAAGAAGAGACACCCGCCAATCCCTATTTAGGGTCAAATAAATTGGATGGGAACGGGATCCCCCCGGATTTCTTTCAGGATGTTCACATTCGCAGGGCTATTGCCTATTGTTTTGACTGGCAGCCCATCGTCGATGATGTGTACATGGGTGAAGCGGTGCAATCGCGTTCACTGGTTCTACCTGGTATGTCCGGGTACGACGCAAACGCCCCCTTTTACACAAATGACCTTGAAAAATGCGCCAGCGAATTTAAACTGGCCGATGTGGATAAGGACGGCATCCCGGCTGGCGAGGACAGCGATGATGTCTGGTCGGTCGGTTTCCGTTTTCAGATGCTTTATAACGCGGGGAATTCAAGCCGCCAAACCATCGCAGAGGTACTGCAAACCAATCTATCAAGTGTTAATGATAAATTTGTGGTGGAAGTGCTCGGGCTACCCTGGCCTGCGTTTTTAGCCGCACAGCAGGCTTATCGCATCCCCATCTTCGTGGCGGGGTGGCAGGAAGACATTCATGACCCTCAAAACTGGTACCAGATCTTTACCATCGGCCCAAACGGGAAGAGCCAGTCTTTGCCGGAGGAGTTGGAAGACAGATTTCAGGCCTTGATCGAGCAAGGAGTTTCGATCACCGACCCTGTCGAAAGGCAGGCGGTATACCAGCAACTGAACCAGCTATATTTTGAAGAAGCAGCCGGCCTTCCGTTGGTCACGGCCACTTCTCATATTTTTGAACAAAAATGGGTACGCGGACGCATCGTAAACCCGATCTATCCAAACGTTTATTACAAAACCATCAGCAAGGCAGAAAACGCAAAAAATCCTGACACGTTCACCTTTTTAACCTATCAAGGCGGCCCGGTAACCTTTGATCCCGCCCTGGCGTATGACAACGCCAGCAATGAGGTCATTCAAAACGTGTATGAAACCCTCGTGTTCTATGACGGTGAAAAGGCAGGAGAATTCGTGCCTCTGCTGGCTGAGTCATGGCAAATCTCCGACGACGGCAGAGTCTATACCTTCAAAATAAAAGACGTTGTTCGTTTTCATGAGGGCGGTGAATTGACCGCGTCGGATGTGGCCTACTCGCTTCAGAGGGGCTTGCTGCAGGGGGGCACGATCTCGCCCCAACTTTTATTCGCCGAACCATTTTTAGGGGTGGGAATCTATGATATCAGCACCATTGTGGAGGACGGGGCGTATGCTGACGATCGTGAAGGCATGCAAGCCGCCGATACGGCTGCCCTGGCTGCGGCCTGTGAACGAGTGCAAACGGCCATCCGGGCTGATGACCAAACCGGCACAGTGACACTCACCCTAGCCCAACCCTGGAGCCCTCTGCTGGCAACACTGGCCAATACCTGGGGGTCGATCATGGACAAGGAATGGGTGGTGGAAAACGGCGGTTGGGATGGATCTTGCGAAACCTGGCAAAACTTTTACGCTCCCAACGCCGAAAACGATCCCTTCAGTAAGATCACCAATGGAACCGGACCCTTTAAACTGGACTACTGGAAAGAAGGCGAAGAAGTCAGCCTGGTAAGAAATGAGGACTACCGAGACGGCCCTGTCGGGTTGAAGCATGTGTTGATCAAGGCTGTGGGTGAATTCGGCACACGCTTTTCCATGTTTCAGGCGGGAGACGCGGACGCCATTGTCGTTCCGGCGGCTTACCGTACCCAGGTCGATCCTCTTGTAGGGGAGATGGTGCTTTACAACCCCTCCACAGGTTTGTTCGACCCCGGTCTTCCCGTTTGCAAGGTGGATCTAAATATGCGCGGTGTGGAAAGATTTACCCCTTGCGAAGAGACCCTGGCGGAGGACTCAGACCAACCCTCGCAGCCCCTGCGTGTGTATCTGGGACAACCGGGCCTTTACATGGATGTGATCTTGTTCAATTTCGATATCAAGTAACCGCCAAACGCGATCAGAATTGAGGGCAGGTTTGATCCGTTTTATCATTCGCAGATTGTTGCTTGTGCCGCTCTTGCTGCTGGGGATGTCGGTGATCCTTTTCGGGATGCTGCAAGCCGTGGACCCGGTGGCGCGGTCGGCTTTATACGTGCGCGAATTGCCCCGCAGCGAAAAGCAGATAGAGGGCATCATCAAACGTTACGGATTTAACCAGCCTGTACCTCAGCAATATATCACCTGGTTTGCGGGAAAAGTGAATGTTGAAACAGGAAAGCGAGAGGGAGGGCTCCTTCACGGAGAGCTTGGCTACTCGAGAACGGCCTCTCAGCCGGTTATCGATATCATAAAGGAGAAATTTCCCAACACGCTTGATCTGACGCTTTGGTCGCTAATGCCGATCTTTTCGGTCGGCATCTGGCTGGGGATCAAGGCGGCCGTCCATCATAACGGGTGGATAGACCAGGTTATCAGACTTTTCTGTATCACTGGCACTTCCCTGCCCCTTTTTGTCATTGGTTTATTTGCCGTTATGATCTTTTACACCCGGCTGGGATGGTTCCCACCGGGCAGAACTTCTGACTGGGTCAGCCAGTTGGTACAGTCGGGGGAGCTTCAGACTTATACAAAGCTGCTTTCTGTAGACGCTTTATTGAACGGCCGAGCGGACGTGTTTTTGGATGTGATGAGACACATGATCTTGCCGATCTTGAGCTTGGCGGTCGTTTCGTGGGCGGCTTTTGCACGCGTGATGCGCGCGGCGGCATTGGACGTAATTGGCATGGACTTTATTACCGCAGCCAGAGCAAGAGGGATCAGAGAAAAGGACATCATAAAAAATCACGTCAAACCCAACGCCATGTTACCTGTGGTAACCCTGGCGGGGCTGCAGGTCGCTTCCATGGTGGGCGGGCTGGTCATCATTGAAACCGTATTCCAATATCCCGGGATCGGCGCGGCGGCAGCCCAGGCGGCACAAAACCTCGACGGTGTGACCGTTTTGGGGTTGGCACTTTTTAATGGAACCCTGTTGATCTTGATCAACCTGGTGGTGGACCTGCTATACGGGGTCATGGACCCGCGTGTGCGCGTTTCTTGAGATGAAGTCAGTGCGAATGAGGAGATCTTATTTCAACAATGAAGTCCACAAGGAGGAACCAGCGACCGTAAAACGGCCGTTCACCCGTCCACTTACCTTCCTGGCATTGATCCTACTGAGTATCTACCTGCTGATCGCGGTTTTTGCTCCAGTGATCGCGCCACCCATTAGCGCTGATCCCTATCTCATTCCGCGGGATGGGTATCAAGCCGAGCCGCAACCGATGGGTGCGGCCTGGAAAAACAATTCACCCGGGCTGCCTTTTTGGTATGAGCCTCTCACGGGAAGACAAGAGTGGGTACATCTTTTGGGTACCACGGAAGGGCAATACGATATCTTCTACGGGATCATCTGGGGAACACGCACGGCTTTCTTCACTTCCCTGGCGGTCGTGGTTTCGACCTTTTTGATCGGGGTCCTGGTGGGCGCCGGCGCGGGATATTTCGGCGGCTTTGTAGACGAGTTGTTGATGCGCCTGACAGACATCTTCATGACCCTGCCCTTTCTTTTTGCGGCCATGATATTGGCCGCTGTATTGACCCCCCTGCTGGGTAGAAGCCTGCTGCCCTCCATACTTGCACTGATCACCTTCGGCTGGATGGGGTATGCACGCATGATCAGGGGTGAGGTGCTCTCTATCAAAGAAATGACTTATATCCTGGCCGCTCGTGCCATGGGAGCTGGTCACGCTTATATCCTTTTCAGACAAATTTTACCGAACGCGATCTTTCCCACACTTGTGTTTGCCACCCTGAATATCGCCGAGGTGACGTTGGGTTTTGCGGCTTTATCCTTTTTAGGCATCAGCACCCAACCCGGTTACGCAGACTGGGGGCAGCTGCTTGGATTTGGGCGGAACTGGATCATGAGCCTTACCCACTACTGGCATATCATCGTTTGGCCAGCGCTGGCCCTGATGTTCTTCGTACTGGCCTGGAACCTGATCGGCGACGCCCTTCGAGATCTGTTGGACCCGCGGACAGACACTGGCTGAAATGTGTGTTTTCCGATATTGCCATGCAGGGTACCCTTTCCAAAAACGAGCGTGCAATGCCTTATAATAAACAAGTTATCGCATTTTAACCGGGAGCATCCATGAACCAAAGCATTCGCGGAAATATAAAAAATCTGGCATTCGTCACCATCCTTGGGGTACTCTTGTTAAGTGCCTGCGCAGGTGGCAATGCGCCCTCTGACCCGCTTGCGGCCACCGAGGCGGCTCCTTCACCGACCCCTGAGGCGAAATCCAGGCTAACGGTTTGCCTGGGTGAGGAACCGACATCCCTTTATCTATATGGAAATTCAAGCCAGGCGATGTGGAGCGTGCTCGAGGCCGTCTATGATGGGCCGATCGATACACGGAACAACGTTGCGGTTCCAGTGATCCTCGCGGATCTTCCAACCCAAGCCAATGGAGCTATTCAATTAACCGCCGCACCGGTCAGCCGGGGAGACAGGGTGGCGAACATCGAGGGGGACGTGGTGGCATTGCAGAAGGGCGTGAAGGTATTTCCTGCCGGATGCACGGCACCGGGCTGTGCCGTCGAATGGGATGGTGAATCAGAGCTCAGTTTGACCCAAATGAACGCCTCCTTTACCTTTTTACCCGGTCTGCTTTGGTCTGACGGCCAGCCTCTCACGGCTGAGGATTCCGTTTTTTCTTACCAGGTCAGTGCCGACCCGGAAACCAAGGTGACAAAAATCAATTTGGAGCGTACGGCAGCGTATGTGGCTCTTGACAGCCAGACGGTCAAATGGACGGGGATCCCTGGGTATTTGAACACCAACGCGGCCAACTTCTTTTGGGTTCCTTTACCAAAACACCAGCTGGAGACGATCCCGGCAGCCGAGCTAAACACCTCTGATCTGGTCAACAAGACGCCCCTGGGCTGGGGAGCCTACCGCATCGAAGCCTGGGAGGCAGGAAGCGCGATCAGGCTGGTGAAGAACGAAAATTATTTCAGGGCTTCAGAAGGTCTGCCTGAATTCGACGAACTGGTTTTCAAGTTCCTTCCCACGGTGGCAGAAGCCGATCTTTCTCCCCTGATCAATGGTGAGTGCGATGTTCTTGATCCTTCTGTGGGAATCGAAGATCAAATCCAGACCGTACGCGAGCAGGAACTGGCTGGAAAACTGAAATCGTATTTTGGCGTGGGGCCATCCTGGACAGGGATCAATTTTGGCATCAAACCCGCCACTTACGACGCGGTTTACAACCCCTATGAAGATCGGGCAGATATTTTTGGGGACTTGCGGGTAAGGCAGGCGTTTACCTACTGCCTCGACAGGGAGAAGATCATCTCCGAAGTGCTTTTCAGCCAGTCACAGATCCCTGCCAGCTACCTTCCCCCGACCCATCCACTGTTAGTTCCCGGGCTGCCCATGCTCGGGCATGACGCCGCGGAGGGTATCCGCCTGCTTGACGAGGTCGGCTGGAAAGATTTTGACGCAGACCCGGCCACGCCTCGCATGGCTTCCGGTGTGGAACGTGTATTTAACGATACGATCCTTTCGGTGACTTATAAGGTCAACGATACCCCCCAGAACCGGCAGATCGGTGAGATCGTGACCAATTCGCTGAAGGAATGCGGGGTCGAAGTGCTGGCTGAGTACCTCTCACCTGCCGATCTGCTGGCTGCCGGCCCACAAGGTCCCCTGTTCGGACGCAATTTTGACCTGGCGCAATTAAGCTGGTCAACGGGGAAACTGCCTTCTTGCTTCCTGTATGCCTCTTCCGAGATCCCGAACGAGGCCAATTATTGGCTGGGTACAAGGTACGGCGGTGTGAACCTGACCGGCTTCGCCAACCCTGATTATGACGCGGCCTGTCAAGGCATGTTGACCGCGGGGCTGGATGACCAGATTTTCAACCAGGGCAACCAGATCACACAGCAGATGCTGGCCAATGAATTGCCAGTCATTCCTCTTTTTTACAATGTAAAAGCCATGGCCGCACGGCCGGACCTTTGTGGACTCTCGATGGATACCAGCGCGCGCAGCGTCTTATACAGCATTGAAAGTGTAAAGATCTCGGAGGAATGCGCTCCTTAAACTGCCCTGCTCTGGAACAACACAATCTTTTTGGCGATTCGGCTTTTTTTGTGTTAAAATCATGACCACGATTAAGGAGTTCCCCTTGGGGCATGGTGCAATGGCAGCACACCAGACTTTGGATCTGTGGATCTTGGTTCGAATCCAGGTGCCCCAGCCTGACCATTTTTATTGCATCGGAAAATTGAGAGAGGCGGTTGCTGCTCTACTTCCGTGATTAACACGAGCCAGCTCGACACGATGCTGATGCTCGTTTTTTTTAGTATGAGTTGCAACCTCGGGAGAGTATCATGAAAGTAAACACGATCATTATGGCAGCCGGCCAGGGAACACGGATGGTCTCGAACCTCCCCAAAGTGCTGCACCCGGTGAACGGCAAACCACTGCTCAATTACGCGATCGAAGCTGCCAAAGCCGCGGGCTCTGACAGGCCGGTGGTGGTCATCGGCAACGGGGCTGAAGAGGTGAAAAAGAAAGTGGGTGACGGCGCCCGTTTTGTGTTGCAGGAAAAAAGACTTGGAACGGCGCATGCGATCATGTCCGCGGAGGAGTTATTAAAGGGTGAAGGTGGACTGGTGCTGGTCATTGCCGGCGACATGCCGATGTTAACGGCTGAAACTTTAAAAAAACTTGTTCTAAAACAAGGAAGCAACAACGGACCCCTGACCATGTTGACTGTGTTGAGCGATCATCCGCGCGGGTTTGGCAGGATCCTGCGGGACGCCCAGGGGGGGATCTCTGCCATCGTGGAAGAAGCGCAGGCCACTGCGGAAGAGTTGAAGATCAACGAATTGAATGTGGGCGCCTATTGTTTTGAATCCACCTGGTTGTGGCAGGCATTAAAAAAGGTCAAGCTTTCACCGAAAGGGGAGTATTATCTGACCGACCTGGTGGCCATTGCCGTGGAAGAAGGCGGCAAGGTTGAATCCATCCGCCTTGACGATGAAGAAGAGGCACTGGGGGTGAACAACCGCGTCCATCTGGCCGAGGCGGAACGCATCATCCGTCGCAGGGTTAACGAAAAATGGATGCTTGCGGGTGTGACCATGATCGACCCGAACCTCGTTTATATAGAAGAAGGGGTGAAGATCGGAAAAGACACCGTGTTGCATCCACAAACGTGGTTGAGCGGCACGACGGTCATCGGCGAAGCCTGCGAGATCGGGCCGAGCACCCTCATTGACAATTCAACCATCGGCAGCGAATGTCGGCTTTTGGCTTCGGTGATCGAAGGCGCATTTGTGGAAGACCATGTGGAAATGGGCCCCTTCTGTCATCTGCGCAAGGGAGCGCGCCTCGGAAGGGGTGTGCACATGGGGAATTTTGGAGAAGTGAAAGACTCCACGCTGGCCGCCGGGGTGAAGATGGGTCATTTTTCTTATATCGGCAACGCCACCATCGGTGAGAACGTCAATATCGGGGCTGGGACGATCACCTGCAATTATGACGGCGAGAAAAAACATCCCACCGAGATTGGTGAGGGAGCCTTTATCGGCAGTGACACCATGCTGGTGGCTCCGCTGAAGATCGGCAAGGGAGCCAAAACGGGAGCGGGCGCGGTGGTGACCCATGATGTGGGGGATGGAGAGGTCGTGGCAGGAGTGCCTGCCAGAAAGTTGAAGGAAAAATAACCATGTTGCCCTGGATCCTGGGTGCAATATTTTTGATCCTTGACCTGTTCTTTGCTTTTCTGAGAACCGCGCTGGTAAACGTCCGCGCGCCCCAATTAATTGAGTCTGGCAGTGACAAACCCGAAAAACTGGAAGAGACGATCGCCTTTCTTGAAAAGCCGAGGCTGCGCGCCACCCTGCGCCTCCTCGTCGCGCTCACCCACATGCTCCTGTCAGCCAGTGTTCTGTATTTATTTGTGGAGCAATTCGTAGCATTAAGTCTTGGCGCGATGCTCGGCATTTTGGTGGGCATGCTGCTGGTCTTGCTCATGCTTGAGTTCCTGGTCGAACGAGCTGCTTTAAACAACCCGGAACTTTACGCGCTAAGACTGGTGACGGTTGCCCGTTTTTTTGATTTTCTGTTCAGCCCGGTTTCGAAAACGTTGATCTGGCTGCAGGGGACCCACACGCAGGCGTTAAAGAAGTTGGGCTCGGTCACCGAGGATGAATTGCGCACCTGGGTGCAGGTTGGTGAGCCGGAAGGCGGGCTGGAAGCGGATGAGCGCAAGATGATCTATTCCATTTTCCAGTTTGGCGAAACGCTGTGCCGTGAGATCATGGTACCGCGCATGGAAGTGCTCGCGCTGGAGGTTAAAACCCCGTTGAACCGGGCCATCAACGCATTTGTGGAATCCGGGCATTCACGGGTGCCGGTCTATGACGACGTGATCGATAACGTGGTGGGCATGCTTTATGCCAAGGACCTGTTAAAGATCCACGTTGATTGCGAGGAGAAGAACCGTATTAAAGAACTTCTAAGGCCGGTCTATTTTGTGCCTGAATCTAAGAAGGTCGACGAATTGTTGGCGGAAATGCAATCAAAAGGCGTGCACATCGCTGTGGTCGTGGATGAATACGGAGGCATGGCCGGCCTGGTGACGCTGGAAGACATCGTTGAAGAGATCGTTGGGGAGATCCGCGATGAATACGACCAGAGTGAAGAACTGCTCATCCAGAAGGTCAGTGACGAGGAGGTTCTCTTCCGCGGCCGGGTTTCATTGGATGATTTCAACGAAGCCCTTGAAACCCATGTGGACCCTGACATGACCGATACGCTGGGGGGGTTTTTTTACAGCGAGTTGGGCCGGGTGCCCATGGAAGGGGATCAACTGCAGGTCGAGAATTGGCATTTACGCGTGGAAGAGGTGCGCGGGCGCCGGGTCGGCAAGATCCGCGCGAGCAGGCAGAAAGCTGAAGAGCAGGAGAGTGATTAAATGTATTTAGAGCCCGAGAAAAAACAAAAGCTGATCGAAGCGGCCATTCTGGCAAGGCAGTGGGCTTACGCGCCTTATTCCAACTATAAAGTAGGGGCGTCCCTGCTGACCGCCTCGGGTAAGGTCTATGACGGAGTCAATGTTGAAAACGCGGCTTATCCTGATGGCATGTGCGCGGAACGGGTAGCCATGTTTAAAGCCGTCAGTGAAGGCGAGATGGAATTCGAAGCCATGGCGATCGCCACCGTTAACGGCGGAAAACCTTGCGGCTCCTGCCGCCAGGTAATGGCGGAGTTCAACCTTTCCATGAGCGTGTTGATCGTGGATGTCAGCGGAAAGATCTACCTGGAATCTACGGTGGCGGAATTACTGCCCGAAGCCTTTACGCCAAAAGACCTGGTTTGAGGGGGAAATGCCCAAAGCGGAACGCACGTTAAGGGTTGAAGCGATCGTTCTACATCACGTCAATTGGGGAGAAGCGGACCGGCTCTTGACGGTTTTTACCCGCACACACGGTAAACTGCGCGTGATCGCCAAAAGTGTGCGCAAGATGCAGTCCCGCAAGGCCGGGCATTTGGAACCCTTTTCTCATTCCACACTGATGCTGGCGAAAGCTCATGACCTGTGGATCGTAACCGACGCCGAGACCATCGACGCTTTTGCTCCGCTGCGCGAAGACTTGCGCTTGATGACCCACGCCTCTTACGTGATCGAGTTGATCGACCGCTTTACCTTTGAAGAAGGGCAGAACTGGCAACTCTATCAGCTTACCGTGGATTCGTTACGGCGCTTGTGTGATGAAAGCGACCCCTTTGTTCCATTAAGGTACTTTGAGATGCGTCTGCTGGACCTGATGGGCTTCAGGCCTTTGTTGTTCGAGTGCGCCAAATGCGGCAAAGAGATCAAAGCTGAAGATCAGTTCTTTTCACCAGAACAGGGCGGCGTGCTGTGTCCGAGCTGCGGGGCGAGGAGCGCGGAATCACGCCTGGTCTCACTGGACGCGCTGCGTTTCATGCGTCATTTTCAGCGCAGTGATTATAAAACGGCGCTCAAGGCTGACCCCTCCCCAAAGATCAGGGCCGAGATCGAGTCCCTCATGAACGCCTACCTGGTTTATCATCTCGAGCGGGGACTGAACACGCCCGAGTTTCTCAAACAAATACAAAATTGATTCTCATTCCCATCGCGGTATAATTGTGACACTTAAAAATACGCCGCGCCTCCGGGAGGATGAATGAAACAACCCCACGATTTTCAATCCGTGATCATGACCCTGCAAAAATTCTGGGCAGACCAGGGCTGTCTGATCTGGCAGCCATATTACAGCCAGATCGGCGCCGGAACGATGAATCCGGGGACATTCTTGCGCGTTTTGGGGCCCGAGCCCTGGAACGTGGCTTACGTGGAACCTTCCATTCGCCCTGATGACGGGCGATATGGCGAAAACCCCAACCGCTTCCAGCAGCATTACCAGTTCCAGGTCATTTTGAAACCTGACCCGGGCAACCCGCAGGAGCTGTATCTCAAGTCACTGGAAGCCCTGGGCATCAACCCACGCGAGCATGACATCCGCTTCGTGGAAGATAACTGGCAGCAGCCGGCCCTGGGCGCCTGGGGTCTGGGCTGGGAGGTCTGGCTGGACGGCCAGGAGATCACCCAATTTACCTACTTCCAGCAGGCGGGCGGATTGACCCTCGACCCTGTCTCGGTGGAGA
>CAZNAF010000043.1:0-21425 GCA_964570925.1 uncultured Anaerolinea sp.
CCTCGAAGGGGTGTACGCTTTAGCCTGGGATGAAAACAACCTTTACGTAGGCGTGAAGATCACGGACGATACCTACACTCAAAACAATTCGGGTGATCAGATCTATGTGGGTGACGCCATTGAAATCCTGCTGGATACGGATCTGCTGGGGGATTTCTACACCACCGAGTACAACACGGATGATTACCATCTGGGGCTTTCCGCCGGCAACGCAGCCAAAGGGCTAGCGCCCGAGGCGTACCTTTGGAACCCTTCCAGCGTCAAGGGCTATCGTCCGCAGGTGGTGCTGTCGACGCAATTTGAAACATCGCCGATCTATCGCATCGAAGCTGCCATTCCCTGGTCCATGTTTGGCGTGACGCCTGTGGCTGGAATGCGCTTCGGGTTCGCCATCTGCGTTGACGATAACGACAACGTCAGCGATTATGATGATGTGACGATGATGTCGAGCGCCGCCGGACTGGCCGTATTCAACCCGACCACCTGGGGTGAACTGGTGCTCATAAAATAATACGGAACCGCAAGTATGAAAAAAAAAGGACTGCCGAGCAGTCCTTTTTCCATTTATCAGAACAGGATAGCCGTCATCTCTTTGCGATATTGCCGCACGAGCTCACTTTCCTGGTCGAGCAGGTCCAGCAGACCGATGGTCACCTCTTTCCCCCGTTCGCGTTTATAGTGTTTGTCGGCGCGCAAGATATCCATCATACCGTCCAGGCTGGCGAGGATGTTCCCGCGGGTTGCCAGGCGCATGGCGGTTTGAAAGGCCATATCCAGGTCGGTTTCCTTGGGCAGGGTTTCACTGGTCGCGTCTTGCATGGCTTTCATCAAGGGCAGCAATCGTTCGGCTTCGTTGTATTCCCTGCATGCCGGAAAGTGCCGCAGGATCGTCCGGGCCGCCGGGGCGTTTCCCTCCCGCAAGTTAACCTTCATCAGGCCCAGCAGCGCGCCCGGATGGTCGGGGGTGATGCCAGCGGCTTCTTCGAAGGCCGCCCGTGAACCTTCCAGGTCGCCTGCGTCCAGCAGGCTGTTGCCTTTTTGCACCATTAGCCCTGCCGGACTGGGTGGCAGGATCTGTGAAATAAAATCCCTGATGCGAGGTTCGGGCTGAAGCCCTACGAAGTCGCTCACCTGGCTTCCCTGGGAGAATGCCAGCACGGTGGGAATACTACGGACACCATATTTCAAAACCAGGTTTGGATTGCTGTCCGCGTCCACTTTGGCCAATCTGAAAGCACCGTCCGATTCATCCGCGATCTTTTCAAGGATAGGAGAAAGGAGTTTGCAGGGCTTGCACCATTCAGCCCAAAAATCTACCAACACGGGAGTGTTTTGAGAATACGCCAGCACTTCATATTCAAAATCGCTTTCGGTTACTGTCTTGATGTAATCTGACATCATAAGGCGCTCTCCTTTCTTCGTTGGGTTGCATTAATCATTATCGTCATTTCCGTCGCCTTCATCAGACCGGGCGGAGGGTTGGTCAATGCGCAGTACTTCGCCGTGAATGTCGATCACGACCCTGAAGCCCATCATACCCAGGTAGACGCGCGTTTCTTCAGGAATTCCGCTTTGCAGCACCTGAATATATTGCTGGTCGATGTTCTTTAACTGGTTTTGAATGATCGCGTGTGTAAAGAGGTCATCTTGTCCCAGCATCTTTGCCGTTTGTTCGGCAATGAATTCTTCATTGCCAACAATTTGATCGCTGAAGGATTTCAAAACCTTTAAGTCTACCGGTTCAGAAGGAATATGTCTGAGGAACCCGGCGTCATTGACGATATAACAGGGTTCATTGCCGATCGTGCCCGTAGAAACAGGCTGGTCGTACTCATCGATGATCAAACCTTTAAAAACGGGTTCTCTACTCATATTGGTCACCTGTATTAATTATAAGACGAATCCGCGGTCGAATTGTTGGATTCGTGTTAGAAGTTTGTTAAAGAAATCAGGAAACCCTGGATACAATCCAGTGCCGGTTGTCTGTGAGACGCACACAACGGTCAGAAAGATCCTGGCTATTGGAACAGTTACTAAATTAATAGAAACCCGGGAATTTAGTAATGAACCACCACAGTCGTACCGACTTGTGAGAAGTTATAAACCCATTCAGCTTCACTCGTGCGCATGTTAACGCAGCCGTGGCTCATGGGTGTGCCAAAATTATCATGCCAGTAAGTGCCATGGATTCCATAACCCTGATAGTAATACATGGTGTAGGGCACATCCGGAAGGAAATAACCCGGCCCGCGCATATCCGCGTAACGATATTTTACATAAACGTTGTATGTGCCTGTTAAGGTGGGGTGCGCGGAAGTGCCCGTGGATACCAAAAAAGAGGCCACCAGTGTATCTCCATCATAGGCGTATAGTTTTTGTTCACTTAAGTCAACATCCAGCCAATGGCCTGTCAGATCGCCTGATTGTGTGATGGGAGCCTGGTATGGGAAGGGTGTATTGGTTGGCCAGGGTGTGCTGGTCGGCGCGGGCGTTTCCGTCGGTATGGGGGTGAAGGTCGCCGTGGCGGTGGGCGTGTGTGTGGGTGTGGGCGTGCTGGTGAGGGTGGGGGTGGCCGTATTGGTGGGCGTGAGCGAAGGTTTGGAAAGCATTCCACCAGGAATGGGAGCCGCTGAACTGCGTGTCAGCGCCGTCAGACCCGGCAAGGCCAGCCAAACAACAAACGCCGAACTGGCAAGGATGAGGAAAAGGATCACCGCGAGTCCCCACGAGAAGCGGCTTTGTTTTGGCGGTAACTTGCGTTGGATCGGCGGAGGAAGCTCTTCAGGCGACTCTCTGAGTTCACTAATGATGTCTTCTTTTTCACCTTTCGGCGTGACACCTTCGTCCAGAAAGGCGCTAATATCGATTCCCTCTTCCTGCTCCGCGTCGTGGTCCATTCGTTCAGACTGAACGAACGGTCCGGGCTCGGGCGCGTAAAGGGTCTCATGGGAGGGTTCCTCAACGATATCGTCTGACAATAACTCAGCAGGTTCATCGGATCCGAGAAAAGGCGCAACGGACACTTCCGGCCTGAGTGGTACAGCCCGCGGAGTGGCGCTTGGCCCCTGCTCCTGCCTGGTTAAAGCCCACTTCATTCCTTTTGCGGCCCGTTCATTTTTCGGGTTGATCTGCAGCACCTTTTGCAAGTAGGCAACGCTGGCGTTTGGATTGGCCACCGCGGCCAGGATCAACCAGGCTTCCTCATTTTCGGGGGCCAGTTTTATTGCACTGAGAGCCCAGCGCCGTGCCTCCATCTTGTTTTGTTGCTGGAGTGCAACTTGCGCGTTGACCAGAGCCAGTCTTAGTTGATACGCGGATTGATCGCTCATGGGGTTGTCTGCTGGGTGGGGGATATACTCTCGTTGCGGATGTAGCACAATAGGCCGTCCACGATCCCTTGTGCGATTAATTCAGGCTTTTGTGTTAAGATCTGCTGATCCAAATTCAAATATCCGGTTTCAATGATCACCGCAGGGGTATCGCTGTGGATCTCGCCAAAGGCATGGTAGGAGGTCATATCGGGTGTGGTCGTATTTTTAAACGGTAATCCCGTGGTTTTACCATACCTGTCGATCAAACAATTGGTCAGCCTGCTTGCGTTTTCAGGGTAGGCTGTCTCAAGCGCAGCAGCAACCTTGAACCCGGTGGCCAGGTCATTCAGAAATTCGCAGGTATCCGCGTGGATCGAGATCAGCGCGATGGCCTGGTATTGTGACAGGCGGGGATCTTTTTCCTGTAACAGGTCCACCTCGAAACCTTCGTCGGTCAATTTTTGTTGAACGAGAGAGGCGATGGTCAAATTGACCTGCTCTTCGGTCAACCCGTTTGCGCACACCGCGCCGGAATCGTTTTTCCAGTGACCGGAAACGACGCCGACCCGTTTCACGCTTTGGTTTACTGCCACGGTGCTCATAGGTGCGATGTACGTGGGGTTTGCCTGCCAGGCTTCGAAAAGCCGGTCGATCATCTGACCGGAAAAAAGATTGTCAGGCGAAAAAAAGGTGAACAGGGTCGCCAGAAGAAAAGCGTAGGTAAGGACGGTCTGCAGTCCTGAAGAGACGTTGAATTTGCCGGTTGGCTTTGCCTCTGACTGAGATTCAGTTTTATCTTCTTCAGCCGGCTGGGCTTGCTCAATTTGCGCGGTTAAATTTTCTTCTTCCTCGGAAGGCGAAGAATCGGCAGGTGGATAACCTGCTGGGTTGGCTGGGTTGGGCGGTTCAGTAATCGTCATAGTCTCAAAGGATTATAGCAAGGTTTGTGCCAAAGTCCAATAAATTCTAAAAGCATCGGCTTGACTTTGCATGGTCTTACCGGTATAAAATGAGTACATGGAAGGGAGTTTTCAGGTGCAAAATGGAAGAATTGCGTGAGGTAATGCGAAAATGGACCACAGGAGTTTCGGTCATTACCACCGAGACGAAAGGGGTCATTCACGGTATGACCGTTGGTTCATTGGTTTCCCTCTCCATCGATCCACCCCGCGTTGCGGTCACCCTTGCCACTCAAACCCGGCTGCACCGCATGGTGCAGGAGGGCGGACTTTTTGGCATCACCATCCTGTCCGCAGGGCAACAGGGTCTTTCAGACCGGTTCTCCGGCGCCATCGCGGACCAGAAAGACAGGATGAGCGGGGTTCCGCTGCTCCGCCTGGTGGAAGATATTCCGGTCATTCAGGGCGGCCTGGGCATTCTGGCTTGCAGGGTGGTGCACAAGTACGAAATGCCTCAATCCACCCTTTTTGTGGCTGAGGTTCTTGAGGCTCGGGCAGTATCAAGTGATGACGCGCTTGTTTACGCCAATCGCAAGTATCACCAATTGGAGTTGTGATGGAAATACCACTTACTCAAGAAGAAAGAGCATTTCTGCTTTCCCTGGCGAGAGGGTCGATCGAAAAAGCCGTCATTGGAGAAAATTTACCCGCCTGGTCAGAAAAGGAACTGACCCAGGCGCTCAAAGATCCCGGGGCGTCCTTTGTTACCTTGACCAAACAAGGCCAGCTGCGTGGCTGTATCGGATCCCTGGAAGCCCATCAAAGCCTGGTCAAAGACGTTCAGGAACACGCGGTTCAAGCCGCGCTTGAGGATTACCGTTTCCCGCCGGTGAACTCAGCGGAGCTTGCTCAGCTGCACATTGAAATTTCGCGACTTACGCCGCCAGAGCCCTTGAATTATTCGAATCCCGAAGAGTTACCAGGCCTGCTGAAACCAGAAGTCGACGGAGTGATTTTAAAAGACGGTTTCCGCCGGGCAACTTTTCTTCCGCAGGTTTGGCGGCAGCTACCGGATGCCGAGGAGTTCCTCTCGCATCTTTGCATGAAGATGGGCGCTCCGGCCGACCAATGGCGGCGAAAAAAACTGGAAGTGTTTCTCTATTTTGTTGAAGAATTTGAAGAATCGGCTTGATGTGATCTGAAAAACAAAACAGCCCGCGGGCTGTTTGTTAAAAGCCGATCCATTGTGTACTCTTTTAAAAATGTTGTGAGTCTTCCACGTTGATGACAAACAGGGTACAGCGTTTATCCCCACCAACTGTTTGGGGTGTGAAGACGGTGTGAATGACTTCCAGAGCTTTTTGCACCTGGCTGTCTTCCACGCCGCATAACAGTGTGCTCACACCGCTGCGCAAGAATCCGCCAGTTGATGCGATGGTCGTGACACGAAAATCGTCTGAGGTCAGGGCCTTGATCAGGGCATCGGTGTCACTATCCTTAACAATGGTGATTATCATTTTCATGGCTCATAACTCCTCAAAATATTCAACCTCAAGACAGAAAACGGTTGCTCCGCCAACGGTGATGGGGGTTGGGGAAGGCATGGGCAAAGGAGCGCTTTCAAGCGGGACGGAGATGTATTCGATCCTTTGGCGGCAATTCTCCTTAAGGGCGGTCAGTATCTTTGTGAGATCGCTTTCTTGTGCGCCGATCAACAAGGTGGCATTCCTGCGTCCTAAAAAAGCTCCCTGACTGGGAAGGCGGGTCACAAAAAATTTCATGTCTCTGATGGCGTCTTCGGCAAAATCCGCGTCTTGCGCCTGTACCACAGCCATGCAGAGGATCTTCTTTTCCGGATCTGATAAGTTAATTTCTTTCATCGTTTGTCCTTATTTTCGAGTCGGATACGATGCAACCCTGAATCTGTAATGACCACACTTTCTCTGTTTATATGGCTCACTTTTGTGTTCGTCGAATCTAGCTCAATAAAGGTTTTTCTATATTGTACATTAACCTTGCCGGAAAAAATATTAAAACCGTTCAGCAAGATCTCGTCCCCGGTCAACTTCTCAACGCCCAACAATCTCAGATACAAGGCGATTGGGATCAACTCGTGAATGTTTTTCATCCCACGCTCCACGGCGGATGCATCATTGGAAGGAGGGCGTGGATTCTCGTTGTTCACGGAAGAAGTGTCGCACCGCTCCAGGAACCAATCCGCAAACGTTTTTGCCGCCAACTCTTTATATTGATATTTCAACAGTCCTTCAAGCCACATGATTTTAAGGAACAGAGGCATCAGCCTTGCGTTTTTGGATACGAAATCTTGCCCCTTTTCGATCATTTTTTCAGCCTGCCCGGAGGTGAGCACACCTGCCCATAAAGGAATAACAAAATCAGGGCTTCTGAATTGGTGGTTCACCGACCTGATCTGCAGCAGATCACCTTTTTTAAGCCCTTCTACTGTTATTTCATGGATCTTGTCAAAATGCTCATCGGAGATCGCAAAAGCATAGTCTCCGCGACAGCGCAACTTCGCTCCCGCGAGGACGACCTTTTTTGCGTGTTTGTTTACAACGCCTTTGATCTGGCATTCCACGGGTCTGATCTCGCCATCTCTGGGGATGAGGGAGACATAAATTCTTGTGGGTATGCTGAACACCAGGGCTGGACTCGTTTTACCGTTTTGTCTGAAGGCGTGCAGCAATCGACCCGCAGTACTTTGGTGATTCTCATGATCTCGAAACAGATACAGCCCGGCTTGTTCCTGCCAGGTGAGCGCCAAGGACTGCTTCAATTGGCCAATTTTTTCGTCCAGCCATTCCGTTCCGTCCATCGCGAGAAGGCCGGCAATTTTCTTGAGGGACTCACCTTCTTTGACGAGCAGCGCGGCAAGTGAAGGCCATTCAGCGCAATCGGCCAGCACTTCCAGTTCAATTTTTTCTGTTATTGAAAAATGATCGGTTTCAAGCAGGCCTGTCTGCAACAAGTTGGACCATTCAGGCCAGCCATCCTGATCGCGGTCGTTTTCATTTTGGAACCATTGTTCATAATACCCCAGCAGGGCAGGGTAGACTTTGCTGAGCCATTCCTGGTCTTCGGTGGCTTGCACTGCTTCCAGTGCGAGCACGGCAAGCAAGGGAGCGGCAGTCAGGGTGGAGATGCGCTCCTTCCAGCTGCAGAAGGCTGAAATTTTGCCGTCTTCTTCTTGCAATTCGATCAAATTATGCAACAATCCCTGCAGCAGGTCTGGCCGGGCGGGCAACAGCATGCGGCTGATGGACCAGATGTCAGTGATTTGCTGCACTCCCCAGCGCTGCGTTTGATAGTCCACACCCTGGATGGAAGCGCTGCCGCTTTCAGGGTTTCTTTCGCGGATATAGGAGGCGTGTAAAAAATCAAAAAAAGGTGGAATGAAAAACTGGAACAACCGACGTTGACTGGACCGTAACGCTTCGTCCCAGGCGGGGTTTCCCGTTTCAAACTGGAGTCCTTGCTGATTTTGCAGCATGGTGATCTCGAGCTGTTCCTTTTCCAGTAAAACTGCCGTGGCATTCCTCGCTTGATAAAAGGATTCATCCAGCGTCCCTTTGGTTGCCAGTGCCCAGGAAAACCGCCTGTTTTCCATCGGTTTCAGGGTCACTTCCACCCCCAAACCGGGGATGGCCGTCAGATCGCCTCTGGGGCCGCCGGTGAGGAAAAAGACCGGAACGAGAGGTCCTGTCTGCCCGCGCAGGATGGTGTTTACGCTCATTTGAGCCACGCTCATGGGGGAGCCGGCGGGTAAGGGGTTCAACTGGACGATCCATTCCATGGTGAATTGCATTAACGTGTCGCCGGTGTTCATCAGGGTTGTTTCACCTGACAAGGTGTTTGAATCGGGAACCCAAAGCCTTTGCTGGACGTTAATAGGATGGAATGGAGAGTATTGCAGTGATGCAAAATCGGGTGCCGAAAACTGCAGCATTGGTTTCATGTAAAAGGCATGCGGGTCTGTGTAAGCGATTCCGTTTAGCAGGAACCTCGGGTAGACCCTGATGTTGTATGCGCGCAAACCGTATGTCGAGCGAAGCGCTACCGCCGGAGGCTGTCCGTTTGAGGTATCGAGTTCCCAAACATGGTCGTTATGCGGGTTGATCTCACCGCGGCGGAAATCCGCAGCAAGGATCTGGTAGATATCCATCCGTTTTTCGTATTGCGAGAACATGACTGCATTGTAAGAGGATTATTCGACAAGGTCAAATGAATTATGCTAGAATTTGAACAGACATGGATGGATTATGGAAAATAACCTAGAACTCACCCCCGAAGAACCCGTCAAATCTGATTCTGGAAGTGACGATAACATCGAAGAAAACGATGAGACCTTGATGCTGCCTTCTGACAGCTCGGAGGAAACCCATCCGCCGTTCTACACCCTGCCAATGGATACGGAGGAGGAAGGAAATTCAGACGACCTGCCGACCCTCCTGGACCTGCCTGCCGGCGCGTCTGTTGAGCATGCGCAAAAAGAAAAGAAGCCCGCGCCACCACCCGGCGCTGCGGATGATTTGCCGACCCTGGTGGAGGAAGTGGATCTGGGTGCCACGCGCGTGAACCCCTCCGCGTTCCATCAGGGGAACTCGGAAACGCAAACCAAAACCACGCCCCCGGCCCCCCTGGTTTTAAGGCGCATTGAACGAAAACCGCCCGCACAACCCCCCAAACGCCTGAAGGTCAACAGCTGTCTCATGCGCGCCATCATCATTTTTCTGTTTGCCGTGGTGATCGGTCTGGTCATTGCCGGGGCGTTCCTGGTCTATCAATATTTCACCATCGCGGCCACCCTGCCTGATATTGAGGATTTAAAAGACCGCGCGTCTCAATTTGAAACCACCCGCTTTTATGACCGCAACGGCGCCTTGCTCTACGAAATGATCGACCCCAACGCGGGGAGGAGGACCTACGTCCCTTTGGAGAAGATCTCTCCATACGTCATCGCGGCCACCCTGGCCATCGAGGACAAGGAATATTACAACCATCCCGGGTTTGATATTTTTGCCGTCACCAGGGCATTGATCCAAAACTATACCCAGGGAGAGGTGGTCTCTGGCGCTTCAACGATCACGCAGCAGTTAGCACGCACTCTTTTCTTCACCCCGGAAGAACGCACAGAGGTCTCGGTTCGCCGAAAAACAAGGGAGATCGTGCTTGCCGCGGAACTTACGCGCCGTTACACAAAGGATGAGATCCTCGAGCTATATTTAAACGAATTCAACTACGGCAACCTTGCTTACGGCATTCAGGCTGCTGCCGAAACCTATTTCAACAGCACAGCTGATCAACTTGACCTCGCCCAGGCGGCTTTTTTGGCGGGCCTTCCGCAGGCTCCCAGTGTTTATGATATTTTCAACAATCGAGAAGCCACCCTCGAGCGCAACAAGCAAGTGCTGGTGGCCATGTACGAGCTTTCCAACGAAAAAGGGTGTATCCAGGTGGTCAACCCGCCCGCGTTGGTATGCCTCGAAGCCCAGCAAGCCGCGGATGCCTATGCCTACATTGAGGGTTATGAGTTCAAGCAACGGGCAAATCCCCTTGTGTACCCGCACTGGGTGAACTATATTCGCTACCTGCTTGAATCGCAATACGACGACCAGACCATTTACCGTTCCGGTTTCAGGGTTTATACCACCCTGGATCCGGCCATGCAGGTCGAAGCTGACCGGATCGTTGCCGAACAGGTGGCCGGTTTGGCTGCCAACAATGCCACTGACGGTGCGTTGGTGGCCATGGATGTTAAAAGCGGCGAAATTTTGGCCATGACGGGTTCCGCGGATTTTTATAATGAAGAGATCGACGGCCAGGTCAACATGGCCGTCTCACCGCGTCAACCAGGCTCCTCTTTTAAACCGATCACCTACGCGGCCGCTTTTGAATTGGGCTGGACCCCCTCCACGCTGATCTGGGACGTGCCCAGCGAGTTTCCGCCCTCCGGCAGAGCGGATGACCTGCGCGAGCCGTATAAGCCGGTCAATTATGACGGCAGGTTTCACGGCCCGGTTACCGTGCGGACCGCATTGGCGAATTCCTACAACATCCCCGCGGTCAAGGCGCTTGATTTTGTCGGCATCTATGATGATCCGCTTGTCAGCGGCGAAGACGGCCTGATCAACTTCGCGGAGAGAATGGGTATCACCACGTTTACGCGGGATGATTATGGCATGGCCTTGACCCTGGGCGGCGGCGAAGTGACCTTGCTGCAAATGGTTTCCGCCTTTTCCATTTTTGCCAGGAACGGACAGAAAATCGACCCGGTGGCGATCACACGCATTGAGAATTATGAGGGTGAAGTCATTTTTGAAGCCAAACCACAAACGGGTGAACAGGTCATCAGCCGCGAGAACGCTTATCTGATCAGTTCCATCCTTTCTGACAAGAAAGCGCGCGCACCCATGTTTGGCTCCGATTCAGTATTGAACCTCGATTTCCCTGCCGCGGCAAAAACCGGTACCACCAACGATTTTAAAGATAACTGGACGCTGGGATACACCCCCGATGTAGCGGTGGGCGTGTGGGTTGGCAACGCGGATAACGAGCCGATGGTCGATACCTCTGGTGTGACGGGCGCCGCGCCGATCTGGGCTGCGTATATGAATTATGCTGTGCCCTATCTGACCGGGAACAATCCCTCGGAATTCGTCAGACCCGAAGGCGTTGTGGATCACGTGATCTGTAGCGTCTCCGGAACCGAACCCTCGGAAAAATGCCCTGACCAGCGCACGGAGATCTTCGCCGCCAGTCAGCCGCCCCTGCCCAAGGAAGAAGACTTGTGGAAGATCGCCCGTCTGGATACCTGGACAAATTTGACCTACTCGGAAGCGTGTCAGGGCTTCGTGGAAGACAGGTGGGTCATTAATGTGACCGATCCCTGGGCAAGAAAGTGGATCAAGGATAATTCGGCCGGCCAGGCCTGGGCGAGCAAGTATGGTTTTTCATCTGGAATACCGTTCGTGCCGGAACGCGCCTGCAGGGCTGACGATCCACGCCCGACGATCATTTTCGTCGGCCTGGAAGAAGGTCAAACCATCACCACCAGCCGGGTCAATGTTTATGCGGTGCTGAATGCCACCGGGAATTTTAAAGATTACATGCTGGAATTTGGCTATGGTGATGCGCCGTATGAATGGCAAACCCTGGTTGGACCGGGCGGGTCGGCTTCAGAGGCAACTCAAAAATTGATCGATTGGGATATCCGCGATGTGTCTCAGGGAGTGGTCACCTTGCGTGTGACCATGTATTCCACCAACGGCGGGTTTGCCCAAAAAATGCTCCATCTTAATTTGCAGCACCCCACACCGACGCCAACGATCACCCCAACGGTCACCGCGACTCCCACGCAGACCTTTACTCCCACGGTGACAGACACGCCTGAACCCAGCGAGACGCCCTCGCCCACGCCTACCTAATCATCTGCTGAAAAGATTTTGGAAAATGAAAAGTTAGCCGTCAGCCGCCGCGCTGCCTGACCACTTCGAACATGAGGATGGAAGCTGCCACTGCGGCATTTAAAGATTCGAACCCGCCGGGCATGGGGATGTTCAGAAAGACATCCACCTCCTGTTTCACTTGCTGTGATGCGCCTTCCGCCTCACCGCCGATGACAAGTGCCAAGGGTCTTTTCAGGTCAGCTTGCCAAAGGGAGGTGCCGCCGCCGGATTCTGCCAAATAAGTGACCAGTGGTGCCGACTGTTTCTTGCAATAAGCAAGAACCTCTTCCCACCCGGCGCCAAGGATGGGCAGGTGAAAATGCGCTCCCATGGCGGAACGCACGACCTTGGGAGACCAGGCATCCACACTGCCGGGTGTGCAATAAACACCCTGGACGCCCGCGGCCACCGCGGAGCGCAGGATCGTACCCAGATTGCCGGGGTCGCGCACCTGGTCGATGACCAATAAAAAATCCACCGCTTTTGGCAGTTCGATGGGAGAGACCGGCATGACCATCAGCAAGCCCTGACTCGTTTCGGTATCTGAAAGCGCGGCCAAAACGTCGTTTTTCACCGGATACACATGATCGCAGGCGAGACCAGCCTGTCTGACCAGTTCCATCCCTCTTACTGAACAGGCCTCTGAGTAAAGCACCAGCCTGGCAGGAACCGCGGAGTTGAGCGCTTCCTCCGCCAGACGGACACCTTCCACGATGAAAAGACCGGAATTTTCACGCGCGGACCTTTTGGCAAGCAATTCACGCACGAATTGGATGTGCTGATTTTTGGATGATATGATCATCTCTTTTGAGTCACTTTGCATGTGTTTATTCTACCTGTAAATTAAAATCTGTCAGGGTTGCGAGTCCAATAAAAAAACAGGATGGCGTTCTTCTGCCATCCTGCATGTCTGTTATTGAGGGTTGTTTATTTCGCTGCTTTGGCTTTGACAACCACGGCGGAAAAAGCCTGCGGATCACGGATCGCCATATCAGCAAGCACCTTGCGATTGAGCAAAATGTTGGCCTTGCGTAAGGCGAAGATGAACTGGCTGTAAGATAACCCATTCAGGCGGGCGCCGGCGTTGATACGGGTGATCCACAAACGGCGCAGATCGCGTTTGCGATTCTTGCGGTCGCGGGTCGAATACCACATACTTTTTAGTCGGGCTTCATTGGCGCGGCGGATGAGAAGGTGCCTGCTGCCAAACTGCCCCTTGGTGAACTTTAATACTTTCTTGTGGCGAAGATGTCTGTTTGGGCCACTTTTTACACGTGCCATTTTTTACTCCTTTGCGAACCCCTGGGCGCCGGCCTGTTCAGACCCGTTGCATACACCCAACAGCCGCACTAAACCTGGATACGAACTGTCTCTTGTCTCTACTTTTCCATATTGGGGTTGAGACGGTTGACACGCTTGATGATCTTGTCGCCTTTAACGGGGACCATTTCAGCGAACAACGCTTTGGCGCGTTTTGCAGAGTGTCGGCGCAGGTGGCTTTTGCCGCCCTTGGTGCGAACCAACACACCAGACCCGGTCAGGCGGAACCTCTTCGAGGTGGCCTTGTGAGTCTTGAGTTTATATTTTGGTGCTTTTACCTTGCTAGTCACAGCGAACTCCTCTCAACAAAATGTGCGATTACTGACGCAATCGCACATTATACCAGAGAATTTTGGTTTTTGGTTCAGGCTTCTTGAGCTGCCGATTCTTTTTCAGGTTCGGTGGCTTTTTTCTTACCCTGTTTGGCCGGGGCGAGCACCATGCCCATCGTACGGCCTTCGATGTTGGGTGACTGCTCTATGGTAGCCACGTCAGATAATTCTTCGGCGATCTCTTTTAGGTCTTCAAGAGCGATCTCGGGATAGGTGATCTCGCGTCCTCTGAAGCGGATGGTGACTTTGACCTTGTTGCCTTCAAGCAGCCAGCGTCTCGCGTCGCGGGTCTTGAATCCGCGGTGATGTTCGTTGGTTTTAGGGCGCAAGCGGATCTCTTTGACCTCGATCTTGGTCTGCGCTTTACGAGCTTCTCGGTCTTTCTTGGTGCGTTCGTAAAGGAATTTGCCAAAGTCCATCACTCTGCAGACGGGGGGTTCTGAATTGGGGGCGACCTCAACGAGATCCAATTCTGCGTCGCGGGCGATCTGTAACGCCTTTTGGATCGTGACAACGCCTATGTTCTCATTTTCAGGCCCAATCAGGCGCACTTCGGCAACCCGGATCATCTCATTTACGCGAAAATTTTGAGTACTGATAGCTCTCTCCTTGGAAAAAATATTTAAGAATAGCCCGTTCAGTGAACGGGCCCACCGTGTAAATAATACCACATTCGCGCGCGGAGAGTCAATAAAAATTTCATTTCAATCTTGTTTCGCAATATTTCGTTTGACCGTTTTTGCCTGGATATTTACTGGAGGACAGAATACTCAACCAGGTGGAGTGGATGTTTGATTTTTTGGCTTAATTCAAATTTTCACAACTTTTTTACTCAAGCGGAGTTATCTTAAAAAGAACCTGTGTGATTGGTAAAATAATTACGAGGAGGATGCTGTGGCGAGATCAGAATTGGTTGTCAGTGAATTACTGGCGCTTGCTGAAGTTGGGATCAATGGCAGCCAGCCATGGGATATTCAGGTATACGACCAGCGGTTCTTCGACCGCATATTACAAGACGGTTCCCTTGGCCTCGGCGAAGCCTATATGGATGGCTGGTGGGATGCTGAGTCTTTGGACGAATTCATAACCCGTGTTCTGAAAGCGCGCCTGGACGAAAAAGTGGTGAATGATACTCGCTATTTGTTTCAGGTGTTGCGCGCAAAACTTATCAACAGGCAGTCGCGTGCGCGTGCATATAAAATTGCCGAGGCTCATTATGACCTGGGAAATGACCTCTACCGAGCCATGCTGGATAAACGACTCAACTACACCTGCGCGTATTGGAAGGGAGCGAAGAACCTTGATGAAGCGCAGGAAGCCAAATTGGAACTCGTATGCAGAAAGATAGGCATTCATAAGGGAATGAAAATATTGGAGCTCGGTTGTGGTTGGGGCAGCTTTGCGAAATATGCCGCTGAAAAGTATGGCGCAGAAGTGCTTGGTGTGACAGTGTCCAAGGAACAGGTCGCCCTGGGAATGGAGCTTTGCAGGGGATTGCCTGTGGAACTCAGGTTACAGGATTACCGTGCCGTGGATGGTGTTTATGACGCGGTGGTATCGATCGGTGTTATGGAACACGTTGGTTCGAAGAATTATTCCGTTTACTTGGACGTCGTGGATCGTTGTTTGAAAAAGGACGGCATCGCTTTTGTTCATACGATTGGCGGTAACAAGAGCATTACCACCGGTGAACCCTTCACCGACAAGTACATCTTCCCAAATGGCATGCTCCCCTCTGTTACGCAACTTGGAAAAGCCCTCGAAAAGCGATTTGTGATGGAGGATTGGCATAACTTTGGGCCAGATTACGATCCCACTTTGATGGCGTGGCACGCGAATTTCGAAAAAGCATGGCCGGAGCTGAAGAAGAATTACGATGAGCGCTTTCATCGTATGTGGCGTTATTATCTCCTCTCCAGCGCCGGGGGTTTCCGTTCACGCAATACCCAACTGTGGCAGATCGTTTTTACCCGTCAGGGGACTCCACAGCCGGATTGTCGTTTTTCCTGAGGTCGGGATGATTGAAACAGATGTATTGATCATAGGGGCAGGACCAGCTGGTTCCTTCTGTGCCGCTCACCTCGTGCGCAACGGGGTGAATTGCATTGTGCTTGATAAAAGTGACTTTCCTCGTTTTAAACCTTGCGCGGGCTGGGTTACCCCGGGCGTTTTAAAGACCCTTCGACTTAAACCCGATGATTATCCATTGGGATTGACCCATTTTTCCAGTTTTGATATTTCGATCAACGGATTTCAATTTAAACTCCCTACAAACCAATATTCAATCCGTCGATTCGAGTTCGATGCGTGGCTTTTGAAGTCTTCCGGGGCTGATTTTCGAGTTCATCAGGTCAAGTCCATTGAAAATCGGCATGGTCGTTATGTGATTGATGGAGAGTATTCTGCAAAATACCTGGTTGGCGCGGCAGGCACCCATTGCCCTGTAGCGCGGACCTTCTTTCCCACCCGCGATCCGGCAAGGTTGATTGTAGCCATGGAAGAGGAATTTGAATTCTTAATTACGGATCCCGCCTGCAAGCTGTGGTTTTTTGAAGAAAGGTTGCCCGGCTACGCCTGGTACGTGCCCAAGGTGAATGGAATCCTGAACGTTGGCATCGGCGCCGTGGAAGGCTCATTGAAAAAAAGAGGTGCTTCCTTGAAGGATTATTGGGAAAAATTCACTTCGAAATTGCATAACGGCGGCCTGGTGCGTGACCACAACTATCATGCCAGCGGGCATAGTTATTATTTGCATCGCAACCTGGTAAACCCGCGCCTGGGAAATGCTTTTCTGGTGGGAGATTCACTGGGGTTGTCCACCCTGGATATGGGGGAGGGGATCGGCCCTGCCCTCCAGAGCGGCAGGATGGCTGCTGAATCGATCCTCACAGGCAAACTCTATCAGCCATGGCGTATTACGAGGTATTCATTTCCCTCGATCCTGGGCTTGAGACCATGATGATCATTTTTGCCGATCTATCAAAAAAAACACCTTGTTCATCTTTGAAAGGTAAACAAGGCGCTCATTATCCCGGTAAGTTGGAAAAGGTGTTTCAAGTTTTTTTCACCAGCCGGCAGCGTTCGGCTGCTGGTGAAAACTAAGATATTCTCTTCTGGTTTGTGAAAGATCGGCGTATACCCCGCGGTTTTCCTCTGGCAGCAGGCGGGCGATCTCAAACATGATCTCATCCGTCATTTGTTTGCGCACCTCGCGGGAGAGCGCCGCGCCTTTGGTGTTCAGGTTGAATGGTTCCCCTACTTTTATGGTCATGCTGGTTCGTTTCGCAAGCCTGATCTTGAGGTTTTCATTCCCGTAAAAGACCACCGGCAAAATTGGCGCACCCGTGCGCATGGCCAGCAAGACGATACCCGGATATCCCTGGTTCAATCGTCCGTGCCGGGAACGCGTTCCTTCCGGAGCGACGATGACAATTTTTTGGTTTGCCAGTGCTTCTTCAGCCAGGTGAAAAGCCTCAAAATCAACTTCCCCGCGCCGGATGGGAATGGCTTCCCAGGCGTCGAAGAGGAATTTCAAAAAGGGGTTTTCCCAGGTTTCGACCTTTACAAAGGCGGTGAGAGGGCGGGGGTGCAGATGACTGAAACCAACCGGCGCGTCCAGTGAATTGATGTGATTGGTGGCCAAGATCAGCGGACCGCGCATGGGAATGCGAGCCACTTCACGGTCATCCACCTTTAAAAATGTACCTAAAATGGCCTTGATGGGCGGGTTTAGGATCGAGGACGCGAGGGTCATTCTGCCAGCCTCGTAATGATTTCCAGTTCCTTAGGCAGGATCTCGATGGAGATCTCCTGTCCTTCTTCACAAATGGTGACCCCGTCCGCGTGGACGGGTAGGCTGCCCTGCAGGGCTTTCACGGTCACTTTGGTGCTCTGCACGGTAGACACCGCGGGGTGGGCTGCCTGGGTTCCGGCCATGACCTTGGCGATCAAGCCTGGTATGGCAGATTGGGGCACAGAGCGGACGATGCACAGATCAAAAACGCCATCGTTTGGTTTGGCCTCGGGAGCAAACATGAATCCGCCGCCCATACGTCGACCGTTCATGGTTGAGATCAACAGGGAAGACACTTGAAAGGTCTTGTGGTCCGTGATGATATCCACCAAAGGAGCCTTGTAATAGATAAAGATGGTTTTGATTGCCGCGACGAGATAAGAAAGCATGCCGGTCAGCCGACTTTTTGCGGCCACAAAACCGACCACCGCATCAAAACCGACCCCAACCCCGTTGCCGAAGAAAAGTCCTTGTGGATAGAGACCCCCCGTGACCCGGCCGATGTCGATCTTTTTCTTCATTCCGGCAGCCAGTAAATTGCAGCTTTCTTCGGGGCCGGCCGGGATGTTGACCCCGAAAGCGAAATCATTGCCTCGACCCACGGGGATTACACCCATGAGCGGGCATTTCTTTTTGGCTTGCTTAAATTGAAGCAAGCCATTGATCACCTCATTCACCGTGCCGTCCCCGCCGGCGGCAACCACCACGTCAAACCCGTCCTCTGCAGCCTGTCTGGCCAGGTCTATGGCGTGTTCCGGATAACCGGTCAGGTCGATATCAAAATCCAGATTATATTTTTTCAGGTTTTGTTCGATCTCGGGTTTTACTCTTAATCCATTGCCTTTTCCCGCCGTCGGGTTCAGGATGATCTTATATTTTGTCATGAAAGTAGCCTTTGTGTTACCGGGATAGGATCGATAAGTGCGGTAAAGAATAAGTGATTTTAGTGGAGAGTTGCGTCCTTGACAAGTGATTGAAGAGGGAGTATTGGTCTTCTGGAACAGGTGAGAATTAAGTAAAATATTATAAAGTACATACTTTTAACACCGATTCGTGGAATTCGTCACTCAATGTTCAGATTATAGGAGTAATCCAATGGAGAAAGAGCAGCTACCAAACACAGACCTGAGCGTTTCAAGAATTTGCGCGGGCTGCATGGGCCTGGGCGGAGGGTGGGATCCATCCACTCGCATTGATGCAACCATGGAGAAACAAGCCGCGTACCTGATCGAACGCGCCTTGGACCTAGGCATTAATTTCTTTGATCACGCCAATATTTATGCCCGCGGCCGGGCGGAAGAAGTGTTTGGGCGGGTGCTCGCCCTACGACCGGCATTGCGCCAGCAAATGGTGCTGCAAACCAAGTGCGGCATCCGCTGGGCTGATGAACCGGCCGGTTCACCGCAGCGATTTGATTTCAGTTTTGAGCACATCCTTGCCAGTGTCGAGGCGTCACTGAAGCGTTTACATACGGACTCTATTGATTTATTGCTCTTGCACCGGCCGGACGCGTTGTGGGAGGGCGAGGAGATCGCCCGCGCGTTCGAGAAGTTGAAAAAGAGCGGCAAGGTGCGCTATTTCGGCGTCTCGAACTTTAACCGCTTCCAGATGGAATATTTGCAATCCTTCCTGCCCGATCCCTTGATCGCCAACCAGGTACAGATGAGCCTGCTGCATTACGATTTCGCCGAGGTCGGCATCTCGTTCAATCAGCGCGCGCCGGGTTACCCAGATGGCTGGGAGGGCTTGCTGGAATACTGCCGTTTGAAGGGGGTCAGCTTGCAGGCCTGGAGCCCGCTCGACCGAGGGGCGTTGATCGGCCGGGACCTTTCAGGGAAACCGGAAAACGTGCTCGCAGCAGCCACGCTGGTGAAAAAGATCGCGGACCAGCACAGAGTTCCCCCGGACGCGGTGGCGCTGGCCTGGCTGCTCAAGCACCCGGCAAAGATCATCCCCGTGGTCGGGACGGCCAACCCGGATCACCTCAGCGCCAGCGCGCGAGCAGTCGAAGTCGAACTAAGCCGTGAGGAATGGTACAGCCTGTTTGCGGCCGCCCGCGGCCGAGCCATGCCGTAAAAACTTCAAAAAAAGACCCGGCTGATGTGGTCAGTCGGATCTTTTTCGTTCACTCTTTATTGGCGATTTCTGCAAGCGCCCGCTCGACGAAAGCGTCCAGATCGATGGGGCCCGGGTTCTCGCCGTTTCGCAGGCGCAGGGCAACCTGGTTGCTTTCCATTTCTTTATCGCCCACCACCAGCATGTAGGGGATCTTCTGGTTTTGGGCGTCGCGGATCTTGGCGTTCATGCGTTCGCTGCGGCTGTCTACCACGGCACGCATGCCCTTGGCTTTAAGTTTTTTCACCACCTCGTTGGCGTAATCCAAATGGCGGTCGGCGATGGGGATCAACACGGCTTGCACAGGGCTCAGCCAGACGGGGAAGGCGCCAGCGTAGTGCTCGATCAACACACCGAAGAAACGTTCCAGGCTGCCCAGCAGGGCGCGGTGGATCATGTAGGGGCGGTGGGGCTGCCCGTCCTCACCGATGTAGGAGAGGTCAAAGCGTTCTGGTTCGTTGAAATCAAACTGGATGGTGGAGAGCTGCCATTCACGGCCGATGGCGTCTTTCACTTTCAAGTCGATCTTGGGACCGTAAAAGGCACCGCCGCCCACATCTACCTGGTATTCCTGACCGGCACGTTTCAGCGAGGCTTCCAGGGCTGCCTCGGCGGCCTGCCATTGTTCCGGGTCGCCAACAGAATGGGCATCATCCGGTTTGGTACTCAAATAGGCATTGATCTCCTTGAAACCGAAGCTGTGCAGGATGTGCAGGCTGAATTTCAAGACGAAGTCGATCTCCTCCGGCATCTGGTCAGGACGGCAGAAATGGTGGGCGTCATCCTGGGTGAAACCGCGCACGCGCATGAGTCCGTGCATCACACCGCTGCGTTCATAGCGATAGACCGTGCCTTCTTCGGCGTAGCGGATGGGCAGGTCGCGGTAGGAACGGATGGAGGTTTTGTAGATGTGCAGGTGGAAGGGGCAGTTCATCGGTTTCAAAAAGTACTGCTGCCCGTCAATATCCACGGGGGAATACATGTTTTCCTTGTAAAATCCGAGGTGGCCGCTGGTCTCCCAAAGCTGGGCCTTGCCGATGTGTGGGGTGTAGACAAAATCATAGCCATTGGTGATGTGTTCTTCAGACCAGAAGTTCTCGATGATCTTGCGCATCATGGCGCCTTTGGGATGCCAAAGGATGAGGCCGGCCCCGATCTCGTCGTTGGAGCTGAAGAGATCCAGTTCCTGTCCGATCTTGCGATGGTCGCGTTTTTTGGCTTCTTCCACGCGCCAGAGGTAGTCTTTGAGTTCCTCCTCACTATTCCAGGCGGTGCCGTAGATGCGCTGCAGCATGGGGCGTTTTTCGTCACCGCGCCAGTAGGCGCCAGCCACGTGAAGCAGCTTCACTGCGTCAGGGTTGATCTGGGAGGTGGCATCGACGTGCGGGCCCCGGCACAGGTCGGTGAAAATGCCCTGGGTGTAGGTGGAAATATCTACTTTTTCATCCACCGGATTGCCGTCGTCATCCAGGTTTCCGTTTTCGAGCCCGTCGATGAGTTCGATCTTGTAAGGCTGGTCTTTGAAGATGGTTCGGGCTTCTTGCGCGCTGACCACGCGTCTTTCGAAGCGTTCATCGGCTTTGATGATCTCACGCATGCGCGCTTCAAGGGTCTGCAGGTCTTCGGGGGTCAAGGCCCGGGGCAGGTCGAAATCATAATAGAAGCCGTCGTCGATGGCCGGTCCGATGGCGATCTTGGCGGTGGGGAATTTCTCGAGCACAGCCTGCGCCATAACGTGGGCGGTCGAGTGACGGATCTTGTAGAGCATGCTTTCTTCATACTTTCCATTGCTTTTTGTTGCCATTCTTTCCTCCAAACTGAACGCCGGTTTTTTCCGGCCGCGGGTTGAGTCTGGGGTGGGCTTAAAATAAAAACCCGCCCCGGTACTGGGGCGGGAGGGTTTCTCTCGCGGTTCCACCCAGATTCACACGCGCGTTCGGCGCAGTGATCTCATTTTAACCGATATCGGGGTTCACCGTTCTCCTTATTGGGCACGCATCAGATGCTGTTCAGGAAAAAGCTCGCGGGTGGTTTTCTCCGGTTTGCTGCAGGGATTTTCAGCCGCTGATCCCTGCTTGCTGCCTTCGACCAGATACTCGTCCCGGTCATTGCCTGGGAAGAAATTACTTTTCCGAGGTGGGCGGTATAGGACTCGAACCTACGACCTTTGCGATGTCAACGCAACGCTC
>CAZNAF010000044.1:0-21183 GCA_964570925.1 uncultured Anaerolinea sp.
GTCTGTTCCACAAACCCTTCAGCGTTCAAGGCCTCCAGCATGGCGTTGACCATCCCTGAGACGCCGCACAGGAACACGTGGGTATTTTCCGGCGTGGGGGTTTCACCCCAGGCTTGCGCGATGACACCGGATTTCCAAACTTCTTGAACCCAACCTTTTTTTCCTGTCCACGGTACAGGTTCGTCTTCAGGTCGATCGATCGTAGCCACATAAGTGAAATTCTGACATAAAAATTGCATGGTCTGCAATTCAGACCGATATCCGAGATCCCAGCTGTGATATGCGCCGTGTAGAACGGCAAATTTACGTGGGCTGCCGCATTGAAGTTCACTGGTCAGCATGCTCATATATGGGGCCAGTCCGGTACCGGTGGCTACCATGACAATATTCTTTTCTTTGGGAACCTGACCCAGAGTAAAAATGCCGCTCACTTTGGGTCCAAGCCAGATCGGATCGCCAACTTTTAGTGCGAACAATCGGGGGGTCAGGGCGCCCGTCGTCACCATGCTGATATAGAATTCCAAGTATTCACGAGTGCGAGAGGAGGACGTGATCGAATACGGCCGCCTGATGAGTTTTTCAGCGTCCACCGGAAAAGGTTCAGGTTCAGACCAGGTCGCGCGAGGCGAGGACGCTGGCAGCCCCAAAACGGCGAATTGACCGGGAATGAAATCAGGCAGATCCGAGTCACGGTTTGCCACACGCAGGGTCATTACGCGTGGGGATAATTCGATTTTTGAAGTGACATAAGCGTTTAGATTTAAATCAGCCATTCTCAGCACCCTTTCTGCGCGAATACGGATATATTATATGTTAAATGTCAAAAAAATAAAAACATACAGATACGCACAGTTGAGCCAAAATTATGATGAAGCAATTTGCCACATAGTGATCTCTGGAGAAGCCAGGAACCTGACGCGCGGGGCGGCGGCGCCTTCCATCCCCAATCCGCGGGTGATCGAAAGCGTCATATCGTTGACCAGATAACGGCCGGATTCGAAGGTCCTTCCATACAACGAACCGGTGAACAGCGCGCCAAGGGCCGGCAGTCTGATTTGACCGGCATGGGTGTGACCGGAAAGTTGCAGGTCGATGGGATGGCGGCTGGCATTGGGCGCCAGGTCAGGAGAATGATAGAGCAAAAGGTTAAACCCTTCCTCAGGGATTTCCAGTGAAGCAAGGACTTTTTCATCCACATCAGGGTTATGCGAGCAAGTGAGTCCGATCAGGTTGACGTTGCCGCTTGGTGTTGGAATGCAACGGACTTCATTATTCAACCAATTGAGTAATGTATTTTCAACCAAAGAGGCAAAAAGATTTTGGGAATCAACGGCGGGAGAGCCCATCACACCATAGACCCCCAGTGGGGCATTCAGTTCTTTGAAGAAAGAAATGGCATCCGCCTTGGAAAGTGGATCCTCCAAATACGACAGGTTCAACACATCCCCGGAGAAGAGGATCAAGTCGGGAGCGAGGGAATGGATCATTTTCAACAGTTTCTTCTCACGCACGGTGGCCCTTTCGATGTGAAGGTCACCGAAATGCAGGACGCGTAAACTTTGGCCGGGCATCCATTTTGCCGGACTAAAATTCTCATGCCTGACGTGAATTCGAAAAGGCTCGAGATAGAACCCGTAGACAACCAGAAGCGTACCAATGATCTGTAAAACGAGGTTAATTGGAGAAGGAAGCAAGGCAAACGGCAGCCTTAAGGTTGCCAGCATGAGTAAAACGGTTTTATCTGGCCCGAAGGATAGTTTAAGAACCTGCAGAAACCTCAATAAAATCCAATCCAACAAAAGGAACGAAAAAAAGGTGATCCCCCAGGTTGTAACCACTGATTTCACGGCGAAAATTTGTGGCATAGACCCTAAAATTGCATAGAAAGCGAGGAGTAAAAAGATAATGATTGTGGGAATATAATCTATTTTGACCAAGCCATACAAAACCCGATCGAACGGATTGCCGGTACAACCCGGAAAGACCTTTGTATGTTCAAAGGAACGCGGTTTGAGGTAGATTTTCTTCATAAAATGCAAAGGATGGCACCCTGAAAGCACACTAAATATACAATATAAATATACAATGTTTATTTAGTGTCTGGCAGCCAACAACACAACACCAGCTCTTTGGCTGCCTTTACTTCGTCAAGGCGGCCGATAGGGGTTGTGTGTGGTGCTTCTTTCAATAACTCAGGGGTTTCACGTGCCTCACGAGCGATGGCTAGCAGCGCTTGGGCAAAGGCATCAAGCGTTTGTTTGCTCTCTGTTTCGGTTGGTTCGATCATTAACGCCTCTTGTACGATGAGGGGGAAATAATTCGTGGGAGGGTGAAAATTGTAATCCATCAGGCGCTTGGCGATGTCGAGCGCGTGCACGTCGGGGACATCGGCCCATTTTCCTTCCAGGACAAATTCGTGCATGCAGGTGCGCACAAAGGGAAGCTTGTATGTCCCTTTAATTAGGGCCAGTAAATAGTTGGCATTTAAAACAGCGTATTCTGAGATCTTTTTCAGACCTTCGGGTCCATGCATGCGAATATACGTGTAGGCTCTCACGAGCATTCCAAATTGGCCGAAGAAGGATTTTACGCGGCCGACCGTTTTTTGAGGGGTGATAAATCCAAAGAGCGGCGGCAAAGAATCCGTCGCAGGCTCCAAAATGCCAATAAGTGGAGTCGGTAAAAATTCCGCGAGTTGAGTACACACACCGACCGGTCCCGAACCAGGGCCCCCTCCACCATGCGGCGTGGAAAAAGTTTTATGCAGGTTAAAATGCATGATATCAAAACCAAGTTCACCTGGTTTTACGATCCCCAAAAGGGCATTAAGGTTGGCGCCGTCCCCATAAACCAGTCCACCGGCTTCATGCACCACTTTAACGACTTCTTCGACATTTTCATCAAACAGACCCAGAGTGTTGGGATTGGTCAACATCAAACCGGCTGTGGTTTCATCACACAATTCTCGAAGATGATTCAGATCGACATTCCCTCGCGCGTCAGAGTTAAGGTGCACGACCTCAAATCCACCCATGGCGGAGGTGGCAGGGTTGGTGCCATGCGCTGAATCAGGGATCAGGATCTTTGTGCGCTTTTCATCGTTTTTAGATCGGTGGTAGGCGCTCATGATCAACACACCGGTTAATTCGCCTTGCGCTCCAGCCGATGGCTCAAGGGTTACCGCTGCGAACCCGGAGATTTCTTTCAGGATTTCCTGAAGATCGTACATTAACGCCAGGTTCCCCTGGATGGTTGTGATCGGTTGGTGTGGATGTGTGAGGGCGAAACCAGGCAGGCGGGCAATCTCTTCATTGATCTTGGGGTTGTACTTCATCGTACACGACCCAAGCGGATAGAAACCTTTGTCAATGCAGTAATTCAACGCTGAAAGATGTGTGAAGTGCCTGACCACATCCAGCTCTGATAGCTCAGGTAATGGGAGGTCAGTTCTCATAAAGGATTCAGGCAAATCGCTCAAGGGGACGTCTGTTTCAGGAAAACGCACTCCGACTCGACCAGGGGAGGATAATTCGAAGATCGTTGGTTCAGTCATGGTTGATTTCTCCGAGAACTGAAACGAGATGGTCGATTTGTTCTTTGGAATTCATCTCGGTCACGCATAGGAGCATGTGATTGGCCAGTGATGGATCAAATTTGCCAAGATCGTAACCACCCAGGATATCATGATCAAGAAGGTGTTCATTGATTACATCCACCGGCAAGGGGCACATAAGCACGAATTCGTGAAAAAATGGAGCCACTTGAACCACTTTATAACCTTCAAGGTGATCCAGTGCATCGGCTGCGTAATGCGCCTTTTGGAAGCACAGATTGGCGACCTGTTTGAGGCCGGATTTTCCCAAAAGGCTCAAATAGATCGTTGCCGCAAGAGCCATCAATCCTTGATTGGTGCAAATGTTGGAAGACGCTTTCTCCCGCCGGATGTGTTGTTCTCGTGCGGTCAGGGTCAATACATAACCTCGTCTTCCCTGGGCGTCGGTTGTTTCTCCGGCCAAACGTCCTGAGATCTTCCGCACGAATTCCTTTTTCGTAGATAAAAAGCCAAGATAAGGCCCGCCGTAAGATAAAGGAATTCCAAGAGGTTGTCCTTCGCCTACGACGATGTCTGCGCCCATCTCACCGGGTGGTTTTAGAAGACCCAATGCGGTCGGATTGGTGGCTATTCCCAGAAGACTTCCTTCTTCATGAACTCTTTTGGACAGGGAGGAATAATCATAAAGTCGGCCCATGAAATCGGGATACTGTACCATGACCAGGGCGGTGTCTTTGTCCACATAACTCTCCAGACTAGATGGACCTTCGGTTAGATAGTGGGACAAAGAGGGTATAACGATCTGGATTCCCTCATAATTCTTGAGATAAGAATGCATTACTTCAATATATTGGGGATTAATGACAGGAGAAATGACAAGCTTTTTCCGCGTACCCCTGAAATGATGCCAGGCCATCAGACCGGCTTCTGCAGTTGCAGTAGCGCCATCATAATGCGAGGCGTTGCTGACTTCCATGCCTGTCAGGTTGGAGATCAGGGATTGGAATTCAAAAATAGCCTGCAGAGTTCCTTGTGATATTTCAGGCTGGTAGGGTGTGTAGGCAGTATAAAACTCACCTCGACGAAGAAGGCTGTCAATGGCAGCAGGGATATAGTGATGATAGGCTCCTGCCCCCAAAAAGCACAAAAGCTCATCCACTGTGTCATTCGAGGATGCAAATTCTCTCAACTCTTCCAGGGCTTCCATCTCGGTCAACCCTTTTTCAAGATCAAGATTTGGGAATCTGAATTTTTTTGGAACATCGAGGAATAATTCATCGATCGAACGAACCCCGATTTTTTTTAGCATCTCCTCTGTTTCTGCCGAGGTGTGTGGGGTGAACATCAGTGGCTCCGGTTTGCGCAGTAATCCTCATAAGCTTTAGAATTCATCAAGTTGGCAAGCTCCTCAGGATCAGCAAGATCTATTTTTATCATCCAGGCTTTTTCATAAGGATCGCTATTAACCAGTTCAGGATTATTAGGCAGGGATTCGTTTACATCCAGAATTGTCCCGGAAACAGGTGAATTAACGTCTGCGGCTGCTTTAACCGATTCAATCGTCGCAACATGGGCAAGCTTTTTTACCGCCTCGCCTTTTTCAACTGTGATCTCAACGAATACAACATCTGATAATTGATCTTGTGCGTAATCGGTCACGCCAAGCGTTGCAACCGTTCCATCGACCAACAACCATTCGTCAGATTTGGTGTACTTAAGATTTTCTGGCACTTTCATCGGGTTCCTCCTGGATAAATTTAAAATAAGGACGCAGTTCGAATAGAATGCGTCCTCTGTCATGGATGGCAGGTTCTTCCCTCTTCAATCTTATTAACGGGAGCGCCATCATATTTCAGAGAAGCTCAATGACGGGTCCTTTTACCTGAGAGTTTCAATCTGTGATCTTCACAGAATTTGCCCCTTCGGTGCCGCCTGGCGGTCTCTTCCACGTCACGAGGTATATTATCATTCTAAAGATAGTGGCAAAAAATGTCAATGGATTTCCGCAATTGTGAATTTGGTTATTGCTGATGACTCCGTACAATTTTTACCTCGGTGATCAGGGTGGTGTTACATCCTGAATCCTGCCAGAATCCCAAGGAATTCCCTTGTGAGTCATACCCGTCGATGCGATAGATCTCATAACCACTGATAATGACCGTATCACCGTTCTGTATCTGAGTCAGTTGACGGTTGATCTCTTCATTGGATGGAACTGTATGAAGTAAATTGATTTTTCCTTGAGGATTATCAAGCTCGGGCGCAAACCAGGTGAAATGATGGTTTTGAACACTTGTTTGAACAAGGGATTCGTCTGCATAATCTCCGCTGGTTACTAAAATATCGAAGGTGAGGATCGAAAATGCGGGTTCGTTGATCGGAGAGGTGTGTCTGACAAGTCCGGCAAAACTGCGGATTTTACCTGTTTCATACGCAATATCCCATGCCGGCCCGTTTTCGAGACTTATTTGATTGTAGTTGTTCCTTACAATAACCTGGTTAAAATCGTTGATCTCGTGACTGCCAAAAGAAGACCGTATCGCGTCCCAATTTCTTTGCACCAATACTAAGCTAACGAGCAGAATTAATAGGACCAAAACAAACCATAATACTCCTTCAATTTGGCTGGATTTTTGATCAGGATCGTGATTGAGAGAGGTATTTTGATTGGACATATTATTGATAAATGCTATTTTAATCGTGTATAATGCCAGAGTAGTTATGAAAGGAGGTTTTCATAAGTTTAACCAAAGAGAATAAAAAAGGAAAGCTGTAGCGCAAGGACCGGATTTCTTCCGGTTGACGAGGATGAGGGTTCTCCATTTCGCAGTGGAGTTAACCGGCACTAGCCGGGAAAATCGAAAGATCAGCGGATGCCCTCCAAGCCCGGACGGGTTTGAACTTTCCAGAAAGAAAATCAGACCATTACATTCGCATTAAACCTGTGCGGAAATATATCCGTGTAGGCATCGTAATTACCTTTGGAGGATTTCATGTGTGGAATAGTCGGCTATATCGGCGAAAAGAACGCCACGCCAATTATCTTAACGGGTCTTAAGAAACTTGAGTACCGCGGATACGATTCCGCGGGTATTGCGGTGATCACCAACGGGCATATAGAAGTACGCCGAGATGCCGGAAAGCTTTCAAACCTTGAGACGTTGGTAAAAAACCTGCCTATTGAAGGGAAGGTGGGCATCGGGCACACTCGCTGGGCGACGCATGGGGAACCCTCGGCCCGCAACGCTCATCCACATTTGGGTAGTTCAGGCCAGGTGGTCGTGGTGCACAACGGCATCGTGGAAAACTTCATCGAATTAAAAGAAGAGTTATTAAAAAAGGGTGTTGAATTCAGTTCTGATACCGATACCGAAACCATCGTACAGTTGATCGAACAATACATGTTGCAGGAAAAGAACCTGGAAAAAGCCGTAAGGAAAACCCTGTCACGCCTGAAGGGCGCGCACGGCATCGTGGTCATGTCGACCCTCGAAAAGGACAAGATCATCGCTGCCCGCATCGGCAATGCGGGAGGCGTGGTCATCGGATTGGGCGAAAACGAGAATTACATCGCCTCAGACATCCCCGCGATCCTTGAGCACACGCGAAAACTGATCTTTCTGGAATCCAGGCAAATGGCGGTGGTAACCCGTGAAAAAGTGGAAGTATCAACCATCGAAGGCGAAGTGGTGGTTGCCCAGGTCTCTTCCGTGGCATGGGATCCGGTATCTGCCGAAAAAGGGGAATATCGTCATTTTATGCAGAAAGAGATCCATGAACAGGTAAGGGCGCTTACGGATACCCTCGCGGGACGGGTTGATTTTGAGATCGGCTCGATCCGATTGCCTGAATTGAACTTAACACCGGAGAAAGCAAAAAATATCGAACGCATTTTTATCACTGCATGTGGCACTGCCGGGCATGCCGGCATGGTTGGAAGGATCTTGATCGAAAGGATTGCCAGGATCCCAACAGTGACAGAGATCGCATCTGAATTTCGTTATTCCGAGCCGATCGTGGACGAAAACACGGTCGTTCTCTCAATTAGTCAATCAGGGGAGACAGCGGATACCCTGGCCGCCATGGAAGAGGCCAGAAAACATGGTTCGACCACCTGGTCCATCGTAAACGCCATCGGTTCCCAGGCCATGCGAATTTCGGATGGTTACATTTCCATGCAGACCGGGCCTGAGATCGGGGTGGCGTCAACAAAGGCTTTTACAGCCCCCTTGATCGATCTTTACATGCTGGCAGTTTACCTGGCGGACCTGCGTGGAACCATCACAGCTGAGCAAAGAAAATCCCTGGTGGATGATTTGCGGCTGGTTCCTGAACTTGTGGGTCGCTGCCTTGATCGTGAAAAAGAAGTTGAAGAAGTTGCTGAATTCTTGAAAGACGCGCGAGATATGCTTTATTTAGGCCGGGGCATCAACATGCCGATTGCCTATGAGGGTGCTTTGAAAATGAAAGAGATCTCCTACATGCACGCGGAAGCGTATCCGGCCGGAGAGATGAAGCACGGACCGATCGCGCTTGTGGATAAGGATCTTCCGGTTTTGGCCATCTGCACGCAAGACCCCTGGTATGAAAAAATGATCAGCCAGATCGAACAGGCGAAGGCGAGGGGCGGAATTGTGGTGGCTGTCGCCACACAAGGGGACGAGCGTGTGAAAAACCTGGTGGATAAGGTTTTATGGGTTCCGGAAACCCCTTGGCGATTAAGCCCCGTAATTACGGTCATTCCGTTACAAATTTTAGCTTATCACATCGCGCGCCTGCGAGGCCTGGATGTTGACCAGCCTCGCAACCTGGCAAAATCAGTGACCGTAGAATAAGGGAATGAATTGCAGCGGATAGATCAAGCCGTTGGCGACAAGCCGACGGCTTTTTCTTTAATTCTTTGAATGATTGCTCGTGTGATCCGTTCAGAAAGTTCAGCATGATTCAAAAGGGAAGTGAAACCTTCCTGAAGGACGACGATTTTCGGGCCAGATCTCGTGGCGTGCCATTTCGCGCGAATGCCAATATTCTCTAAAAACATCATGGCCTGATTCATACGAGTAGCAGAGGAACTCCCGCTGGGATGGAAATCAGACAGAAGATGTAAGACGATCTCGTTTTCGAGGGTGTCTTTTTTATCCCCTTCCCTGTGGTTATTAAGCGTAAATTGCATCAATCCGGTAACGAGCCCTTTTGCGAGTGGGTTCGGGATGTTTTCGACACGACAAAATCTGACCGCTGGTCTGCCAGGTTTTTCACTTAAAGCGGCAGGAAGTTTTTTGATCAGGTTTTGTGCGCATAACTGGGTGGTTAATTCACGTACGGCGGCTTTGGTTCGATCAAGGTTTGCCGCCAACTCAACCACTGTCGAGGGTCCGTGAATTTCAAGGTAAGCGAGGATCTTTTGTGTAGTTTTCATATGAATTAAACAGGAAAAACCTTGCTTAATTATATACTTGACTTTCACTTGATGCAAGATACAATTTTTACAGGCAAAGGAATGAAAGAAAGGATTGGATAAATGACTGAAAAACCATTAAATAATCCTGAAATTGACGTCCCGGCTGAACTAAAAAACCAGGTCGCCATCACAACATTGGATAAGATTTACAACTGGAGCCGTTCAAATTCGCTATGGCCGATGATGTTTGGCCTGGCCTGTTGCGCCATCGAGATGATCTGCACAGCCGCCAGCCGCTATGACCTGTCACGTTTTGGCATGGAAGTAATGCGTCCAAGTCCACGCCAGGCTGACGTCATGATCGTGGCAGGGACCGTCACGAAAAAAATGGTGCCCCAGATCGTCAGGCTTTATAACCAGATGTCTGAACCAAAATACATCATCGCCATGGGAGCATGTGCCTCAGGGGGGGGACCCTTTAAAGATGGCTACAACGTTGTTCCTGGCATTGATACCTATCTTCCCGTGGATGTTTATATTGCGGGCTGCCCGCCAACGCCGCAGGCTCTTCTGAACGGACTGATCGCTCTGCAAAAGAAGATGGAAAAAGAACACATTGCCGACACGCGCTGGTATGGTAAAAAGCCTGTTGAAGCAATACCCATCCCGATTCTGGGGCCTGACATTGTAGACCCACGACAGTCTTCAATCATCAAACAGGAAAGTGCCAAACCTCCCCAAGTCCCTGCTGAAATGATACCGGAAGGAGAAAAAGCATGAGTGAACAGCCTTCTCTTCACCCGGTTTACATGCAGTTACTGCAGAAATTCCCTGATTCAGTGAGCAGGGACGAAAGGCCGGGATTTTTTGGCCTGCTGGTTCATCCTGAAAAAATACCGGTAGTGGCCTCCGAGTTGCGCGACAGGCTCGGATTCGACTACCTTTCCTCCGTGACAGCCGTGGATGACTTTCCTGAAGATCAGTTTGAAGTGGTCTATCATTTCTTTAAATCCGTAGGGGGGCCTCAAATAGAACTGAAAGTTTTCCTGCCGCGTGAAGACCCATCGCTGCCCTCGTTGACAGACCTCTATCCGGGAGTGGAGCTTCAGGAAAGGGAAGTCTGGGACCTCTTTGGCATCCGCTTCATCGGACATCCTGACCTGCGTCGCATCCTGATGTGGGAAGGTTTTGAGGGTTTTCCATTACGAAAAGACTGGAAGGAACCCTTATATGAAGAGGATATAAAACCTTTTAAAACCCGTTGGCCTGAAGGAAAGGGAGAACGCAAAGAGAACCTGAATCCCTTTAAAAACAACGTTAAATATCCTTATCAATTTGACCCTGATACCTTGCAGGAGCACTCGGATGAAAAGATGTATGCGAGTTTGACGAGTCCCGCACATACAAACACCGAAGCACTTAAGACGGATCAATTGGTGGTCAACCTGGGACCGCAGCATCCATCCACGCATGGTGTCTTCCGAATGGCGGTTTTACTCGAGGGCGAAACGGTCCAAAACCTCAAACCGGTGGTGGGTTATTTGCATCGCAACCATGAAAAGATCGGCGAAAGAAATACCTGGCTACAGAACATGCCTTATACCGACCGCCTGGATTACCTCGCTTCCATGAGCAATAATTTCGGTTACACCATTGCCGTGGAAAAGCTGATGGGTATCAGGCCGCCGGAACGGGCCGAATACATTCGTGTGTTGATGGCAGAATTGACCAGGATTTCGAGTCATGTCATGACCACGGGCTTCCTGCTGAACGATCTGGGTGCTTATTTTACGCCCGCACTCTATGCACTCGAAGAACGCGAACTGATCCTCGACATCTTTGAAGAAGTTGCGGGTTCCCGCATGATGTGCAATTACTTCCGCTTTGGCGGTTTGGTGCGCGATGTCAGTGCCGATGTGTTGAAAAAGATCAGGCACCTGGTTGAAAACAGGCTACCACGAAAGATCGATGAACTGGATCGTTATATCACGCACAACGAGATTGTACGTATGCGCTGCGAAGGGGTGGGCGTGATCAATGCCGATGACGCCATTGCCTATTCTGCCAGCGGCCCCATCCTGCGTGCTTCCGGGGTCCCCTATGACATTCGCAGGGCTGATCCTTACAGTATCTATGAAACCCTGGATTTTGAGGTCTGCACCCGCGTGCACGGTGATATTTATGACCGTTACCTCGTACGAATGGATGAGATACGTCAAAGCATCAGGATCATCCGTCAGGTGCTTGATCGTATGCCAGAAGGGCCGATCATGGAAGGCAAGTCACAATATATGACCAAAGTACCTGCGGGGGAATCCTACGGAAGAGTGGAAGGACCTCGCGGAGAATTGGGTTTCTATGTGGTTTCAGATGGCAAACCAAATCCGAAGCGTTATCACGTTCGCGCCCCGTCTTTCATAAACATTACTGGCCTGGCGCACATGTGTAAAGGCACCAAGGTGGCCGATGCGGTGACCATCCTGGGGTCAGTGGATATCGTGCTGGGTGAAGTAGATCGTTGAGTGGAGGAAGCATGAACGGATTGGGAGTTCTTAAAGGGTTGTGGATCACCCTGAAACATTTTTTCGCAACCTATCTGACAGATCTAAAACAGGCGAGGCAAAAACGAAAGCGTGGCCTGGTGGATTCAACGGGTTTGTTCACCGTGCAGTATCCTGAAGAAGTATTGTTGCCTCCGGAGGAATTCAGGGTCATCCCCTTTCTGGTATATGAAACAGACGAGAACGGAGCGCGAAAATACCGATGTACTTCATGCGGTATTTGTTCAAAGGTTTGCCCGACCCAGTGTATTTTCATCACCCGCAAAAAGGACCCTGAGACTGGAAGGCCGGTACCGTCTCCGGAGGAGTTTTATATAGACACAGATAAGTGTATGAATTGCGGCTCTTGCGCAGAATTTTGTCCTTTTGATGCCATCCGCATGGACCACGACTTCGAGATGGCCACATATGAACGAGGAGAAACACATATTTTTTCAAAAGAAAAATTGGGTAAATCGGTTGAATACTATGCTAAAATTCGACCAGTTAATTTTGCGCTTGAAGAGGAAGAAAGAAAAGCCAAAGCGGTTGTTAACCGAGCGGATGTGTAATGTTCAATACTGACACAGAATTATTGTTCCCCCTGCGGGTAATTCCACAGCTCGCTGACCTCCGCGGAGAGGATTGGAAGGAGCTGATCCTTCATCTTTCTGCGGAAACAACCGCAATGGATGAAAAAATCGCCCTGACCTTGCTCATGGTAAAGCTTTCAGGTTGTGCTAGTTGCAACAATGATTCATTTAGAGCCATGAAGGGCTGTACCCAGTGTTCAAAAATAACCTTAAAACGTTACAAGGGCACGGATGAGGATCTAATTAAAATTTACCGCGATTGTCAAAAAGAAGTCGCCTCGTTTCTTGCGAATTATGCTTGAGAAACCCAGAGAGCCATGATGATTTCCAAAGAAGATGTCTTGAAGGCATTAAGTACCGTAATGGAACCTGAACTTCACCAGGATCTGGTGACTTTAAAAATGGTTGAGGAGATACAGGTTAAAGGCTCTGATGTCTCTTTTAAAATAATCCTGACAACCCCCGCCTGTCCGTTAAAGGAGACCATTGAACGTGAAGCCCGCCAGGTCGTACAAGCCCTTGGCGGCGTTGACCAAATTGAGATTTTCATGGACGCGCGAGTTCGTTCCGATGGGAAGTTCCGCGAGATGCTCGCGCTGCCAATCCGCAACGCCATCGCCGTCGCTTCTGGCAAAGGGGGGGTCGGAAAATCCACCGTCTCTGTCAATCTGGCTGTCACACTGGCGCAAAAAGGCGCAAAAGTGGGTTTACTGGATGCTGACATCTACGGACCGAACATCCCGACCATGATGGGTGTGGAGGGTCTTCCTCCACCACAGAACGGACGCATCATTCCTGCCCAGGCATATGGCGTGAAATTGATGTCGATCGGTTTCATGGTGAGGCCTGATCAACCCTTGATCTGGCGCGGACCCATGCTGCACACCGCCATCAGGCAGTTCCTCGCCGATGTTGAGTGGGGTGAACTGGATTACCTCATCATTGACCTGCCGCCTGGCACGGGAGACGCTCAATTAAGCCTGATCCAAAACCTGCCCTTGAGCGGCGGGGTGATCGTAACCCTTCCGCAGAAGGTCTCGTTGGAGGACGCAGGCAGGGGTCTTCAAATGTTCAGAGAACTCAAGGTCCCTGTGATCGGGGTGGTGGAGAACATGAGTTATCTCGCCATGCCTGACGGCAGCCGTATGGATATTTTTGGCAGCGGCGGGGGGAAGCATTTGGCTGAAAAAATGTCCGCAGAATTTCTTGGCAGTATTCCCATTGATCAGGAGGTTCGTTTGGGTGGTGATAACGGACTCCCTGTTACAATAGGAAGACCCGAAAACGAATCGGCCAAAGCCCTTGTTCAGCTGACCGAGAGGATTGCGGCACAACTGAGTATTTTAGCCATTTCCAGGCAAGGGCAAGAAGGAGTATCGTGACTGATAAAACAACATCCAACATTGTTGGTGTAAGATTTTCAAAAGTGGGAAAGATATACCACTTCGATGCCAGGAAGATCGAATCGGTCAGGCCGGGTGACGTGGTGGTGGTCGAGACCAGCCGCGGTTGGCAGCTTGGAGAAGTGGTGGTGATCGTGGAGGAACCCGTTGCGCCGCCGGAAGGGACCTGGAAAGCCTTGGACAGGCTGGCCACACCCAAGGATTTGCTCCAGCGCCAAAACTGGCAGGCACGCGAGCTGGACGTGGTGGAAGCCGCACGCGAACGTGCGCGCGAGTTGAAACTCCAGAATGTGAAAATCGTTTTTTGCGAATACAGCTACGACGGTTCAAAACTGACCATTTTCTTCTGCAGCGAAAGCGAAGAACGAGTGGATCTAAAATCCCTGCGTGGCGATATGCAGCGTACTTATTCCCCCGCTCAGGTGGAACTACGCCAGATCGGTCCGCGCGACGTTGCCAAGGTCATGGGCGGCATGGGTGCCTGCGGACTTGAAACCCGCTGCTGTTCAAAATTCATCACCGAGTTCAGCTCCATTTCCATCCGTATGGCCAAGGAACAGGGTATTTCTTTAACACCTACTGAGATCACCGGCATGTGCGGCAGGTTGCGCTGTTGCTTGATCTATGAATACGAAAATTACGTTGAAGCGCGCAAGCTGCTTCCGAAAAAGAATAAACGCGTTGTCACGCCAGACGGGGAGGGCAAGGTTGTGGATGTTTCGCCCATTCGCGAAATGGTAACCGTTGAGATCCCCGAATCTGGCAGGCGGGAATATCACATTGATGTGTTGAAGGTGATCAGCGATCCCGAGATTCCAGAGCAAAAAGGTCCCCGCAAGGGTGAGGGGGGTGGCGGTGGTGGATGCCAGCGCTGTAATCTACGCTGATTACCCTCCTGATCCACAGGCGATCGAAGGGTGGGCTTCACATCAAAAAATCCTGGTCATTCTGGCTCATCCGGATGACCCGGAGTTTTTTATGGGCGCCACTCTTAAACGCTGGGCGCTGCTCGGACACGAGATCCACTATTGTCTCTTGACCACAGGCCAAAAAGGATCCCTGGACGGTAAGATCAGTGTCACGGAGCTGTCTGAAACCAGGATCTCTGAACAAAAAGCCGCCGCCGAAAAACTGGGCATCAAGAGCGTGCAGTTCCTTGATTACGTCGATGGTGAGGTGATCCCGGATCTTGAAATGCGAAAGAAGCTCATCCGGGTAATGCGCCAGGTTCGGCCTGATGTTGTGGTCAGCAGCGACCCGTTAAATTACTTTCCTTCAGGTTCCAACCGCGTCAACCATCCGGACCATCGCGCAGCCGGCCAGGCCGTTTTGGATGCGCTTTTCCCGGGCGCCGGAAATCCGATGTTTTTTCCTGAATTGATATCTGTAGAGGGGCTTCATCCGGTGGACATACGGGAGTTATGGTTTTCGATCCCCTCCGAGGCAAACCTGGTGATCGATATCAGCGCGTATTACCAGATGAAACTCGATGTCATCGTGTGCCATCGCTCTCAGATCGGCCCGGATGAGGAAGAATTTCGCAGCATGATCAGCGACCATTGGGCGGTCATCGACGAAAAAGGTCAACCAACCTACTTCGAACGTTTCAGACGTATCATATTCCATTAAGTTTTAACATTCATGTGTTGACAATTAAAGGCGATTTGTTATACTTAAATCATCTGAATAATCAGATGAATTGAGTCGTGATGATCGAACCTGCCTACAATCAATATCAGCTCTCCGACCTTTTAAAATACCTTGCTTCCATTCCGGAGGATGAAAATCAACGCATCCCTTCTCTGGCTGATCTCAGCCGTCAGCTGGGGGTAAGCATAGCTACCCTGCGCGAACAGTTGGAAGTTGCCCGCATCATGGGCATCGTTCAGATCAAACCAAAAGCGGGGATTCACAAGAACCGTTACCAGCTGAGGCCGGTCTTGAAAGCCAGCCTTGCTTATGGGGTGGAGGTGAATCCCAAGATCTTTTGGCAGGTCGCTGATCTGCGCAAGCATCTGGAAGCCACCTATTTCATTGAAGCCGTTCAGCTGCTTTCCACGGCGGATAAAGAAGACCTGACCCAGCTGGTGAAAAAGGCTCAAAAAAAATTGCGCAGCATCCCCAGTCAGCTTCCTAACCAGGAACATCGCGAATTCCATTTAACTATTTATCGCCGGCTTTCCAATCAGCTTGTGTGTGAGATCCTTGAAACCTACTGGGACCTCTACCGCCTGACCGGCATGGATGTGTATCGCGACATCAATTACGTTGATCGCGTCTGGCAATATCACGCCCGCATCGTGGACCAGATCAAAAGCGGGAATTATGAACAGGGTTTGCAGATCCTGCTCGAGCACATGGACCTCATCAGGACCAGAGACCGGCAGGGATTAAGACTTTCATTTGAGTAACTTTTTGATCGGAGAGGAAGGGCATGAACGAAGAAGACATGGTGATCAATGATTTTTGCATCACATTCAGCACGGTAAACGGCTCAGGCAGCGCCACCGCCAATCAGACCTTGATGCGCGCCCTCTTCCGCATGGGCATCCCGGTTTCAAGCAAGAACATTTTTCCCTCCAACATTCAAGGCATGCCCACCTGGTACACCTTGCGTTTAAGCAAAGACGGATACCAGGGCCGCATTGAGCAGGATGACATCATCGTCGCCATGAACTCCACAACCATTAAGAAAGAACTGCAATACCTCGCCCCGGGCGGGGTTTTTTTACTCCCCGATGACGTGGTTCTTGATGAGTTTAGGGAAGACATGACAGTCTATCGCATGCCCGTTAAGCAGCTGGTCAAGGAGAGCGGGCTGCCTTCCAACCTCAGAGATTACATCGCCAACATGGTTTATGTCGGCGTGCTTGCCTGGATGCTCTCCATCGACCTCGAAATGATCCGAAAATCGCTCGTGGATCAATTTTCCGGCCGTGAAAGACCGGTGGAACAGAACTTTAAAATGGTTGCGGCTTCCTATCAGTGGGCTCAGGAAAACCTGACCAAGCGAGACCCTTACCTCGTTCGTCCCATGGATGGGACGCGGGATTGCATCCTGACCGACGGTAACACAGCAGCCGCCCTCGGAGCCATCTTTGGTGGCGTGCAGTTCGCTGCCTGGTATCCCATTACGCCAGCCACCAGCCTGGCGGAATCTCTTGTGGAAAACCTGCCCAAATATCGTATTGATCCCGAGACAGGCAAAGACACCTTTGCCGTCGTTCAGGCCGAAGACGAATTGGCAGCCGTGGGAATGGCCATCGGCGCGGGGTGGGGTGGATTGCGCTCCATGACCTCCACTTCCGGCCCCGGATTGTCGCTCATGTCTGAATACATCGGACTCGGTTATTACGCCGAGGTTCCGGTGGTTATCTGGGACGTGCAAAGGGTGGGGCCCAGCACCGGCATGCCCACGCGCACAGCCCAGGGCGACCTCACCATGGCCAACTTTATCAGCCACGGTGATAAGAACATGATCTTGCTCCTCCCCGGCTCCGTGGCGGAATGCTTTGAGTTTGGTTGGCGCGCCTTCGATATTGCCGAGCGCGTCCAGACCCCCGTAATCGTGCTTTCTGACCTTGATCTCGGCATGAACATGTGGACTTGCAAGAAGTTTGAATATCCTTCCACACCCATGGACCGCGGCAAGGTCTTGTGGGAAGAAGACATGGAAAAATTCCTCGCCGCCCACGCCGGGGAGTGGGGCAGGTACCGCGACGTGGATGGTGATGGTATCCCCTGGCGCACCCTGCCCGGCAACACGCATCCCAAAAGCGCCTATTTCGCGCGCGGCACCAGCCATAACGAAGATACCGGTTACACCGAAGACCCTGAAAAATGGGAAACCATTTTCAAGCGTATAGCCAAAAAATTCGAAACCGCCAAAGCCTATCTTCCCGGTGCCGTCATCGATGGTTCCGGCGGAAGCAGGTTAGGTATCATCGCAGCGGGTTCCGCCGACGCGGCCGTGCAGGAGGCACGCGATGTGCTCCTACAAAAAGACCTCCCCAGTGACTACATGCGTATCCGCAGCCTGCCTTTCAATGACGAGGTGAAGGAATTTCTAGAGAAACATGAAAAATTGGTTGTCCTGGATATAAACCGGGACGGACAACTGCACCAGTTGCTCACACTAGCTTATCCGCAAGCTGCCATAAAGATGAAGAGCCTGGCTCACATGGACGGGCTGCCCTTGAACGCCCGCTGGGTAACCGAGAACATTCTGGCCTTAAAAGAGGAGTTGGCATGAGCGCGACACAAGCACCACAACCAGCGGTGAATAAAGCCGGTCTGACCCGCAACGACTACAAAGGCCTGCCAACCACATTATGCCAGGGCTGCGGACACAACGGCATCGCTGCGCAGATTCAGGCTGCCTGTTACGAAATGAGCCTGGTGCCTGAAAAGGTGGTGAAATTCAGCGGTATCGGTTGTTCCAGCAAAAGCCCGACTTATTTTCTCAACCGCTCCTTCAGCTTCAATGGCTTGCACGGACGCATGCCCTCTCTGGCGCTCGGTGGATTATTTGCCGACCACACATTGGAAGCCATTGGTGTCAGCGGGGATGGCGATACCGCCAGCATCGGGCTGGGCCAGTTCAAACACATGGTGCGACGTAACCTGCCCATGGTTTACATCGTGGAGAACAACGGCGTTTACGGCCTTACCAAGGGACAGTTCTCGGCCACGGCCGAACGAGGACTGATGCTCAAGAAGCAGGGCACCAATCCCTACGTGCCTGTGGATATCGCCATGGAAGCGCTCATCTCCAACGCCACCTTTGTCGCCAGATCTTTCGCCGGTGATCCCCACCAGGTGCGTGAATTGATCAAGGCCGCCCTGGCGCATAACGGCATCGCCGTGCTGGATATCATCAGCCCCTGTGTTACTTTCCACAACCACGAGAACTCTTTTCACTCTTACAGTTTCGGCAAGGAACATGAGGAACCGCTGCATGAGATTTCCTTCGTCCCACGCATGGAGGAGATCACCGTGGAAGACTTTGAGGAAGGTACCACGCGTGAAGTGGCCCTGCACGACGGCAGCCTGGTCATCCTCAAGAAACTCGAAACGGAATACGATCCCCGTGACCGCTGGCAGGCCCTGCACATGCTCGAAGACGCTCACCGTAATAACTGGCTCGTCACCGGTCTTATCTATGTGGACCCGGACGTGCCCACCCTTTTCGACATCTACAACATCCCCGAAACCCCGCTCAACCGCACCCCCAATGAGAAGCTGCGGCCCTCGCCTGAGGTTTTGGAAAAGATCAATGGAGGATTGTTGTAATTGGAGGTTAGTGATTAGTGATTAGTGATTGGTGATTGGTGATAGGTTCTTGGTCATTGGTGAGTGTAAATTTGAATCGCATATGATATTTCTTGAGAGTTAATCATCATGGAAAATAAGCAATCGGCTAATATCGCAGCTACTCACTCATATCAATCACTACTCACGAATCACTACTTACGAATCACTACTCACGAATCACTGCTCACGAATCACTACTCATCCCTCATTACTCATAACCAGATACTGATGTTATACTCTACGCTACTGATCCTAAAAAAACTGATGAAAGGAAAGGAATATGAAACAGGATTTTCTTGCTGTATCCGACAAGACGCCAGCTGAAGTGCAGGACTTGCTCGACCTGGCTGTCAAACTGAAAAAAGAGCACATCAAAAAGGGGAACAAACCTCTCTTCAGGGGCAGGGTGCTGGGCATGATCTTTCAGAAGCCCAGTCTGCGTACCCGCATCAGTTTTGACATGGCCATGCGACATATGGGCGGAGACGCGCTCTATATTTCACCGGCCGAGATCGGATTGGGTCAGCGAGAAACTGTTCACGACGTAGCTAAGGTACTTTCTGGTTACGTGGACGTCATCATGGCGCGCGTGTTCGCTCACCAGCACGTGCTGGAACTGGCACAACACGCTTCCATTCCCGTCATCAACGGCTTGAGCGATTACAACCATCCCTGCCAGGGCATGGCCGACGCACTCACCATCGTGGAAAAGTTCGGCAGCTTGAAAGGACTTAACGTGACCTTTGTAGGAGACGGCAACAACGTGGCCGTTTCACTCATGCACGTCTGCAGCAAGCTGGGCGCCAATTTCACCATCGCCAGCCCTGAGGGTTACGACATCGTCGAGAAAGCCGTCGCGGACGCCAAAACCTTCGCCAAGGCCAGCGGCAGCACGCTGAATTTCTTGCGTGACCCGCACCAGGCCGTAAAGGGCGCGCACGTCATTTATACCGACACCTGGACGAGCATGGGACAGGAAGAGGAGACCGAAAAACGTAAAAAGGTTTTCCCGCCTTACCAGGTCAACGCCGGACTTGTGGCCGAGGCGGATAAGGACGTCATAGTCATGCACTGTCTGCCGGCCCACCGCAACCAGGAACTCACCGATGAAGTGGCCGACGGCCCGCATTCGGTGATCTTCCCGCAGGCACACAATCGCCTGCACGCGCAAAAAGCCATCTTATATCGACTCTTATTAGGATAACTTCATGAAAACAACCGAATTGATCGCAATGGAAGAGAAATTCGGGGCACATAATTATCATCCGCTCGACGTGGTCTTGACCACGGGCAAGGGGGTTTGGGTAACAGACGTTGATGGTAAGAAATACCTCGATTTTCTGAGCGCATACTCCGCCCTCAACCAGGGGCACGTGCATCCAAAGATCCTCAAGGCGCTGACCAGGCAGGCCAAAAAGCTCTCGCTTACCTCGCGCGCCTTCCGCAACGACCAGCTGCCTCTCCTTTACCGGCAGTTGTCTGAAATGACCGGCTACGAGATGTCTTTGCCTATGAATAGCGGCGCCGAAGCCGTGGAAACGGCCCTCAAACTAGCCCGCAAGTGGGCTTACCTGGTCAAGGGCGTCAAACGCCACAAAGCCGAGATCATCGTGGCCGGCAACAACTTCCACGGACGCACGATCTCCATCGTCTCCTTCTCCAGCGAAGCGCATTACCGTGACGACTTCGGTCCCTTCACGCCCGGGTTTGTCAGCGTGCCCTACGGCGACGCCAAGGCTATTGACAAGGCCGTAACTAAAGACACCGCTGCCGTGATGATCGAACCCATCCAGGGCGAAGCGGGGGTCATCATCCCGCCTGCCGGATACCTGGCCGAAGTGAAAAAGATCTGTGAAAAACACGGCATTCTCTTCATCGCGGATGAGATCCAGACCGGTCTGGGTCGCACCGGAAAATTGTTTGCCTGCCAGCACGAGAACGTGCGCGCCGACATGACCATCATCGGCAAGGCGTTAGGCGGCGGTTTCTACCCCGTCTCGGCCGTTCTGGCCGACGAGGCCCTGCTCGGCCTCTTCACCCCGGGCGAGCACGGCTCCACCTTTGGCGGCAACCCCCTGGCTGCTGCCGTGGCCTGCGCCGCGCTGACCGTCATCGAGGAGGAAAAGCTGGTTGAAAATTCAGCCACGCTCGGAGAGTACTTCGTGAACGCCCTGCGCAAGATCGACAGTCCGCATGTCAAGGAAGTGCGCGGCAAGGGGCTTTTGATCGGCGTGGAACTCAAGCCCGAGGCCGGCGGGGCGAGGCGCTTCTGCGAAGCCCTGATGAAATTGGGCATCCTGGCCAAAGAAACCCACGACAACGTCATCCGCTTCGCGCCGCCCCTGGTCATCGACCAGAAGACCCTCGACTGGGCCTTGCC
>CAZNAF010000045.1:0-21117 GCA_964570925.1 uncultured Anaerolinea sp.
ACCTCTGCAACTGGAGTGGCAGCAGGAGCGCAAGCGCTGAGCGCCAATCCGGCAACAAGCAAAACGATCAATGAAACAACCAAACTTTTACGCATTTTATCTCCTTAGTTTTTTTTATCAAATTCAGTTTAACTGTTCAAGATTAAGGAATCGAATAAGGGGGGTTAACGATTGGTCAACAAAGGTTAACAAATGGTTAAGAAAAAAATAGGGGGAAGACCCGGGCAGCCTGGCATAAAAATACCGCAACGGTCACATCTGATATAATAAATCGCTAGAAACAAGAGACTCACCAAGAGTTCCAATGCATCTCTACCAACCAAAATATGCTTAAAAAGTTTGCCCCTCTGTGGGTCTTTCTCTTCTTTTGCGCGGCCTCGGTACTATTAACCTGGCCTCTGGTCCTTTCCATGAGAACCTCAATCATCGGGGGAATGGGCGATAATATCTATTTTGTCTGGCTTATCCGCTGGTATGAGCGCGTGATCCTGGATGGACAGGGTCAGCTTTTCTTCAACCCCATGCTGAACTATCCCCAGGGATGGGACCTTTCGACAACCGAGACCTCTCTTGCCACTGCCCTGGCGGGCATTCCTGTCAGCCGATTATTTGGCCCCATCGCGGGTTATAACTTTGCCATGCTGCTGACCTTTGTGCTGGCAGGGTTTTTTATGTACCTGTGGATCCGCGATCTTACGAAATCTGAAGCCGCCGGGATCCTTGCCGGAACGCTTTATACTTTTTGTCCTTATCATTTCGCTCATTTTCTGGTCGGTCATCTCAATTTATGCGGCATCCACTGGTTCCCGCTCTTTTTTTGGGGGTTTTCCCAATTGTTACGCGAGTCGAAAAAATGGGATCTCAAATTCGTGGTCCTGACCGGCCTGTCACTTGGGTTGATCGGTTTTACCTCCATGTATTACCTTTACATGACACTGCTTTTCTCTGTCCTGTTTGGCCTGATTTTTTTGATCGTGACGCGCTTTCGAGTTTTTAAACAGAAAAACTTTTGGTTGAAATTGGTACTCGCCGGGATGATCAGCCTGCCTTTTCTTTATTTTTCACTGCGTCCATTTATCAGCCTATCTTCCGCCGGTGTGCTTGAAAGCCGGCCGATCGAGTACGCGGCATCCTATTCCGCCAGTCCGACGGATTTCTTCTTGCCGGCTTCTGACCACTTCTTATTCGGTCGGGTAGTCAGCAGTTGGTTCGACCATTCCCTGTGGAATGAATCCTCGTTATATCTTGGTATTCCGGCGATCATTTTGGCGGTCATGGCACTGTTGAGCAAGAAACCCGATGAAAAGCGCGGGTTGGTTTGGAGTTCCGCGATCGTTGGCTTTATTTCCCTGATCCTGGGCCTGGGCATCAACCTGCATTGGAACAACGAGGATGTGATTCTCAAAATCCCCGAAGGTTTACAATCCTTTCTAAAAAAAGAGGAAACCCTCGTTTATCTGCCGGCGGCCTGGCTGTTCAACCATCTGCCGTTTTTCGATAAAATGCGCACCCTTATGCGCTTTGGATTCTTTGCGATCTTTTTCACAAACGTCCTCGCAGGACTGGGTTTCGCGCAACTCCTGCGAAGAATTCCACACAAAAAAGTTGGCCTGACCACCCTTTTCGCGCTGGGGCTGGTCATTTTCGACCTCTACCCCGGACCCTACACAGCCAACATGTTAGAGCCCAAACCCCGCGCCGTGGACAAATGGCTGCATGACCAGCCTGAAAACGGTGCTGTTGTGCAGATGCCGTTCCAGGGCTCCTCCGACCAGGCACAGGTCTATTATTCGCTCTTCCACGAAAAACCTTTCCTGGGCGGCGATTTTAATGCCAACCAACCAGCGCAATTTGAAGAAATTAAACCCGTACTGGAGCAATTCCCTGACGCGGAATCCGTGCAACTGCTGAAGGACCTGGGTGTAAACTATGTGGTAATGGATGAGGCGGTCTACTCGCTCGATGAAGAATTGGAGGAGAGATTAAATTCTCTTGGGCTGTCCGCCATGACCAGCGTGGAAGGACAAAGCGTTTACTTTTTACCGCTGCCTTGAGCAAGGATTTTATAAAACCACGGGTGTCATTTGAAGAAAATCTATTATTCCGAGAAAACTAGATCCGCCTTATTTGTTCTGGCACTTGCAGCCATCACCCTGGCCGGCGGATATTATATTTACGCCTGTGTCAAATACGCCCCCTGGGGATTTAGCGATTCGACCACTTACCTGGCCTCGGCACGTAATCTGGCGAGCGGCGCAGGTTTGGGCGTGTTCAACGCAGACGGCAGTTTTTCACCGCTGCAAATCTTTGCCCCACTATACCCTGCCTTTTTAAGTTTGTTTGCCTCAGGAGATCTCGACCTTGTTTCCACCGCGGGCGTGCTGGATATTCTTCTATTCATGACCCTCATCGGGGCCAACGGGTGGCTGTTTCTCAGGTCGAGCCAGTCCAGGATCGGGGCTTTGTGTTTCGCAGGGTTGATCACCTTCACGCCGGCGCTGATCAACGCTTACACCAGCATCATGTCTGAACCGCTCGCCATCACCCTCGGAACGACCGGCTTTCTCCTTCTTCTCTCATCCCTCTCACAAACTTCTCCGCACAAGATGGTCTTTTCAGCGGTCCTGATCGGGCTGTCCATGCTGACCCGTTACGCCTTTGTTTCTTACGCCCTGGCAGGTTTCCTGTCCATCCTCCTGCTGCTGGATGCCCCCTTGAAAAAAAGGTTGAAACGCGGCCTGGTTTTTTCACTGCTGAGCCTGCTTCCACTGGCAGTCTGGCTTTTGATCCAGCTTTTTTTCACCCGGAGTGTCGGAGCGAGACATTATTCGCTTGACTTTTCACTCCCTGAAAAGATCAGTCAATTCTTTGGCATGATGATCGATGTGCTCAAGTATTGGTTGCCTTATCGTACAAACCTGATCCCCGGTTTATCCGCCGAGGTATTCCGCCCCATCCTTTTCATCCTGTTGGCATCAAGCGTTTTGATCACTGCATTCCTGCTCATAAAAAAGAGAAAAAAAACGATTCAGGAAAAATATCGCTGGGGTTTATTGGCAGGATTAACCTTGTTATTTGTCGCCTATACGCTCATGCTGCTGGTCACTTTCTCTGTTTCGAGGGAATTAATATCGGTGGATGAACGCATGCTGTCTCCCTTGATCCCGATCCTTTATGGGATCCTGCTCGTGGGTAGCCTGGTGATCGACCAAAGCTTCCTGCCAAAGTTCAGCCTGCCAGTGATTACCTTGTTAATCGTCTTGTTGTTTGTTCTCTTTAATTACCGCTTCATGCGCACCCACCCTTCCGAGATCGGAATATTTCCCAATGGTTATACCTCTTCCATCTGGAAGGAAAATCCCCTCCTCAACGGGGAAATAAATGTTCCGGAAGGACGACCGCTGATTTCAAACGCGCCTGATATCGTCCTTTTTTACCTGAACCGTCCGGCTTATTATCTTTCAAGTGATGGTAGCGCCGAAGACATGGAATTATCCATTCACGACGAACGACGGATCCAATCCATGCTGCAAGAGGAATGCGCTGTATTCCTGCTCTTTGATCCGAATTCGGCGCAGCGGTATGAACAACTACCCAACCCGATCAGCGATGCGGACTTAGAAAAAGTGGTCACCCGCTACACTCCGGTTTATTCTGGAGAAGGCAGTTCCATGATCCTGGAGGAGACCTGTCCGACTGATGCGCCAGGTTACTGATATTTTCAAGAAACATATTCATGAACGACAGGCAAGGGGTAAGGATGCAAAATAAAAACATATCCCCCACACAAATATTCTTTTTGGTGCTGTTTACCATCCTGGTTTCCCTATTCTTTACGAAAACACCAGGTTCAGGGAACATGGATACCTGGGTCAGCTGGATCGAGAAAGTGGATACCCTTGGATTGGTAAAAGGTTTCAGCACGACGGAAGCAGATTATCCCCCCCTCACCTTGGTCCCCTTGCTTCTGGCCTCATTCTTGTCACAGACCTTCGGAATCTGGGTCTACCTGGCGATCAAGATCGTTCTGCTTGTCTTCCTCTTCCTGACCGTGTTCATTTTTTGGCTTTGGAAAAGAGATTTCCTGCTTTCCTTTTTTCTGTTTTTTGCGCTGCTGCTTAACAGCCTGGCGCATGGACACCTGGATGTATTCTTTGCGCCAACGTTGATCCTGGCTTTATGGGCTCTGGAAAGAGGGAAGTGGGTTTTATTCATCAGCGCGTTCATGCTCTCCTGCCTGACCAAGTGGCAGCCCTTGATCCTGGCGCCCATGATCGCAATATTCCTTCTCGGCATCCACAAAATTGGTGACCTAAAGAAAATAGAAATCTCAGCGCTGCTTAAGAAAATTATCCTTCCCGCGGGCTTGATCATCGCTTTGGTCGTGTTGGTTTTCGGTTTCAAACCCCTCGGTTACGCGATTAAGAACGCCACCCACCACGCCTTTATCAGCGCAAACGCCTTGAACCTCAACTGGATCCTCACGTACTTCATGCATGTGATGTCGCCCGAGAAGTTCGGTCCGCTCGTGGATGGACGATCGGATGTGATCCGCACCTTTGAAAGCCAGTACAGGCTCGTTCCACAAATGCTTTTTATCCTGACCTATCTCAGTACTTTGGCCATCTTTTTCAAAAGAGAGAAGACCTTTGAAAACCTGATCCTTTTCTCCCTTTTGGGTTACCTGTCCTATTACATGTTCAATCCGGGCGTGCACGAAAATCACTTTTTTATCCCGATGGTCTTATCCATTCTTCTTTTCGCTCAGACCAAAAAACACCTCTTCATCACGCTATTCCTGACTTTAATTGGCAATGTGAATTTGTTGATCTTTAACGGAATGGATGGAGTTGAGATCTCTTTTGAGCGTGTTTTTTCAGGTCTTGACCTATCCATTGCTTTCGCGATCATGAATCTCGTTTTCTTTTCATGCGTTTGGGCACAAACGATTTTTTCAAAGTCAGCCAATAAGGGCAGCACGATCGAACAGCCACATTGAAACCCTTAAGAATTTATTTTGGTTTTATTGACATTCTCGACTGAATGCACGATAGTAAAAATATGAAGGCTCGTCGGTATTCCTCATGGATCCTAATTCTGCTGCTGTCGCTGGCAATTTCAACGATGGCGTGTTCAACCTCTGAAATTTATTCCCTCCTTTCCTTCGATCCTACGGATGAAGCTTCTTCAGAAACCGAACCGCTTTCCACGGAGTCTCCAAGCTTAGAGCCAACTGATGACCCGGAAGTGCTCCTTTTTGATGATTTTTCTGACCTAAACAGCGGTTGGGAAGCCGAAGACAGCGAGGTCAGCCGCTATTATTATTCAGAAGGCGAATATTTTATCGAGGCATTCAATGATCTCTCTTATTATTACATTGTCAGCGGCGATTCTTTTCAAGACGGTATTTTGCAAGTAGAAACACGCCATGTTTCAGGCGATGTCGAAACTACCGGTGTGATGGTCTTTTGGCGTTACCTTGATGAGGACAATTTTTATGCGCTGACCGTCTATGGGAATGGAAGTTACAATATTCACCGATTTTTGCACGGTACATACGGATTGATCTCACTACCCACAATCTCCCCGGCGCTAAAAACCGGCGAGGAGACGAACAAAATCATCGTGTCAATGCACGGAGACACGACGGAAATATTCTTTAATGACATTTTCGCTTACAGCTTCAGTGATCCAGCCATCAAGGCGGGAAGCGTCGGCCTTGGGGTATCCCCAGACCGTTCCAGTCCGGTGTCTTATGCCTTTGATAATCTTGCTATAAATACTTATCACGAAGACAGCAACTATCTTCCCACCAAACCAGAACCCACTCCCATCCCCGAATACCGCAGCATCACCTGGGCAGAACTGGTGCAATTCCTCGCGGATGACCATACCAACTGGCATGAATATGACCTGGAAACTTACAACTGTGTCAATTACGCGGTTGACCTGGCAGTGGGAGCCGAACAGGAAAGGATCAAGACCCGTCTTGTGGGTGTGGATTTTATTGGACAAGAGACCGGCCATGCCTTTGTTGAATTTGAAACCTCCGATCGGGGTGTTATCTTTGTGGAACCTCAGGGAGATAATACGTATTCGAATGTAAAACTCGGCAATCTGTTGTGCGACGATTGGGGGGAGTTTGAATGCATGGGTGTGATCGACAAGATCCACTACTTTGGCGCCTGCGACCACGAGCATCATTGCACAGTTGACCTTTCACAGAATTAAAAAAAAAACTGGCAGATGATCATCTGCCAGTTTTTTCTTGTTATTTGCAAATGCTATTTTTTACCCGTGATATCCACACCGTCTTTAATGACAAACAAAGGAGCTTCGTGCGCCCACAGGGCTTCCCAGACGTTTGAGGCATCCAGCACTACCAGATCGGCGTTACAGCCCTCTTTCAGGCCGTAATTCTTGATACCGAGGGCTTTGGCAGCGTTGGTCGTAATGAGATCAAAGAGGATCTCCATCTCAGGCCGGCTGACCATGTTCATGAGATGGGCGGCCAGGAAAGCTACTTCCTGCATATTGTTGCGCCCAAACGGATAATATGCATCCGCGATATCATCCTGACCGAGCGCGACGTTAACACCGGCTTTGTAGAGAGATTTCACACGCGCGTAGAGAGGTCCGGTTTGCGGATCAGAGACGAGACCCATGTTGGCTTTTTTCAAGAGCGCTTCGATCTTGCGGTAATACGGTTCCGGATACAAAGCCATTGCGCGGGCATGCTGCACGGTCACACGACCCTGCCAGCCTTCGCGTAAAGTCGTCACGGCCAGCATTTCAAGAGAACGCAAAGTCGGGTCGCCGGCATCATCGATCAACATGGAAACGTCTTTATTGTATTTCTTGGCCAGTTTGAACATGCGGTCGATGTGTTCCTGTGAATCGGCATCGGTATACTCAATCCAGGGGATGCCGCCGACCACGTCCGCGCCAAGCTTGAGCGCTTCTTCCACGTAGCCTTCAGCGCCGGGGTCACGCACCACGCCGTCCTGCGGAAAGGCAACGACCTGGACTTCCACGCGGCCTTTATACTCTTCCCTGGCTTTGATCAAGGCTTTGACACCTTCGAGCTTGCCGGTGGTGTCTGTATCGGCGAAAGCACGTATGTGGGTATTGCCATACCGTACGGCGAGATCCAACGCTTTGCGGACGTTCTGGATGATCCATTTCTCGTCATATTTTTCCTTGACCTTGGCAGCCAATTCAATGGCGGTCATGGCTCCACCCATTTCACCATCGGTGTAAGCGCTGATGGCTTCATCATCCATCATGGCGAGGGTATAAACCTTGCAAAGATGCAGGTGGCCGTTAATGAATGAACCGGTGACCAGTTTTCCAGCGGCATCGATGACCTTTGCCGCATCACCTTCCACTTTCGGGGCAACTTTGGCGATCTTTCCTTTTTCAATGGCAATATCCACCAGGTTGTTGCCGTTCTCACGGGTTTTCGCGTTCTTGATTAAGAGTTCGTATGCCATGGTTCAATCTCCGTTTTATATTTACTTGCGTTTTTCCTGCATCATCTTTTGTGCGATCAAAGCCCCATCTCGGATGGGCTCATAGCCCGTACAGCGGCATAAATGCTTGTTCAAGGCGTTTTCCATTTCGGTCTCGCTGGCATCCGGATTGGATTCCAATAGACCGTAGAGTTCCATCACGATCCCGGGCGTGCAAAAACCGCATTGCACGGCGCCTGATTCCGAGATGGCCTTCTGGATGGGGTGCAGAGTGTCTCCTTTGGCCAGTCCTTCCACGGTGACGATTTCAGCACCAGCCGCCTTTGCCGCGGGGGTATTGCAGCTCTTGATCACTTTGCCGTCCATGACCACAGTGCACGTGCCGCACGTTGAATTGTCGCAACCCCTTTTGGTCCCGGTCATATTGAGCACATCGCGGATCACTTCCACGAGCATCATTTCCGGTTCGTAATCAACGGTTCTTGATTGTCCGTTGATGGTAAAGGTCATTCTTTCTGCCATTATTTTGACTCCTTTCTGGCTTCCAACGCAATTTTGATCTTTTCTGGTGTGGCAGGAATTTCAAACAAGTCCACACCAATGGCATCATAGATCGCGTTGAGGATGGCAGGAGCGGCGCCAATCACGGAGTGTTCACCGATCCCTCTCGCTCCAAAGGGTCCAACCGGATCAGGGGTCTCAACAAATTCAATGGTCTGTTGAGGTGCCTCTTTAAAGGTTGGTAGATGGTACTTGAAGAAATGTGGATTGGTGATATGTCCATCCTTGTCAAAAACCACCTCTTCATATAAGGCAGCACCGATGGACATGAGCACACCGCCCAAAACAGAACCGCGAATTTGCAGCGGGTTGATCACCTGTCCGACATCAAAGACCGAATAATAGTGATTGATGAAGATCTTTCCGGTTTTCTTTTCGATCTTAAGATCGACCGCCTGAGAGCCCATGGTGTAGCTAACGCCGATACTTCCTTGTCCGTTTTGATCGGGGTTGGAATAGCGCGGAAGACGCGCGTCTGAGACAGACTGGGCCAGTTCCCCGATGGTAATGCCGTCACTGGTGATGTATCCGCGGGCGAGGTCTTTGACCGCTACTTTAATGGCCGGATCGTTTTCGAGGTAGATTGTATCGCCATCGTAAACGAGGTAATCCTCATCCGTTTTCAATACCTGGGCAGCGGTTTTCTTCAACTGCGCAATCATTTTATCCGCAGCACGGATGATCGCCCGGCCGCCCTGGGTGGTGAACATCGAACCAATGGTCTGCCATTCATAGGGGGAGTACTGCGTATCGATCTCGGTATAGACCCTGACGCGTTCCGGGTCGATCTTGAGGGCTTCAGCGGCAACCTGGCGGATAACCGTGCGCAATCCCTGACCAACTTCTGCACCGCCCATGTTCACATTGACTGAACCGTCAATGTTCATTTTCATGTAACAACCCTTGGTGGAAAACGGAGCGCCCTTGGGTGATTTCATAACGGTGACCTGCGCCCGACCGTAAACGAACTGATCGTCTTCCGCGGGTTTTGGCTTTTCATTGAGCAGTTCTTGAACGCGGTTTGCGCACTCGAGCAAATTACCATTGTGCTTCCACATGGTTTCGCCAACGGCATTGACCTTGCCTTCAGAGAGGAAATTCTTCTTCCTGAATTCCAGCTTGTCCATGCCGAGTTTGCGGGCCATTAAGTCCATCATACGTTCTGTAGCGATCTGCGATTCCTGGTGACCGTATCCCCGATAGGCACCCACAGCCGGGGTGTTCGTATAAACGGTATAGCCGGTCAGGTCGCAGTGCTTGAATTCGTAAGGGCCGGTGGAATTATGGGTGGCAGCAATGGTCACGTTGACAGCCGTATCCGCGTAGGCGCCGCCCGTGTGATAAATTGTGGATTTGATGGCAACAAGAGAGCCGTCTTTTTTGGCGCCCATTTTCATGTGGGTACGTATGCCGTGGGCGAGCAAGGTGCTGGTGTAGTCTTCCTGCCTTGTTCCCATCCATTTTACTGGCCGACCAGGTACAAAGCTGGCGATCCAGGCGATGGTTTGCTCGGTAGTAACATCTGATTTATACCCAAAACAACCACCCAGATCCGGCGTGTGCACGCGTACATCGCTGACAGGAACCCCGTAGGAGTGCGCCAAGTCTTCACGGATGATGAAGGGACAGATGGTCGTTGACCAGACCTCGATGGTCTTGTCTTCTTTGAACCAGACAATCGTGCCGTGAGGTTCAATGGCCGAACAGGAGCCCAAGGGGTAATTAAATTCTTCTTCAACGATGACCTCGGCTTCATCAAAGCCTTCTTCACCGAGCCCCTTTTTCAGGTGGTAGGTGTTGGCAATGTTGGTACCGGGGGTTTCTTTTAAGGTAGGCAGACGCCAGTATTTTTCCATGTCGGCGTGGATGAGCTCTGCGCCCTTTGCCATGGCGTTTCTTGCGTCAATGTACACAGGTAATGGTTCGTACTCAACTTTGATCTTGTCGAGGGCTGCACGCGCGTGCGCGATGGTATCCGCGATCACGGCGGCGACCGGTTCACCGATGTAACGCACTTTGTCCACGGCCATGGGCTGCAGGTCTTTGATGTTGTCGCCATAACGGAACTGGCAACCTTTACCGGTTACGACCTTGACCACGCCTTCACATTTTTCAGCTTCATTGGTATCCACCCCCAAAACTTTTGCGTGCGCGTAAGGTGGTCTAAGGACCGCGGCGTAGAGCATTCCCGGCAGTCTGATGTCATCAAGATAAACGGCTTTTCCGGTTACCTTGCTGACCGCGTCGGGACGGTTGTAGGGTTTACCAATATATTTATATTTCATCAATAATCCTCCTGCCGCTTACTCGCGGCGATACGGTTTTAAGAGCGCGCTCGGGTAAGAAGCGTTGCGGCCTGCCAGGGTGAGCGCAATAATGGTCACGATGTAAGGCAAAGCCAGGAAGAGTTCATAAGGAAGTTTCATACCAGTCAACTGAAGCCTGGATTGCAGGGCTTGAACGCCGCCGAAGAGCAGCGCTCCCCATAAGACTTTCACCGGTTGCCAGTTGGCGAAGATGATCAAGGCGATACACACCCATCCACGGCCTGAGACAATGCCAAAGGTAAATGAACCCAACTGACCGATAGACAGGAAGGCGCCGCCCACAGCCATCAGAGCGCTGCCGATGATGAGGGCAATGGTCCTTAAACGGTAAACATTGATGCCGGCAGCGTCCGTGGCTTCAGGATTGTCACCCACCGAACGAAGATTCAAGCCGAAGTTGGTTTTGAAAACAACGAACCAAACGACAGGAATCAACAAAATCGCGATGTAAGTCAGTGTGTATTGCGAGAAGATCGGGCCTAAAATAGGGCTTTCTGAAAAAATTTGCAATTGAGAGAACGGTGTGATGGAGGGCAGCACCCGGTTCTCGCCAAAGATGATGCGGAAACCGAACAACGAAAGGCCGGTAAACAAAAGCGTGATTCCCAAGCCTGAAACGTGCTGGTTAACCCCCAACCTGACCGCGAAGAAACTCATCAAGAGGCCGGCCAGCATGCCACCAATTAACGCGCCCAGGACGCCCAACCATAAATTTCCGGTCAGAGATGCCACTGTGAAGCCCGTGAAAGCGCCAAAGAACATGGTACCTTCGATGCCCAGGTTGAGAATGCCTGCCCGTTCGCAGAACAATTCGCCAAGGGTGGCAAAAATCAAGGGAGTAGCAACCCTCAGGGTTGCCGCAATCAATTGAACCAGAAAATCATCCATTGTTATAGCCTTTTAATTCGATAATTTTGGAGAAGCAGCATACCGAGGGTGACCAGCAGCAAGGTGGATTGGACCACATCACCCAAATACACGGGCACTCCCATCGCACGGCTGACTGTCTGAGAACCGGTGCTGATCAAGCTGATGAACAGCGCGGCGACAGTCACCCCTATCGGGTTGAGTCCGCCCAGGGTGGCGGCAATGATGCCTGTGTAACCATAACCACTGGAAAGGGCGCTCACAAGGTGATAGTGAATGCCTGCGATCTCGACCGTCCCGGCCAGGCCGGCGATACCACCGCTCACCAGCGCGGCGATCATCATCGAGCGGTTGGAGTTGATACCGGCAAATTGGGCACCGGCTTTGCTTGCACCCACCGCGCGCATCGTCAGGCCGAACGGGGTTTTCTTGATCACGATGTAAACAATGACGACCACCACCAGAGCCATAATGAAACCGATATGCAACCTTGATTTCGGGATCATGCGAAACAGGATTGCTGCGGGTGAAATCTCGGGGGATTGCGGGGCGCCAGATTCGGGGTTTCTCCAAACGCCGTTCAGCAGGAAGGAAACGAAATAAAGGACAACGGAGTTCATGAGCAAGGTTGTTACTACTTCATCCACTTTCAGTTTGACCTTCAAGATAGCGGGGATGAAAGCCCAGGCGACGCCTGCGATGAAACCCGCAACGATCATGAAGGGGATGATCACGATCGCGGGTAAATTGGGGAAGGAGATGCCCACCCAGGTCGCGGCAACCGCTCCGGCGTAAAGCTGGCCTTCCGCGCCGATATTGAAATAACCGGACGTGAAAGCAAAAGTCACCGCCATACCGGTGAAGATCAAGGGGGTTGCCTTGACCAAAACCTCAAGGGCGGAAAACTTGGTGGACAAGGGAACAATGAGCAGGTTGTAATACGCTCCAAACGGGTTCGCCTTGGCGGCAAGGATTAACACCGATGTGACGATAAAGGTGACCAGAACCGCCATAATTGGTATGAGAGGACGGACCCAAAATGGCGCGGCGGCTCGTTCGATCTTAAATTTCATTGAATTGTTACCTCCTAAACCTGTGTTGATCTTAAACGGCCCCGGCCATTAACAAGCCGATCTTTTCGGGAGTGGCTTCGGCAGAAGGAACGATGCCCCTGATCTTGCCTTCGTAGATCACGGCAATGCGGTCAGAGAGTGCCAGCACTTCATCAAGGTCCTCAGAGAGCAATAAGACAGCGGTACCCTTGTTTTTTTCTTCGAGAAGTCTCTGGCGAACATATTCGGTGGCTCCGACATCCAAACCGCGGGTGGGCTGGCAGGCGATTAATACCTTCGGATGCCGCATTAACGCGCGGGCGAGGACAACCTTCTGCATGTTGCCGCCCGATAATTTTCTTAGTTGGTCGTTGGGTGAGGCCTTGATCTGGAATTCCGCGATCTTTTCCTTGGCGTCTTCGACCATCAGTTTTTGATCGAGGAAACCGTTCTTTTTAAATTTGGAAATGTTCTCAAGCGCAAGGTTTTCAGCCACCGTGAGATCGCCGATCATGCCTTCATGGCGATCCTGGGGTGTTCTACCCACACCTGCATCCGAGATCTCGCCGGGTGTCAAGTGAGAGATCTCTTTTTCACCGACCTTGATCGAGCCCTGGTTGGGTTTGATCAATCCGGTCAAGACATTGGTTAATTCACCCTGTCCGTTGCCTGAGACACCCGCGACCCCCAAAATCTCGCTGGAACAGATCGAAAAACTGATGTCTTCCAAAACCTTGCGGCCATGCTTGCCTTCCAGGGTGGCGCCGCTCACCTTGTAAACCTCTTCCCCAGCGCATTGGTTTGCCTGGCGTGTTACCCCAAAGGTCTCACGTCCGACCATCATTTTCGCGAGTTCGGATTGCGATGTTTCTGATTTCTTAACCGTATTGGTTACTTTTCCATCCCGGAGAACTGTAATTCGATCACAAACAGCCATGACCTCTACGAGTTTATGGCTGATAAATATTACGGAAAGGCCTGAATTTACCAACCGGACGAGGGATTCGAACAAAACATCCACTTCCTGCGGGACCAGCACCGCTGTCGGTTCGTCCATGATCAGGATACGAGCGTTACGATATAATGCCTTGAGAATTTCAACCCTTTGCCGCTCACCCACTGAGAGCGACTTGACCAGCACCCCTGGTTCCACGTGAATGCCGTATTTCTTTGAGGCAGCGGCAACTTTTTCTTCGATCTCTTTTTGAGACAGCAGCACGCCATCGGTATAACCGAGCACGATGTTCTCTGCGACCGTGAGTGTGGGAACGAGGGTAAAGTGTTGGGTTACCATGCCGATGCCAGCCTGGATGGCTTCTTTGGGCGAGGTAATGTTTACTTTCTTACCCTCCACGTAGATGTCACCTTCATCAGCGGAATACAACCCATAAAGGATGCGCATCAATGTTGTTTTTCCAGCACCGTTCTCTCCAAGCAAAGCATGCACTTCACCTTGTTCAAGTGAAAAATTCACGTCCTTGTTTGCCTGAACTGACCCGAATCTCTTGGAGATGTTCTCCATTTTTACAGCTAACATAGTTCATCCTTTTTTCCGGGATTCAAAAACCAATGGTAGAAAATTTGGGGCGGCAATGAGTTCATTGCCGCCCCTGATCTTGATTAGTTTACTGCTTCTGGTTGCGCCTCGTCGATGACGACACGGAACATACCAGACTTGATGGCTTCTTCTTTAGCCAGAACGAGTTCCATTACCTCGGCGGGAATCTTGGCGTCGTTACCGTGGAAATCAGCCAGGTAAGCGCCACCCATGGCGTACATACTGAAGTCTTTGAGGTCCATGGGGGTAAAGGTACCGGCTTCCACCTGGGAGACGACGTACTCAACAGTCGGGGTCATGTTCCAGACGGGACCAGTGAGAACCCACTCGGGGGCGATTTCATTCTGATCGCTCATGTTACTGATGGCATAAACGCCCTTTTCCGCGGCGGCTTCAATAACGCCAGCGCGTTCAGCATAGAGGACATCAGCGCCAGCGCTCACGTGAGCAAGAGCCTGTTCCTTGGCGGTGGCAGGATCAAAGAAACTGCCGATAAAGGAAACGAGGACCTTGGCTTCGGGGTTGGCTTCTTTTACACCAGCGATGAAGGCATTCACGAGACGGTTGACTTCCGGGATGGGAATTGCTGCCACCACACCGACGGTTCCAGTCTCTGTCATTCCACCAGCGATCAAACCGGAAAGGTAAGCAGGTTCGTGGATCCAGTTGTCAAAGACAGCCAGATTGGGGGCGGCAGGACCATATTCGGAACCGAAAGCGAAAGCGATCTCGGGGTAATCGGCTGCAACGCGGCGCACAGCTTCTTCATTGACGAAAGCATCCCCGAAGATTACATCGGGTTTCTGCTGTTCGCAGATCTCGCGGAGGATTCTTTCCATGTCTCCAGAATAACCGATGTTCTCGGTCATATCATAGTCGATCAGCCCATCGTCTTCTGCTTTCTGCAAAGCGGCGTGGATGACGCCATCCCAGGGTTCTTCGATGGGGGTGGCGAAGGCACCGTAAACATACAGTTTACCTTCTTCTTCAGCAGCGGGGGCGGCTTCTTCAGCGGCAGGAGCGGCTTCTTCAGCAGCCGGGGCAGCTTCTTCGGCAGCAGGTGCGGCTGGTGCACAAGCAGCAACAACCACAGACAGCATGACAAGAATTGTTACAAGAACCAGGAATTTCTTTGACATTGTTCTCTCCTCCAAAAGGAATATTAGGGTAGTTGCACGAAAAAACCGATTCAGACGATTTTCTGGTTGCTTTCACCTCCTTTCGCGAAGGAACTTTTTTATTCTCAATTTCTTTGATTTCGAGAAACCGATTCAGAGCCTATTCGACACATTTCGGTCATAAGATTATACCGATTATTTACTCAAATTGAAAAGGAACAAAGGTAATATAAAATTTCTCACATAATTAACTTCCCCCTTCTAAAAGATCCCTGCTCAATACAACAGAAAATGATTTTCACCGGTGTTGCCTGGTTTTTATTCTTTTGGATCAGACCCTTTCATCCATTTCTCAATCTAAACATACGGCCGTTATCAAATTGGTCCTCCATTTATAGCCATTCATGATTTATCGAATATTATTCCACTTGTATTTTTTTGGTAACACTGTTATAATAATTTAGATAATTTTTATCTTTTTTATGCTATTATGGTTTTGTTCTACAAAAGGATTTTTATCATGAAAACAAAAATACGGATTCAGACAGGGTTACTTTCAAAAATCTCATACCTCTTCGGAATCGCGCTGATCATTGCCTCCCTGCTGATCAACCTCACTCCGCCAAGAGTTGTTTCCGCCCATTCCAACAACGTTTCAGGAAGCTCAGTGTGTCTTTTCAATGGATTCAGAGAAGTGACCTGGACGATCAAGAACGATTACAATTCACCGGTCACCATCCAATCCATTAACCGAACCGTTTCCGGGATCCCTGTCAACACGGTGATCGGTAATTACGGTAGCGTGAGCGGCACGGAATTGGTGGATGGTTCTGTCACAGGAACCATCACGCTGACCATCTATTCCAAATGGACCAGCGACGGCTACGAGCGCTGGAACAGCGGCTCGGTGAACCTGGGGACGGTCTGCCCGACCCCCACACCGACCTCCACCTCGACCTTTACGGCCACGCCATCGAGCACTGCCACGGCGACGGCCACCTTGACGCCCACTCTGACTTTCACCGCTACCAACACGCCCACGAATACCTCGACCTTCACCCCAACGGTGACGCTGACCCCTTCTCAGACGGCCACCTTCACCGCCACATTTACACCGACCGTCACCAACACAGCCACCAATACCGCCACGCCCACCTTCACCGAGACCCCGACCATCACGCATACGCCGACCAACACGGCCACGCCCACGGTCACCAACACTCCCACGGATACGGCCACCCCCACCGTCACCAACACTCCCACCAACACGCTGACGCTGACCCCCTCCGCGACCAGCACTCCCACCCAGACCGCCACGCCGACTGAAACCAATACACCGACCTCCACGGCGACCGCCACCATCACAAATACTCCAACCAATACGAATACTCCCACGGTTACCGCGACAGGCACGCTGACGCCCACCAATACCGCGACCCAAACCTCTACGCCCACTGAAACACCGACCAACACCGCCACCCCCACGGATACGGCCACGCCCACTGTGACCAATACCCCCACGGAGACAGCCACGCCCACCGCCACCAACACCGCGACGGCCACCAATACCTTCACCCCCACCATCACGCTGACCCCCTCCAGCACCCCGACCGGCACGCTCACCCCCACAGCCACTGCGACCAACACCTTGACCCCCACGGCGACCAACACATTCACCGCGACGCCTACCAATACCTTTACGCCTACCTCGACCAATACCTTTACGCCGACTTCGACCAACACATCCACATTCACGCCTACCAATACCTTTACGCCGACTTCGACCAACACATTCACCCCCACGGCAACCAATACCTCTACCCCCACCACGACCAATACCCCCTCGCCCACAGCGAGCAATACGCCCGCCCCTACCGATACGCCCACCGTCGTACCGACCCTGCCCATCCCGGTCACCGGGGGAGATAACCAGGTGCTCATTCCCGTTACCGGGGCTGATCTGACCAACAACGGTTTCAACAAGACCTCGAAGATCATGCTGAACTTTGGGTTCGGCTTTATCGGCCTCGGCCTGGTGCTGCAGGGCTTTTCAAAGAAGAAAACGGAATGATCTTTTCTTTGAACAAACGCTTCCTTAAGTAAAATTTATTCATTTTGAAAGAATCACACTATAATCCAATTGGCTTTCAACCCATTGGATCAGGTGTGATTTGATCGCAACCCTTGTTACCAGAATGGAAACCTCGCTCAGGCATGCCGGATACGCAACCTGCCTGGATCCCGCGATCCCGGGCGTGACGGCGCGGATGTATGCCCTTCTGCGGCGGCCGCGCGGGGCGGTGTTCTCAAAATTCCATAACCATTACCTTTTTCTGGATTGGGGGAATGACCTTTTCGGACAGCTTGAAAGGCTGCTGCAGGCAAGGGAGTTTTTCAGCGAGCACGTCAACAAAAGTTACAAGACGCCGCGCGCCTGGCGGCTGACCCTGCCCAACCTGGCCCTTATTGTTGTATCCGAGCGCGGATATGACCCGGAAACCATCCAGGTGGCTCTCAACCAATACTTCGTACCTGCCATGAGCGGGGAATGCGGCCAGATCATGCTGGTTGACCTCTCCTCAGGAACGCTCACCTGCCACCACGAATCCAATTACAAACAGACCGGTTCCATCCCTCTGGAAGACGCGGCCAGGGAGATAGGAAAGCTATTCCTCTATCAATACCCGGGCGGCAGGGTGGTGAGAACTTCACAGGAAGAATTTTGAAATTTAAGCGGATAAGTGGATGGTTGCGAACACCTATTTGAAAAATCACTCCAATCACCATTATGAATTTACTAATGTAATTTCATTACTCGTCGAAGAGCCCGGATTTTTATATAGACCTTACGGGATGAGAGATGAATGGTGTTATTTGAATGATACCCGTCTGTTTTATTAAAACCTTCACGTCCTGGAGATTGTAGTCAACCACATAGGTATTTTTTTCCGTCGCAAGGTGTCGAAGTATAATTACACAGGTTTGGGGATGGACTCCTAAATAAAAATAACCATGCTTTTAATTTTTTTCGGGTATAAATCACACTGGAAAAAAATCGAAATTCATAAATTGGCCCGCAATAAGGTATTGACCCAGAAAAAGCCTGGTCTCATAATAAAGTACTCGATTCGTACTAAGGAGGATGAAAAAATGACTTTTCGAAAAGCATTTTTATATCTCCCCACAACCATTGCACTTCTTCTGAGTGCATGCAACCCGACCAACTTAATCCAACCCGAACCTGCCATAATACCGAGTCCCCCTCCGAACGAAGTTGAATTAAGTCCTACTCCCCGGCCGACAATTACGCCTTTCCCTACCCGAACTCCGCTCAGCGGCTGCCCGGGTAGTCCGTATACAATTGGATATACCGATTATAAATACCCGGCAGATATTGATGCCAGACTAAGCTCACTCATCCAAGACTTGACATCACCAGATCCAGTTGCCAGCGCTGCAGCGGCCACCTGGATACCTGAATACGGCGAGGAAGCCGTTTTTGCAATTCCTTATTTGGTCAGCATTTCAGGAGATGAAACCGCTTTACAATATCAATCAGGATTCCCTACAACACCTGGAACCGAAGCGATCAAAGCAATCGCACAAATCGGTGGTAATTGTGCTGTAATGGCGTTCAGAATTATTCTGGAAAATGGTGAGGCTATTACAAGAGATCACGCTGCACAATACCTGGGCGATACGGTAGATCCAGGTGCAATTGAATTACTTTATGAATTATTAAAAGATGAAGAATGGATAGTACGGGATAATGCCCTTTATTCTCTTGGTACCTTGATCTACAACCAAGTCTATGATCAAAACACACTCGATGTTTTAATTGGGATAGCAACCAATGAAGAGGAGGATCTTGATATCAGAACCCACTCAATCAAGGTTATTGGTCTTTTTGCACAAACCCAGGCAAGTGAAAAAGACAATGCTATTAATCTGTTGTTGGAATTTGCAGATGACGAAAATTCAAGGATCAGAGAAAACACCGCTATCGCTCTGGAAAACATTTATACACCTGAAGTTATCGAGACCTTGATCTTCATGCTTAAAGATCAGGATCCTCTTGTGGTGATTTACGCTTCTGAATCTCTGAAAAATCTGACCGGTCAAGATTTCGGGCAAGATTACAAAACCTGGAACGAGTGGTGGAATTCCAAGGGACAAGAAACCTCTGGGGGTGGCTAATATCAGAACCGCTGATCCTGTAAAATTTTTTCTGGTAACATCGTAATAGGAATGGATTTTAGAAGGGGATTTCGAGGGTCATATTGGTTGTGGTTTATGAAAACCTCACCTCTAGCTTGCTGATATAAGCCTCTGGATAATTCTGCTTATCAGCGGTATTATTGGCGCTTATGCATTTTCACAGTATTTGATCAATTGGAGTTAGCAATGCCGCGTCGAAGTTTAAAACAACTTTATGTAAGTGAATTTAAAGGTTATAACCCTCAGAAGCTCCGGCAAGACGCCATGGCCGGTTTGACCGTTGCCGCTGTGGCGCTGCCACTTGCCCTGGCTTTTGGAGTGGTTTCTGGAGCAACTGCTTCCGCAGGTTTGGTAACAGCGATCATTGCCGGTTTCATTTTTGGCGCATTATCAGGGGCACCCTTTCAGATCAGCGGTCCAACGGGCGCGATGAGCGCCGTACTTGTCTTGCTGGCTCAAAAATACGGCCTCAGTGGAATTTGGGTGGCAGGCCTGATGTCTGGAGCCTTTCTGCTGATCATCGGCTTGCTGCGCCTGGGACGTTTCATCGCCTTCATCCCTTCTCCGGTGATCACGGGTTTTACTTCAGGCATCGCTTTGATCATCTTGATCGGCCAAATCGATAATTTTCTCGGTATTAAAACTCCCGCTGCAGAGTCTTCACTCATAAAATTGGTGAATTATTTCAAACCGGGATACGCCCCGGACTGGCACACCATCCTGCTGGCTGGTATCGTCATATTAACGATGCTCTTCTGGCCGAAGAAATGGAATGTAAAATTCCCGGCCTCACTTTTGGGGATCATCCTGGCTACGGGTTTAAATGCCATCGTCAAATGGCCCGTGGCTGTCATCGGCCCTATCCCCCAGACCCTTCTGCTGCCCGACCGTCTGACCATTGGCAGCATCCCATGGACTCATCTGGGTGATTTCCTGGGTCCCGCGCTCACCATCACGGCTCTGGGAGCCATTGAATCCCTTCTGTGCGGCACGGTCAGTTCAAACATGACCGGCATCCGTTTGCAGGCTAATCAGGAATTGATTGGGCAGGGCATTGGTAACATGATCATTCCGTTTTTTGGCGGCGTGCCTGCCACGGCTGCCATCGCCCGTTCAAGCGTTGGAATCAAGTCTGGAGGGCAAACCCGCCTGGTAAGTATTTTCCATTCCATTGGTTTGCTTCTTTCCATGTTCCTGCTTGCGCCCGTGATGGCCAGCATTCCCCTCGCCGCTCTGGCAGGCGTGCTCATAGTCACCGCCTTTCGCATGAACGAATGGGACTCGATCTTCTTCATGTTCAAAAAACGATTCAAGAGTGCCATGATTGGCTTTACGATCACCATGGTATCCACGGTGGCCTTTGACCTGACCCAGGCCATCCTGATCGGTTCCGCCATCGCCGTCATGCTCTTTATCAGCAAGATCGCCCAAATTGATATCGTCATTCAATCTGTGGACCCCTCCAAACTGCAACAACGAGGCATTACCACCGAAGGAGAATATCCGCAGGTAAAGGTTGCCTATATCACCGGACCCTTATTTTTTGCTGCCATGGGCTTTTTTAATGAAGCCTTTGCCAATTTGGAGGGTACCGGGACACTCATCCTCTCCATGCGCGGCGTCCCGTTAATTGACACGGCAGGCATTGAAGCGATTGAAAAACTCTATGAAAAGATCAATGCGCAGGGTGGTGAACTCATGTTTGCAGGCACCCACGATAATGCCTATAATATGCTCGAACGTGCCGGGCTCGTCAGCAAAGTTGGTAGAGAAAACTTCTTCTGGTCTTCCGATCAGGCAATTCTTGAAACTGAACACCGAAGGGGTAAGTGACATGGAATGCCCTATAACGGTTTATGGATAGACAACTGCTTATATTGATAGTGGCAAGGGTGGGACATGTACCCCTTAGGGGTATTTGTGAACGTTTATTGCGAATCCCCT
>CAZNAF010000046.1:0-21060 GCA_964570925.1 uncultured Anaerolinea sp.
TTCAAGGAGTGACAAGTGAATCTGGTTACTGGCGCAACCGGTCATATTGGTAACGTGTTGGTTAGAGAATTGGTTAAAAGAGGCGAAAGCGTACGCGCCCTGGTCTTGCCCGAAGAAGACCTTACTCCGCTGAACGACCTGGATATCGAGATCGTCATGGGCAACGTCCTTGACAAAAAATCACTACTGACAGCTTTTAAGGATGTAGATTATGTCTTTCATCTCGCGGGTATCATTTCCATCATGCCCGGGAAAGATGACTTTGTGCATGACGTCAATGTAAACGGCACCTATAATATGATCGAAACCGCAAAGAACCAAAATATCAAAAAATTCATTCATACGAGTTCCATTCACGCCTTCAAACGTATCCCGCACGGCGTCACGGTGGATGAAAACGTCCCCATTGATCCTGAATCGGCTGTTGCCGCTTATGATCAATCCAAAGCAGAGGCAACCCTGGCGGTGTTAGAAGCAGCCAGGCAAGGACTGCCGGCCGTGGTGGTATGTCCGACCGGAGTGATCGGTCCTTATGATTACAAAGGCTCAGAAATGGGCACTTTGATACAGGATTGGATGCAACACAAGGTAAATTTTTTGATCGAAGGCAACTATGATTTTGTGGATGTCAGGGACGTGGTGCAAGGCATGATCCTTGCCAGAGAAAAAGGACGGATTGGTCAGGTTTACATCCTTTCAGGTGAACTCATCCGTGTGCGGGATTTATGGAAGCTGGTAAAGGAACTCATGGATGTTCGTTCGTATATTATCAACATCCCAGTCCGTTTCGCAGCCTTCGTGGCAAGATTCACCCAATTCTATTACCGCCTGACGCACTCGAAACCTCGTTTCACAACCTATAGCATTGACACGCTTCACACAAACGCAGTCATCAGCAATTCGAAGGCGCGTACGATTTTAGGATATCGACCCAGGTCTCTGCGTGATTCCATCTCCGATACGGTAAAATGGTGGCAGGATCGAACCCCATCCCTGATGAAGAAAAAACCCAAATCAAAATAAAGGATCCATAATCATTGTGACCGCGAAAATTGTACTCATCACCGGAGCCTCAAGCGGGATCGGTGCGGTAGCCGCTGAATATCTGGCAGCTAAAGATTTCTATGTGGTCCTCGTAGCCCGGCGCGAGGAAAGATTATCCATTTTAAAAGACAGGATCCTGAAAAATAACGGTCGCGCGTCGTATTTTGCCTGTGATCTTGCTGATGAAAAATCCCGATTGGAATTAGTTGAAAAACTGAAAGAAAAAAGCTTGCTGCCGGATATCCTGGTCAACAATGCCGGATTCGGCTGGTACGGCCACTACGAAACCATGAACTGGAAAAGTGCCAGAGATTTGATCGCGGTCAACATCGAAGCCGTGGCCCACTTGACCCATCTACTCTTGCCTTTCATGCTCGCCCGGAAAAAAGGGCACATTATCAATATCGGTTCGGTGGTTGGCAAACTGCCCGAACAAGGCGTGGCTTTGTATTCCGCTTCAAAATCTTTTTTAGACGCCTTTACCACATCGATCTTCAGGGAACTGAGAGGGAGCGGTGTGAACGCATCGATCATGAGGCTGGGACCCGTTAAAACCGAGTTTTTTGACGCTGCCAGAGCACATGAAAACGGAGGCAACGTACCTGCAGAACGTTTTGCCATTTCTGCAAAAAGCGTGGCAGAAGCTCTCTGCCGTTTAATTATTCGTCCTCGAAAAGTGGTGTATGTTCCCTGGTATATGTTTGTCTCGCCTCTTCTGGAAGTACTTTTTTCATGGCTCATTGACCTGGTTGGCCCCCTCCTTCTGGGAAAAAAACAAATCCCCGATTAAACCGGTCATGCAAAAACATCAAATATAGAACGGGACGACATGTAAATCGCCTTGTCAGCCTGTACTGCCTGCGCTATAATTCACCCGTTAATTTTGAGGTACAGGAAAGGTTTGAAGGATTATGATCGATGTAAATGATCTTCGCAAAGGCGTAGTTTTTGAAATGGACGGCTTCCTTTATAAGGTACTGGAGTATTCCTTCAGTAAACCTGGCCGCGGCAACGCGACCATCCGCATCAAGGCACGCGATCTACGAAAAGGCAATACGCTTGAAAAGACGTTCACTTCAGGTGAACGTATTCAGGATGTCCGCCTGGACTATCATAACGTGCAATACCTTTATAATGACGGTGAGCTTTATTATTTCATGGATCTTGAAACCTACGAGCAGCCTGCCATTTCTTCTTCGGTCATCGGGGATTATTCCGGATTTCTTAAACCTGAAATGGAAGTCAAATTGACCTTTTATAACAGCGAAGCCATCGACATCGAATTACCGACCACCGTAGACTTGAAAGTTACCTATGCCGAACAAGCCGTGAAAGGTGATACTGCTACGGGTGTTACCAAAAAAGTTACTACTGAAACCGGGCTAGAAGTGGCCACCCCTTATTTTGTGTCCACGAATGACACCATTCGGGTGGATACGCGCACCGGTGAATACGTAACCAGGGTCTGAATCACAAGGAGTCACGAAACCACTGTCCCCGGCCTGGGGACAGTTTGATAAATCGAGGAAACCATGAAAACACCTGCCGGGACAGAATGTCCGTATTTTTATGGGGATTATTATCGGGGGAAAAACAGCGAGGAATGCAGATTGCTGAGCGGTGATCGTGTTGGACAAAAGTGGAGCGCCGATCTTTGTAAAACCTGCCCGGTACCCGGTATCAGCCGAGCGAACGCGTGTAAAAACATGACCCTCTACGCCACTATTAAAAGCGGGTTCTTAAAATCCAGACGTGTGGAGATTACAGCCTGGTGTTCAAAATCAAAATCAGAGGTTAAAGTCCCTGAAATTGGTTGTGAACTCTGCCATCAGGGATTTGATCTGATCGAAGGCAGCGGGGATTGATGAATTCCTTATTACTGGTTGACCTGGACGATACACTGCTGGTGAATCCGATCAAGGAATTCATGCCGGCATATATCAGCCGCCTGGGTGAGGCTTTAAGGAACCATGTTGATCCCCAAAAAATGGTCGCCCGTTTATTTTATGCAACAGAAAAGATGGTTAAAAATAGTAATCCAGAAAAAACTCTCGAACAGGTCTTTGATGAGAATTTTTATCCGGCTTTGGGTTTGGAAAAGAACAATCTTCAAGGGGCGATCCTTGAATTCTATGACCATGAATTCAATGAATTACAGTCCGTCACCCGGCCAATACCGGAAGCACCTCATTTTATCGAGAGGGCAAAAGAGCTCGGCTGCGTCCTGATCATCGCGACCAATCCACTATTCCCGCAAAAGGCGATGCAAGCCAGGTTGAAGTGGGCTGGATTTTATGATCTTGCCAAGGTTTTCAGTTTGATCACCTCTTATGAAGGAATGCATTTCGCAAAACCCAATCCGGCCTATTTTGCTGAAATCCTGGGGTTACACGGCTGGCCACAGGTGCCTTGCGGAATGGTGGGAAACAGTCTTAAGGATGACATTGAACCCGCTGCCATGGTAGGGCTGCCAGGTTTTTGGGTCACCGGAGATTGTCAAGGGTTTAAAGAAGGCTCTCAAACGGGTTCCATGGCGGGTGGACTTCGCCAGGCTTCCGCCTGGCTGGATTCCCTGGCGATAAACCAGCATCAAATCCCTCTGCATCAGCCAGAGGCCGTTCTGGCCATTTTAAGATCAAGCGTGGCGGTCCTAAAAACATTTGCAAACAATTTAGGGGATGAGCAATGGAAATTACGCTTCAAACCTGATGAGCCCAGCATTCTTGAATTGGTCAGCCACCTGTGTGACGTTGAAATTGAGATCCATCAACCACGCATCCAACACTTCATTACACAAGCGAACCCTTTTATCGCTGGTGTTGACAGTGACCTGTGGAGAACTCAACGCGATTATCAAAACACACGTTCAAAACAAGACCTTGAAAAATTTATTCGCACTAGAATTGAAAATATCAACACCCTGTCAACGCTGAGTGAGCAAGATTGGCAAAAACCTGCCCAACATTCCTTTTTTGGCCCCACCACTCTCGTGGAATTGCTAGGCTTTGCGGCCCAGCACGATATGAACCACATCCGGGAGATCTACCAGTCCCTTCACAACGCAGACTGACGGCGAGTTATTAGAGGATTGTTAATCTTTTTAATTTGCATTGCTTTTTGCTGGTAACCCCCCCTTTAGATTGGTATAATCCTGATAAATTTATTTGCTTCAAATGGTTTTTAAAGGTTCGGAGGTATAGTGAAACCACGCAGTCAATCCTACGCGATTTATGTGCTTTTCTTTATCGGGATTATCGCCCTGATCGTTTTTAATCTCAATAAATCAAAGGCAGAAGACACAATTTTAACCATCAACCAGCTTGCCGAAGAAATTCAATCCGGCAACGTCAGCCGGGTGGTTGAGCAGGAAAACAATCTCACCATCCTATTAGCAGACGGTATTACCGAGAAAAAAGCGGTTAAAGAATCAGGCGATACACTCGTAAACCAACTCCTGGCATTGGGTGTTACATCAGAGCAACTTTCCGCATCAAATGGTCTAAAGATCGAAGTAAAACCACCCAGTTCATTGGCCGGATTCATGAACGTCTTGATCTACATTCTGCCCATCATCGTACTTGGAGCAGCGTTTTACTTTATTTTCAGGCAGGCGCAAGGCAGCAACAACGCCGCGATGTCATTCGGAAAATCCCGTGCGCGTATGTTCACAGGCGACCATCCCACGGTAACCTTTGCAGATGTGGCGGGCATTGACGAATCAAAGGAAGAGCTGAGAGAAGTGGTCGAATTTTTGCGTGAACCGCAGAAATTCCTCGCTCTGGGTGCGCGCATCCCCAAAGGCGTGCTGCTGGTAGGTCCTCCGGGAACCGGTAAAACCCTCCTGGCAAAAGCCGTATCCGGTGAAGCCGGCGTGCCCTTCTTTTCCATCTCGGGTTCTGAATTTGTGGAAATGTTCGTTGGCGTTGGCGCAAGCCGTGTACGCGACCTGTTTGACCAGGCCAAACGTAATTCACCCTGTATTGTTTTTGTGGACGAAATTGACGCCGTTGGCCGACAGCGAGGCGCTGGTCTGGGTGGAAGCCACGATGAACGAGAACAGACGCTCAACCAAATGCTGGTGGAAATGGACGGCTTCGATACGGATACGAATATCATTATCGTCGCCGCTACCAACCGGCCTGATATTCTGGACCCGGCGCTGCTGCGTCCCGGTCGCTTTGACCGGCGCGTCGTTTTGGATCGTCCGGATGTGAAAGGCCGCGAGGAAATCCTCAAAGTGCACATCAAGGGCAAGCCGGTTGACCCTGAGGTCGAACTGCCGGTGGTGGCCAAATCCACACCCGGATTTGTTGGTGCTGATATTGAAAACCTGGTCAACGAAGCTGCCATCCTGGCGGCAAGACGAAACAAAAAGAGCATCAGCCAGAGTGAGTTTGAAGAGTCCATCGAGCGCGTGATCGCAGGCCCGGAACGAAAAAGCAGACTCATCAGCGAAGAAGAAAAAAGGATCGTGGCCTATCATGAAGCCGGTCATGCGGTGGTAATGAACGCCCTGCCAGAAGCAGATCCAGTGCAAAAAGTCTCGATCATCGCCAGGGGAATGGCCGCCGGATACACACTGGCGCTGCCCATGGACGACCGCACGCTCACCCCGCGCAAGAAGTTGATCACAGATATGATCGGCCTTCTGGGCGGCAGGGCTGCGGAAGAGATTGTTTTTGACGATATTACTTCAGGCGCATCAAACGATATCGAAAGGGTGACGCAACTTGCCAGAACCATGGTCACACGTCTGGGGATGAGCCCCGAATTGGGTCCCATGGTTTATGGACAAAAGGAAGAAATGATATTCCTCGGAAGGGAGATCTCGGAGCAGCGAGATTATTCTGAATCCGTGGCGGAAAAGATCGACAAGGAAGTACGCAACCTGGTTAACGATTCGTATAACAAAGCACTCGTCCTGCTCAATCAATACCGTAAAGAACTGGACCTTGTGGCACAAAAGCTTCTTGAAGTGGAAACTCTCTCGCGGGATGAATTCGAAAAGATCTTCCCCCCGCCGGTCCCTCATAAAAACCCCACACCGTCATACAATAAAAAATAAGAAGTAGATCGGGAGGCGTTACAACCCTCCCGGTCTTTTTTTCATATGCGCTTCTACCAATTTTCTTCTCAAAACCTTCCCCACGGCGGAGCGAGGTAAGTGTTCGACAAATTCTATGTCCCTTGGGATCTTGTAGGTTGCCAGATGGCGCCTGCAAAATTCCTGTAACGCATCTAGATCCAGAGGATAATTGTCTTCAGTTACCAGCCAGGCTTTGACGCATTCACCAGACATGTCATCGGGCACCCCGGCAACAGCGGCATCGAGAACCCCTCTAAATTTCATGAGCACTTTTTCCACTTCAGCCGGCCAAACCTGCAATCCGTTCACCTTGATCAATTCCTTGATCCTGCCCACGACGTAGAAATAACCGTCCGAATCCATGCGCACCATATCACCGGTGTGCAGCCAGCCGCCTTTCAAGGAAATTTGAGTCTCTTCAGGATTATCGAAGTAGCCCTGCATGACCTGAGGGCCGCGGATCAACAACTCTCCCGTTTCGCCGGGTTGCAAGGCTTGATCGTCTTCGCCAGGAACAACGATCTTGCATTCCACGTCCGGCAAGGGCAGCCCGATCGATCCCAGGCGATTCTCTCCACCGATTGGATTGCAATGAGTGGCGGTTGGCGCCTCGGAAAGGCCATAGCCTTCCACCAGCTTTGCTCCGCTCAGAGATTCAAACTGCAGGCGCGTTTCGGGCAACAAAGGGGCAGACCCAGAAATGCAAGCCTTAATCGAACGGAGGTCAATTTTTCCGTTCAACACGTCAGGGTGGCGGATGATGGCTTGGTAAAGAGAAGGAACTCCAGGTAAGAATGTTACCTTGTGATCCTGTACTATTTTTAACAGACTTCCCAGGTCTTTACTATCTGGTAGCAACACGATGGTTGCTCCCATGGCTATCCCAACATTCAAGCCGATCACCATCCCGTATACGTGAAAAAGAGGGATGACCGTTAAGAAAGTTTCTTCCCCTTCTTTCATATTGCTTAACCAGCGGCTGAACTGAAGAATGTTCGCGACGACGTTTTTGTGCAGGGCTAGTGCAGCTTTTGGCGCTCCGGTCGTGCCACCGCTAAATTGCAACAAGGCCGCATGCTCGTGCGTGATCTCTGGCAAGGTGTTTCCCCCAAGATGCCGATCTTTTAAGTCTTCAAAAATGACACAATCACCCTTTGAAGGAGTGTATGTCGTGCGGCCTGTGCAAATCACCTTATCAATTTTATACTCCGCGCGCAAGACCTGCAGATCTGTAAACCTTTCTGCTTCACCAAGGATGAACCTGGGCCTGGTGATATCCACCTGATAACGCCATTCCGAAAGGGGGTAAGCCGGATTCATGGCGGCGATGATGCCTCCGGCCAGCAGGGTGCCAAAATAGGCAACCACAAATTCAATACGATTCGGCAAACAAATAGCCACGCGGTCACCCGGCAGCAGACCGTTTTCAACCAGATATCCTGCAAATTTTAGACTTTCAGTATATAAACCTTGATACATTTTCTGTTTGTCCCCACAAATTAAGGCGGTTTTGCAGCCGTTCTTCGTTGCTTGTGCTTGCAAGAAATCAAATATCCGCATCTGCGGATAATGCAGATGATGCGGTACGGACGGATCGTAAAAATCAAACCAGGGATGGTCCATTATTTATCGTCCTTTCCGCCAACCCAGCACAACCCGAATGATCCTTTCGAGAGGATCCGGGGTCATCTCGAACCATTCGATCTGAGGGTCGTCAGGTTTAAACCAGTTTGCCTGCCGGCGGATGAACTCTCTTGTTTTCCGTCTCATTGTCTGCTTTGCTTCTTCATGTGTAGATTTTCCTCTTATCACCTGGATAACTTCCCGGTATCCGATCGCGGATAAAGTGGGAAGTTCAGGTGAGTACCCTTTGGAAATCAACGCGCGGACTTCGTCTTCAAAACCACTGGCAAACATCTGCTCAATGCGCGCGTCCACACGCTCATACAATTCAGGTCGTGACCTGGTCAATCCAATTAATTTGAATTCCAGGGGTTGTTCTGCCCTTTCCTTTTGACTGGAGAAAGGTTTGCCGGAGCTGAAAATAACTTCCAATGCCCTTACCAGTCTGCGTAAGTTTTGCGGGTCGATCTTTCTGGCAGCTTCAGCGTCCAGCACGGATAACTTCTTGTGTAATTCTTCAGAACCTATTTCGAGGCCCCATGATTCGAGTACGGCTCGAAGTTGATGGTCAGGTTTCACTGTGGGGATCACCCAACCCTCTACCAGAGAACGGATGTATTGACCGGTTCCACCGGTCACAATAGGAAGTCTGCCGGTATCAGAAATCTCGTGGATCTTGTGTAATAATTCCTTTTGGAAAAGCGCCAATGACCAAATCTCATCAGGGTCCGCAAGGTCAATGAGGTGGTGTTTCACGCGCCTGCGCTCATCGAGAGAAGGTTTTGCCGTCCCGATATCCATGCCGCGATAGAGGAGTCTCGAATCCGCCGAGATGATCTCTCCGCCCACCCTTTCGGCGACGCGAATGGCAGTCTCTGTTTTTCCAACTGCGGTGGCGCCCAAGATCACCAGCACCTGAGAATCAGTCTGGTTAGAGGGCATTCTCAAACCATTCGATCTGTGGATTTGGATCGTTCATATTGCCGGTTACGGAGATCACATCCACGCGCCAATTTTCACCGTATTGCGGATTTTCGCTTAGATAGGATTCAGCTGAATCCATCATGTGGTCCATTTTTTCATCGGTAAGCGCTTCTTCAGGAAAACCCTTCAAATTGTCTTTTCGAGTTTTTACTTCGCAAAAGATGAGTTCACCATTAAATTCGGCGATCAGGTCGATCTCCCCTTCAGGCGTGCGAACATTCTTGGCAAGGACTTTGTACCCGTGCCGTTCGAGAAATGCTGCAGCCACTTCTTCTCCCCATCTTCCGAGAATTTGGTTGTGCCGCCTTGCTGGTTCTTTCAGGGGTTGGTGATTCATTTTCATGGTAATTTACATTCTACCTTAAGTTGCCACCGGTACCTGTTTTGAGAGTAACCTTTTTGCAAAAACAGGATGAATCCTGTTAGAATAAACCATACAGGTAACAAATGCCAACTGCTGAATTGATCACCATTGGAACCGAGCTATTACTCGGTGAGATCGTTGATACAAATACGCAATATATTGCCCGTAACTTGAGAGATTACGGCATTGACTTGTTTCGCGCCACAATGGTAGGCGACAACCCTCACAGAATCTCACAATTGATGAAAGAAGCACTAACCCGGGCAGATATCGTCATTACGACAGGTGGATTGGGTCCCACAGTGGACGACCCGACGCGTGAAGCCGCCGCCCTGGCTTTTGATACGACCAACGAGTTCCACCCGGAATTATGGGAACAAATCAGGCAAAGGTTTCTTAAACGGTCGCTCAACGCCTCAGATAACAACCGCAAACAGGCCATGATCCCAACCGGAGCGGAAATCATCCCGAACCCCGTTGGTACGGCACCGTCGTTTATTTTGCATAAGGATGGAAAAACAATGGTATGCCTGCCAGGGGTACCCAGAGAGATGGAATATCTGCTGCAAATTTCAGTTCTTCCCTGGCTCAGGAAAAATCACGACCTTAAAGAGATCATTAAAGCCAGAGTCTTGCACACGGCCGGTGTACCAGAATCAAAAGTGGATGAACTGGTCGGAGACCTGGAGGAATTAAAAAATCCTACCGTAGGGCTACTGGCACATCCCGGTATTGTGGATATACGCATTACCGCAAAATCAGAGTCAATCCAGGACGCAGATCGAATGATCCAGGAAGTGGAAAACGTGGTCAGGCAGAGATTGGGTAATGATATTTTTGGCGTGGATGGTGAAACACTCCCCCAAGCGGTGATGCGAACAATTGCTCGATCGCCGAAAGAGTTCGTTGTCCACGTCAAGGGTTTTTCCGAACGCGCATTTGAAGAGATCCAGCACGAACGACTGGTTTTGTTGAATCTCAATAACGAGGGGTTGGGAACTGCCGCGGAAATACAGAAGCAAACAGGAAAAATAATTTTCACCTTTCGTTACCAATCCACCCCGGAAATGGCAAGCCTCTGGCAAGATTACTCCAACGGCTCCAGGTCCGTTGAATTGAAGCGCGAATATCCAGGCGCGGAGGGGCTGAGGGAGGAATGGGCAAAACACACCAGTTTGAATTTCATACGCCAGCAACTGATTACAAATGACATTCCAAAGGAGAAAAATGATTGAAGCTGATCTGATCCTAAAGAACGCGATCTTGCTGAGCATGGATGAAGAGTTCCATCAATACGATCCGGGCGCGATCGCCATTTCCGGAAATTCCATCCTCGCGGTCGGGGAAGAAAAAGCGATCCTGTCGGCCTATTCCGCGAAAAACATACAGGATTGTCGTGGAAAAGTTCTCATGCCGGGATTGGTCAACGCCCACACGCACGTTCCCATGAACTTATTACGCGGGCTGGCTGACGACCTTCGCCTGGATGTCTGGTTAATGGGTTACATGATGCCGGTCGAGCGGGAATTCGTTTCTCCGGAGTTCGTGCGATTGGGCACTCAACTGGCATGCGCGGAGATGATCAGATCAGGCGTCACCACCTTCGCAGATATGTACTATTTCGAGGAAGATGTCGCCAAGGCTACCGCAGAAATCGGAATGCGCGCCCTTTGCGCCCAAACGGTGATGAAATTCCCCACTCCCGATGCACAATTCTTTGAACAAAGTTTGGAACTGTCACGCGATTTCATCAGCCGCTGGAAGGACCACGACCTGATCGTTCCCTCCGTCGCCCCCCACGCGCCTTATACCTGTCCTCCTGAGATCATCAAGGCCACCACAGCTCTCGCTTTGGAATTTGACGTTCCGCTGCACACGCACATCTCAGAAACCGCCCTCGAGGTAGAGAACATGCGCAAAGACCAGGGCATGCCGGTGGTGCCTTACCTTAAGAAACTAAATCTCTTTGAAGCCAAGGTGCTGGCCGCCCACTGCGTACACGTGGATGAAGGTGAAATGCGCACCATGCAACATCTCGGTGTGGGGGTGGCGCACAACCCATCCTCAAACCTTAAGCTGGCTTCGGGGGTGGCACCCATCAGCCGCATGCTTGAGCTGGGCCTCAATGTGGGCATTGGCACGGATGGCGCGGCCTCGAACAACGACCTGGATATGTTCGAAGAAATCCGTCTGGCCTCCTTTTTACAAAAAGGGATCAGCGGAGATCCGACCACCCTGCCGGCCAGGGACTCTCTACTTATGGGCACCCGCCTTGGCGCGCAGGCCATGCACATCGGTCATTTGACCGGATCCCTGGAATCCGGAAAACGCGCCGATCTCATCCTGGTTGATCTGAAGACCCTGCATAACAACCCGCAATTCAAACACAACCCGCTGGGTATTTACGCGCAGATCGTGTACGCTGCCAAGGCTTCTGATGTCAGCGACGTCATGGTCAACGGTAAATGGCTCATGACCGAACATAAACTGCTTCAAATCGATGAAGAAGAGATCACCAAACACAGCCAGGAGTATGCCAAAAAGATCGACAGCTTTTTAATCCATCGTGAATCTTCCATTCTTTCCAAACTGGTTGCCATTGGCGGTGCCGCCGAAGAGGAAAGCTTTGAAATCCAAATCAAAGTTCGCGTCAAAGACACCGCGCCCATTTATAAAGCCTTGAAAAGTCCTGAAATTGAGATCATCCGCAAACGACACTACCGCGAATATGATATTTACTTCTTCTTCAAGGATGTCGAACAGGGTATTTTAAGATACCGCGAAGATGAGTTTTTGGGCAGCAACAATGAGATCGAACAGGTTCGCTCCCGGTTAACCTTGATCGGACAAACCATTGAAGACCGGTTCCCGCAGGAAGTGCTTCTGTCACGCAGCCGCTACATCGCCGATGCCACGCAAAGTCCTAGATTCTACCGCGAGTACTTCAAACCACACCAGGAAAAGGAAATCGAAAAAGACCGCGTTCGTTTTTTGGTGAAATTTGAAGGATATGAATTCTTTATTAACATTGATGAGATCAAAAAACCGGACCTTGGCTTGTTCCTGGAAGTTAAGAGCCGCACCTGGAGCCGACAAGACGCTGAAACGAAATCCACCCTGGTTACCAGACTGATCGAATTTCTGGGCGGGGATCTGCACGAAACCACCTCGGACGATTACATCGAGATGGTTATATAAAACGCATAGAAACCACCCCGATCGAAAACGGATGGTGTCATTTTTTGCAACCACACGTATAATACGTGAGAAATTAACGCATAAGGATTGTTTATGGGTTTTGAAAGAAGTTCAGGGATCCTGCTCCACCCCACCAGTCTTCCCGGCCCGGACGGGATCGGCGATCTTGGTCCGGAAGCTTACCGGTGGATCGATTTTTTAGAAGAATGCGGCTGCAAGTTATGGCAGATCCTTCCACTCGGCCCTACCGGTTATGGTGACTCACCCTATCAATGTTTTTCAGCCTTTGCCGGGAATCCGATCCTGATCAGTCCATTTCTATTACAGGATCAAGGCCTTCTGAAAATTGAAGATCTCAAGGATCGTCCACAGCTGCCTGACCAAAAAGTGGATTTCGGAGCAGTCATCTCCTGGAAGAACCGCGTCTTGGATCTTGCCTATCTTCATTTCACGCAAGATAAAAACCCAGCAATTCAGAAAGAGTATCAATCCTTTTGCAAATCAGAAAGTGATTGGTTGGATGATTTCGCTTTGTTCATGGCCATAAAAGAAGATCAAGGCAGTGTGGCTTGGCATCAATGGCGCGATGATTTTCGACTGCGAAATGAAAAAGCCTTGCAAGTTTTTCGCGCATCGCATAAACCTGAAATTGAAAAACAAAAATACAGACAATATCTTTTCTCCATTCAATGGAACCAATTGCGTGCCTACGCGCATAAGAAGAACATCACCATTATTGGTGATATACCCATCTTCGTGGCTTTTGACAGCGCGGACGCATGGGCTCATCCGGAATTGTTCCACCTTGATGAGAACCGGCTGCCCACCAGCGTAGCCGGCGTGCCGCCGGATTACTTTTCACCCACCGGTCAATTATGGGGCAACCCACTTTATCGCTGGGACGTGCACAAAGCACAGGGCTATTCATGGTGGCTCAACCGTATCCGTTCCGTGCTCAAATCCGTGGATATTATCCGACTGGACCATTTCAGGGGTTTTGCCGGATATTGGGAAATCCCCTATGGATCACCCACGGCAGAAACCGGAAAATGGCGCAAGGGACCGGGAAAGGCGATCTTCAAGGCTTTTGAGAACGAATTCAAATCACTGCCGATCATCGCCGAAGACCTGGGTGAGATCACGCCCGATGTGGTGGAGCTAAGAGAAACATTCCACCTGCCGGGCATGAAAGTGCTTCAATTCGCCTTTTCCACTGACGCAGAAGAGCCCTTTTTACCTCACAATTATCTTCCAAATTGCGTGGTCTATACCGGTACACACGATAATGACACCACCCTGGGCTGGTACAAGACCGCACCTGAAGAGGAACGCGATTTTTGCCGCCGTTACCTGGCCAGGTCAGGAGATGATATCTCCTGGGACCTGATTCGGGCGGGCTGGTCATCCACCGCAGTGTTCGCCATTGCCCCCCTGCAAGATCTGCTCAGCCTGGATACCGAGGCGCGCATGAACTTCCCGGGAAAACCGGCGGGGAACTGGGGCTGGCGCTTCCTTTCCAGTGACCTCTCCCCTTATTTATTGGAACGCATGCAAGAGATGAATACACTTTACCGGAGATAACTTTTATTCCAGGTATAAAACCGACCGCCTGTTTGATATTTCAGGCGGTTTTTGTTTTCGTGGAATTGGAAATTGTGGCCGCGGCTATCCCTGTCAGGATCAGAATTCCACCTATAATCTCCAACGGTGTTGGCGACTCTCGAAGAAAAATGTAAGCCAACAAAACGGTTCCAACGGGCTCACCCAACAAGGCAACAGAAACAAAAGCGGCAGAAAGCCTCTTGAGAAAGTAATTGAACGTGGAATGACCCAAAACCTGCGGAATGAGGGCGAGCAGGAAAATCCACAGCCAGGTTTCCGCTGGATAGGGTCGTAAAACCACGCCGCCCAAGACCAACAAGAGCAGCAAACTGACCGCCGCAACCCCATAAACCACAAATGTGTAAGAGAGTAGTGATACTTCGTGACGTACGTGCCTGCCGATCATGAGGTAGCCGGCTGAAAGAAAGGCTCCCACAAGAGCCAGAAGGTTCCCCCAAACCGCTCTCCCTGCGAAAAGCGTAGACAAACTCATGCAGCTGATGCCCGCAAGGTTAACGTTGCATAGGCTGTTCAGTCCAACCAAAATGCTGCCCACCATTGAAATGGCCAAGCCCAAGAATACAGCCGTTTTCACTTTCTCTTTTAAAAGAACCGGGGACAAAAGAGCCACCCAAAGCGGGGCTGTGGTGACAAGTACCACCGAACTGGCCACACTGGTGAATTCGAGCGATGTGATCCAGGTAGCGAAATGCATGCCCAAAAAAATACCTGCCAACCCAAGAAAAATGATCGTTCGGCCTGTTATTTTCTTCAGGTCCGCAGCAAGATTCCTGATCGCAAATGGAAAAAGCAAAAGCGTAGCGCCCAGCATCCTGCCAGCAGCGATCACCAGAGAAGGGGCCTCCCCCTGAGCGAAACGAATAAAAATTGAAGCCGTTGATACCGCCAAAATGCCGAAAAATAATCCCGCCAGCGGGGTTCCCGCAGGTGTTTTTCTAATGTCCATGATCTTTTCCGTAAAAACTGGTTTATGTTTATCCGGTTACTCTGGATAACTTGACAAAGCATCTATCCTTGACTAGAATTTTAATCGTAATATAAAATTTAATAAATACTTCATATTTATGAGATCGGTGAAAAGGAGGAAGAAATGGCTTTTGAATTACCGCCATTGAGATACGCAGTTGACGCACTGGAACCCTTCATCGATGCAAAAACAGTTGAGATCCATTACACAAAACACCACGCAACTTATCTTAAAAACCTAAACACGGCTATAGAAAAACACCCCGAGTTATTCGACCTTGACTTGAAAGTTATCCTTTCAGATCTTGGAAAAGTCCCTGAGGATATCAGGGAGGCGGTAAGAAACATGGGTGGTGGCGTCTATAACCACAATGTTTATTGGACCTGTATGGCACCTGGACAAAAAGGGGAACCGGATGGAAAACTTGCGGCCGCGATCGCAGCCAAATGGGGTAGTTTTGAGAACTTCAAGAACGAGTTCGAAAAAGCCGCCGTTTCAAGGTTCGGCAGCGGATATTGCTGGCTCAGCAAAGACGGCAAGGGCGAACTCGTGATCCACTCCACAGCCAATCAAGACGCCCCCATGCAGTCAGGTTTTGACCCGCTCATTGTGATCGATGTATGGGAACACGCATATTACCTTAAGTATCAAAACCGACGCGCCGAATACATCACGAATTGGTGGGCCTTGGTCAACTGGCAGGAAGCCGCAAACCGGTTCGCCTGATAATAAATCCTAACTATGAAAAAACGGAGGTTACAATGGCAAGAGTGATTACGAGTTTATGCATGCGAGAAGGCGGTTGCGCGACCGTGTGCCCCGTGGAGTGTATTACTCCAGGAAAACCCGAAGATCAGTACCCCTGGTATTATATCGACGCAGAAACCTGCATCGATTGCGGCGCTTGTGAATCAGAATGCCCTTATAGCGCGATCTTCCCCGAAGATGAAGTTCCCTCTGCGTACACTGCCAAGGGCGGAGAACGTCAATCCATGCCCAAAGGTACTGCCGGCTTCACAGAGGCTTATGACGGCAAGAATCGCGATGGTGAAGCCGTTCATCTAACGGCAACCAAGGTATTGGCCGCAGGAGAAACGGTTGACCTGACCCCGGCCATTCAGGCGAATAATGACTTTTACAAAAGCGGTCCCGGTTACAACGCCAAATAGGCCTGGCCAAAAAAATAAAAATCCCGAATTCAAAAGTTCGGGATTTTTTTTATTATTAAACAAACCCGCTAAGGACAAGCTTTTGATAAGTGTTCGTCAAAGGTCTGTGAAAAGACATGCGAGCCTGAACCGTCGCAATTGGCGCGGAAGAAGAAAAACCCGCTCACTTCAGGAGAAGCCACCGCCTGAAGTGAGGGTAAATCCGGGTTGGAAATAGGCCCAACCGGGAGCCCTGATATTGAATAGGTATTATAGGGTGAATTCACCCCAAGGTCATCCAGAGCCAGTGGGGTCTTCCACCAGCCGCCCCAGGATTCGCTGTATCCCAGCGCGTATTGGACCGTTGGGTCCGTTTCGAGTTTCATGCCGGCAGCCAGGCGGTTATAAAAAACCGAAGCGATCAAGGCGCGTTCGCTATCTTCAAAGGTCTCACGTTGGACAATGGAGGCCAGGATGACGGATTGGTAGAGGCTCAAGCCGTTGCTTTGCAGGCGAGACCGCAAATCGGGGTCAATCGTTTCCTCAAAACGGCGAACAAAGGTCAGTGCCAGCTCCTGGGCTGAAATCTGGCGGTGAATGGTGTACTCACCCGGGAAGAGAAATCCTTCCAGGCTGGGAAAACCCGCCATGAAATCAGGCAGGGCAAGTCCTGACGGATTTTTTACCACAGCCAGAAACTCTTCCGCGCTCACCTCAATTCCAGAGCTGGGCAGCGCGGCAGCAATTTCTTCCGCACGCCAGCCCGGATATATGTAAAACGATACCACCTCTGAATAGCTTGATTGGATCGCGTCTGCGATCTCGATGGCCGTCATGGATGGAGAAAGGTAAAAATCACCCGCCTTAATAGCAGTGTCGAATCCCTTATAAATGACGAAAAACCTGAAAGCTTGCCAGTCGGCGATCAAGCCGTTCGATTCCAGGTCCATGGCCACCGACGTAACGCTCGCACCGGCAGGTATGTTGAAGGCCCTTTCCTGCTCAGTATAGGATACCGGTGTGAGCAGATCGTCCTGGGCAACGAGGAGGCGCAAGCCGTAGCTCCAGCGTTGAAAATGGGTCAGGCTGGCGGTTGGAGCACCAAAGCGGTCCTGTGACATTTTGATCACGCCCAGCCATAAAATGGCCGATCCTATTACAAACAGGAGGATCAGCAGCAAGGCAGGGATCAAGGGATCGGTTCTCGTTTTACGCATCGATTTCACCTTTATCATTCATGGAATCCAGGTAAGACTGCAAGAGCAAAGCCGCAGCAACCTCATCCAGATGGCCTGAACGTTTTTGCTTCGACGCCCCGGATTGTTTGCGTATGGACCAGGCTTGTTTGGTGGTGTCCGTTTCATCCCATAACACGGTTTTTAAACCGGAAAGATTGGTTAATGTTTCGGCAAGTTTTTTGGCATGCCTCGTTTGAGGCCTCTCCTCACCGTTTTCATCCAGTACCGTTCCCACCACGATCAGGTCTGCCTGATTCTCACGAGCCAGAACAAGGACCGCCGTGCAATCTTCTTGCAAGGAGACGTGACGGATCACGGCAAGCCCACGCGCCAGGGTGCGCGTTTCGTCGCTCACGGCTACGCCGAGACGTTTTTCACCCGGATCAAGTGCAAGCACTCTTCCTTTCACTGCAGCGCTCCGTTGATGAATTTGATACGTGTGGAAAGAAAAGGCATCCAGGGCAACAGGTTTTTAAAGCCGGCAGGTTGTGTTTGCTCGAAAAGACCAGCAAAAATGGCTTTGGCTGTCGCCATGCTCTTTCCACTTAACAGAACGGCAGCCTGTTCAAAATCAGTGTCGGGGATAACCCTTCGTGAAACGCTGGCTTTCCAGGTCGCGCGCCCGGTTTGATCCAGGAGAACCGGATCCACGGGGCTTACCTCCAGCGATTCATCCAGGGCGACATAGCCTTGCGTGATGTCCGCGTCGAGAATAATTCTCGCTACGGTTTCCAGGTCACTCTGCCTGTAAGATAAGCCTTTGAATCGTGCGGAAATACGCAGCGTTGCTTCATCGAAGGGTTGACCGATCTCTCCCAACTGTTCTTCGAGCAGGATCTCCTCCAGCTGAACGCTTCCCTGGATGAGCTGCACCCCTTTTTCATCCTCCGCGATCAGATTTTTCTGTGCCTGGTCCGCGAGTTGTGTCAATAATTGTTCCTTGAGGATCTTGTAGTCTCTTTCATCCGGTGCGGGTACTTGCGTGCTTGTGCCGCCGGTAAAAGGCGCTTCATTGGTCACCTGCACTTGAGACCCTGCTTCCCCGGCAAGGGAAACGATCCTTTCCGCTTCAATGTTGCCTTTTTCTCCTGCAAGCAAGGCCTCCGCATCCGCCTGAAGCGTTTCTCCGATACCTGCAGGAAGGGTGACCGACCGAGTGAGAATAAAAAAGCCTGGGTCTTCTTCGTTGGTGACCAAAAAGGAACCTTCCGGCAAGACCAATTGTTGTTCTGAAAGGTTTGTCAGCGTGACGATCCCTTTCGCTTTGGTTGTGGCTACAGTCGTAATCCCACTGCTGGGACGGCTGAGTTCAGCGCTCGTTTCTATAAAGACTGGTAATGCAGGAATGCCACCTGCCGGATTGATCGCGGTTTGCTTTTCAGACGCGCTGAACTCCATCTCGTTTTCCTGCAAGGCAATCTGGGGATAGAAGGTAATTTCAGCGGAAGGAAAAATCACCAGGAACAACGCCAACAAAGCCGCCAAACTGGCTGCCATGGCGACCACCCGCCACCACGATTTGACTTTTTCAGTGAGCGCAGAAGAAAATTCGGCAGGTTTTTTGGCTTTAATTGCCGCCACTCCGCGGGGAAAGCGTCTTTCTGTAACGATGGAGGGAACGGATTTCCAGGCACTTCGTTCAGCGGCATTAATAGAAGCGAATAACGGGATCTCTTTTTCAAGCGCCCATTCCATAATGACGGGATGGTGGCTCACCAGGGCCAATTCGGCACCATTCGCCTTCGCTGCTCGTTGCAATAACACCAGCTCCAACTCATTGGTAAGGATCTTGCCGCGTTTCGGCCAAACCAACAGGACCCGTCTGCATGGCTGCCACGTCATTTTATCTTTTATCGAAATGACGTCATCATATCCCTCAAGTTGGATCACGAGTGTTTTCATGGTATGCGTTAAATTATACCTGAAGCGGATTTATGTCTTATCCATGATCCTTAGGCCATGAGAAACCCGGTCTGCTTGTTGCGAAGGATGGCTTTGTAAGGCTATAATAAACCAGACAATGGAGAGGAAAAATGAAAAAGATCATTCCAGTTTTTCTACTTGCATTCATCCTGCTTTCAGCCTGCAACCTGCCTATTGGACAACCGACCGCTGACGCCGATGAAGTTGCCGCACGAGTAGCAGCCACCCTGGCGGCCGCAGATCCCACGTCCACAGAAACCCTACCCGCGGAGGCAATCCCGACCATTGGGCTTGAAACCGCCACGCTCACGGCCACCGCCACAGAAACCGTTACGCCCACGGCAACATCCTCCCCTGACGATCCCAAGTTGAGCCTGGGTAACCCCGACTTTTGGTTCAATGCGGCTACCAGCGGTGATCCGTTTGGTGTGGCGACAAATCCATACAGTGATAACGCGATCACCATTTCAAACCAACCAAGCGGCTTGAATTTTGTCAGCAAAGCCATCAATCTTGGCAAACGATGGCGGTTAAGTGCCTTCAATCCAACGAATTTTTACCTGGAAGGAACTTTCAAGACCGGTTCTTGCGCCGGTAAGGACAATTACGGCCTGGCCATGCGTGTTCCCACCTACAATGACAGTATCGGCTATTTTGTGGGGATGTCGTGTGACGGAAGTTACATTGTGGATAGACTTGAGAATGAAGGATATGGCGTAAACCTGATCAGCTGGACTCAGGACTCTCATATCAAGAGCGGTGAAAACCAGGTGAACCGCCTTGGTGTGCAAGTGATCAATGACACCTTCAAAATCTACATCAACGGCAGCCTGGTGAAGGAATTCAGTGACAACGTCATTCAGAACAAGGGCCATGTCGGTGCATACGTCTCTGCGCGCGAAAGATCCAATTTTAATGTTGACCTGCAGGAATTAATGGCCTGGGTTCAATAGGGGCCTTACAACGCATGATGCCTTCTTCAGATGCAAGCAAACTCAACGCCATAAATAATGCGAAACGCTGGTTGGATGATAAACCGGTTTATATCGACAGCGAAACCACTGGTCTTGAAGTTGCTGATGAGATCGTTGAATTCTCGATCCTCGATCATGACGGAGGGGTGCTTTTCGATGAACTTGTCAAACCTTCGCGTGCGATCCCGCCGGTAGCATCACGCATCCACGGCATCACCAATGAGATGACAGCCACGGCCAAAAACTGGCCGATCCTTTGGCCGACCATTCGCAACCTGCTCTATGGACGAAGCATCGCGGCCTACAACGCGCCCTTTGACCTGCGTATGATGCAGCAGTCGCACGCGCGATACCGCCTGCCCTGGCGTGAAAACCTGAAGATCGTGGATGTTCTGACGCTCTATTCTGAATTTCGCGGTATTTGGAATCCCGCGCGGGGGTCTTTGCGTTATTTTAAACTCGAAGAAGCCGGCAGCTACTTCAACGTGTCCCTGCCCAATGCGCATCGTTCCATGGCAGATGCTCTGCTCACCCGGGCTGTATTGCACTGTATTGCCGGTCTGCCATATTAAGGGTTCATGAGGTCCTTTTGAAGGGGTTTAAACTCACTCCGCAGCAACAGGCAATCGTTGACCTGCCTCTTTCAGGGCGCATCAGCCTGCATGGCGAAGCCGGAAGCGGTAAAACAAGCGCTGCCGTGCAACGCATGCTGTCTTTGATCAAAAGGGGCGTTCCTGCTGATTCCATCCTTGTGCTGGTGCCGCAGCGAAGCCTGGCTGAACCGTTCAACGAGGTCGTTTACGACCCTGCTTTTCCCGGCGGAGGGCAGCCCGCCATCCTTACCATCGGCGGCCTGGCCCAGCGCATGCTTTCCCTTTTTTGGCCTCT
>CAZNAF010000047.1:0-17855 GCA_964570925.1 uncultured Anaerolinea sp.
GTTTTCTGCCCACGGCCGTGCTGGGACTGCTCGGCTACCTTGCCATTTTGCCTGTCTGGCTGGTGGCAAACTCCAGGCTGCGAAAATTACGTTATCTTGCCTCGCTGACCCAATGGGGCCTGGCTTTATTTGGCGTTTTGTTTTCGATCTACCTGACCTATCTTGAAGTCTTTGTCATCCACGCCACCTGTTCGTGGTGTGTTACATCGGCGGTGTTCATGAACGCGCTGTTGTGGTATTCAACACCCCCTGCCGCCGCCGGTTACATCAAGAGACAACAAGAACTTGAAGATGAGGACGAGGATTAAGGAATAAACCATGTATGTTTTTGGGCCGGTACCCTCCCGGCGGCTTGGTTACAGCCTGGGGATCAATCACATTCCTCCCAAGCATTGTTCTTATTCCTGTGTCTACTGCCAGCTCGGACGTACCACGAACTGTTCCATCCACCGTGAAAACTTTTATCCGGTAGAAGAGATCCTTGCCCAGGTGCGGCAGGCCCTCGCGGAATCTGCCAGCCAGGGACACGAAGTCGATTACCTTTCCTTGGTGCCTGACGGCGAGCCAGCTCTGGATCTTAATCTGGGTGACTTGATCCGGGAATTAAAGACTTTTCGGATCCCCGTGGCCGTGATCTCCAATTCCTCTTTGTTAACTCTTGAGACTGTGCAAGAAGCCTTACTGCAGGCGGATTGGTTGTCACTCAAAGTGGATACGGTGATCCCGCAGGATTGGACAAAGATGGATCGACCGCACCGAAAGCTGGATCTCAAATTCATCCTGGGCGCGATCCTGGAATTTCGACAGAAGTATACAGGCATCCTCGTCACTGAGACCATGTTGATCTCAGGCATGAACGATCACGAGGAATCGATTCAGAGACTTTCTTCTTTCTTGCATGATTTGCAGCCGTTATGCGCCTACATTTCTATTCCCATACGCCCGCCGGCGGAGTCATGGGTGAAACCTCCTCCACCAGAGGTATTAAATTCGATCCTGCGGCAATTACTGCGGGTCAACCCCTTTATCATCCCGCTGTTTGAACACGAAGGCACGGACTTTGTGTCCTCAGGCGATATTCGTGAAAACATCTTGAGCATCACTGCGGTTCATCCGATCAGAGAAACCGCCTTGCAGAAACTGATCCAAAAATCCGGCGCCGCCTGGGAAGTCGTTGATTGCCTGCTTGAACAGCAGGAATTGATCAAGACGCCATACGGCGGCGAAATCTTCTATCGCAAAAACCTGCAAAAGAAGATCTGCTAATTTTTGAACACCATTCTATCTTTAGGAGCGTAAATGAAAATCCTCGATGAGATCCTTGACTCGTTACCCAAAGAACCAGTTGCCGTGCGCAAACTTGTGGTCGGCGTTCACTGGGTTTTGGTATGCAGCAAACATGCTGGATTGGGTTCCACCTTGACGAATTGCGGTCCGCACGGACACTCGCACATGCGCGAGGTTGGCAACCTGCTCGAAAAAAGCGCCCAGGAACTGGCCGGCTGGATCAAATCGGATAATCTTCTCGAAGCTTCGGTCGGTGTGGCTGCCATTAACTCACTGCTGGAGGTTGACCACAGCCGCCTGGTTGAGATCAACGCCGCGGACGTGCTGGCAAAAGAGGCGCAAAACAAAAACCTGGCCGTCATCGGCCATTTCCCCTTTGTGCCCAAGATCAAAGACGCTACCAAAAACTGCTGGGTCATTGAGAAAAAGCCGTATGGCGACGACTTTCCGGAAGAAGCCGCGGCACAATACCTGCCCCAGGCCGATGTCGTGGCCATCACCGGTACATCGTTAATCAATCATACCTTCGAATCGCTTCTTGCCCTCTGCAAGAAGGACGCCCTGCTCATGGTTTTAGGGCCTTCCACGCCGCTCACGCAGCTCTTGTTGCAAAAGGGGATCACCTACCTTTCTGGATCCATCGTGGTGGATGAGGATGCCGCCGCGCTGACCATCCAACAGGGAGCTTCCTTCCCGCAGGTGAAGGGTGTAAAAACCGTCACCCTCGCTGCTCAAGGGTGAGGATAGTATGTTCGAACTCAATCCCATCGGCGTCCTCCACACGCCCATCCTGGATGCAGCATCCTCACCCATCCAGTCCGCCCGGTCAGAACTGCAAGGGGTGGCTGAAGTGTTCCCTGAGTTTGAGCAGGGGTTGGGTGGGATCGAGGAATTTTCTCACGTCTACCTGGTCTACCTTTTTGATCGGGCTTCTGACCAACCTTCGATGCTGGTAAAACCCTTTCTAGATGACCAGGAAAGGGGATTGTTCACCACGCGCTATCCATGCCGGCCAAACCAGATCGGGTTTTCCGTCGTGAAGGTCATTTCCCATTCCGGAAACCAGGTGCATTTTTCAGGGGCAGACATGCTGGACAAGACCCCCCTGCTGGATATCAAACCTTACATCCCGGATTTTGATATTTTTCAGGTGACCAAAACGGGTTGGTATCAAAATCGAAAAAAATCATAATCAATTACAACGAAGAGGATTCACCGATCATGACCGAAGCAGGCCAAAAAGACCAACAGAGTGAAAATCAAAACATTGTAAATAACAAAATCGGAAAAACCATCGCCATTGCAGGCGGAAAAGGCGGCACCGGCAAGACCTTCATTACAAGCTTGCTGGCTGGTTTGCTCAATTCAAAGGGCTGCCGTGTGGGCATCCTCGACGCCGATTTTACGGCTTCCTGCGTACCCGCCTTTTTTGGCGTGAGCGGGCCAGTGAGCCGGGGAGACTACAGCTTCATCCCGCCTCAAAGCTCGGGCGGGGTCAAGATCATCTCGGCGGATTTCTTCTTGTCTGGCGCGGACCAAAAGATCGTATGGAAAGAATCACTTATCAGCAATGTGGTGAAAGAACTATGGCATGAAATGGAGTGGGGAGAACTTGATTATTTGTTGGTTGATCTGCCGCCCGCCAACTCTGAAGCCGCTGTCACGATCTTGCAGACCATCCCGATTTTTGGTGTGCTGCTGGTTGGCGCGCCGCACAAAGCGTCTGCCGACATTAATGCGGGCACCCTCAAACTGATCCAGCGCTTGAATTTACCCCTACTAGGTTTGGTTGAAAACGGCTCCTCACCCTCCAGTTCCGGGTGGTTTGCAGACCTTGCCGCTGAGGCTCAGGCTCCCCTTTTGGCCAGGGTGCCTTTTGAGGAAAAAATTGCCCGGGCATGTGATGCAGGAGAGATCGAGAAAATTCCCTTGGATGGGTTTTCACCTTTACTCACTTCCTTCCTTGATTCTGTTTCAAAGGCAGAAGAACAGATGACCGTTACCGCGCCGTCAAGTGAGGTTGCCCTTGATGGACATGATGAAAAGGCGCAGGCCGAATCAGCTTCAATGGCCGAAAGCGATGATTTTTCACACAATGAGGGATGTGCCGCGCAGCCTTTTTCTGATACGGTGATGTATCTCATCCAAAGCCGCCAAAACGTGGGTACCCTCGATCAGCCTGACGCGCAAGGGTTGTTCACCGGAAGTTGTGGAGACCGTATGCAGATCGACCTCAGGATCCTGGCCGACAGGATCCTGGACGCCCGTTTTCTGGCGGATGGTTGCGGGGCGACTTACGCCTGCGGCACCATGATCACCAAGATGGCGACCACGAAAAAATTGACTGAAGCGCAACAGATAAACGCCGAGGAACTGCTTGAAGCCCTGGGAGGTCTGCCTGAGGACCATTTACATTGCGCAGAACTGGCTGTCATGACCCTGCGCGAGGCCATCATCGACGCTGTGGAAGGTCACCGCAGCCGCTCCGCTTCATGAATTCGGCTCAAATCATGAGTTTTTCAGGAACCGTTTCACGTTGTAAATGACCAAAAGCATTAGAAAACTCTAATTTAAAAAGACGAAAATGCAATTCAGACCACTTGTGTAGGATTCTATCCTCATGTACACTAGTCTTAATAGAAGATTGGAACCAGTAAAAAAATTCAATTTTATGATCCCCATATCCAACGGATTGTGTCAATAGGTCGACCTTCCTGTGAGTGAGGCGATGAAAAACAACTGACGCAATCGATAAAGCCCGTCGCTTTTGAGAATGGGGGAGAATAGTGACCGGAAAACTATCTAAACCACAAACCAAACAAGAAGATGAAGAATTATTAAACGATATATCCTTCAGGAAGCTCGTGGAAGACGCTCCTGAGGGAATTTTAGTGGCGGACACGCATGAGCTCACGACTTACCTAAATGATAGTGTATGTCTCTTGCTTGGGTATTCAAGAGAAGAACTGCTGGGCAAGCCCATCTCGACCTTCTTTTACCAAGAGGATTTGGAAGACCATCGCAAGAAAATGAAAGTCCGGCACCAGGGGGTCGCGGAGACCTACGAAAGACGGTTTCGCAAAAAAGACGGGACGACCGCCTGGATGTCCATCTCGGCCAAACCCATTCTGGACGATCAGGGCGTTTATATGGGTTCATTTGGCCATTTTTCCGACATTACCGAAAAGAAACTTGAAGAAAGCTATCTTAACTTATCACTAAAAACACAAACTGAGTTGGCAGTGGTCACCTCGATCGATGAGGCGTACAGATTGATGGGGTCCCGCATCTGGGAATTGCTCCCTGAGAGCATCGTGGGGATAACAAGCGTGGACCAGGTAAAGGATGTGGTCAGTATCAACCATATCTATGGTTTAAGTGGCATCTTCGATGACCTGGTGAAAAGATACAACCTGGACCCACGCAAGATCAAATACCATCTTAAAGACGCCCCGTTCAATGATTTACAGCTTTTCCAATCTGGAAAATTGCATCCATATGATGGTGGTTTGTATCAACTGCTGATGAAGAAAATTCCATTGGCGGTCTGCAAGGTGGCCGAAAAACAATTGGAGATCAAGCATATCTGCATGATGGGTCTTGTCGGCGAAGGAAGGCATTTCGGCAGCGTAGTGATTTTAAGCAAGTTAGACCCTTCCATGTACGCGGGGATCATAGAATCTCTCGTAAATCAAACCAGCCTGGTGATCAAGCGCTTGCGGGCGGATATTGAGAGAGAAAAAAGCCAGAGCAGCCTTCAGGTTACATACAATGCCATGGAAGATGGTTATTGGGATATGGACGTACAATCCGGTCAGATCACGGTAAACGACAAATGGTACACCATGCTGGGGTACAAGCCTGGTGAATTTCCATCCCTTTATGAAAATTTTCTCAAATTACTTCATCCGGATGACCGCGAGGTCACCAACCTGGAAATACAAAAAGCCACTGCGGCCGGTGATAAAACATTCAATGTGGAATTTCGTTTGAAGACGAAATCGGGTGATTACAAGGATATTCTGTCTCACGGCAAGCTGATCGGTATTTCTGCCTCTGGTGAACCCACTCGTATGGTCGGAACACACATTGATATTACTGACCGAAAAAACCATGAAAAAAGCCGCGAGGTTTTCTATGAAACACAGAGAAAATTGCTTCAAATTTCTGACCTCGAAGAATTATATTCACTGGCAGGAAATTGTCTCATGCGCCTTCTCCCGGACGGCTACGTGGTGTTTACACGTTTTGACGACTCAAATAATGTGATAAAAATTGTCGGCTTTTTCGGGTTTGGAAAAACCATGGATGAACTGCTTACGAATTATGGTTTGAAGCGTTCAAATTTTGATGTACGCCTGAAGGACATCGAACCTGAAGCACTTGAACTTTGGCAGAGCAATCAATTGGTCAAGTATGATTTCGGATTATACGGTTTGGTGACTCATAAATTACCCAAACGCGTTTGTGAAAGGATCGAAAGATACCTGGGCGTGAAAGAGATCCACGTGATGGGGTGCAGCTGGAATGATCTGGATTTTGGCGGTTTTGTGTTTTTAACCAAAGGTGGTTTAGGCGAGAACCGGACATTAATTGAAACCCTGGTCAATGATATCGCTATCGCGTTGCAGAGGATTTTGGCAGAGCAGGAAACCCTTGAAACCCAGGCGCGTTTCCGTTCCATATTTGAAAAAAGCCCTGTGGGCATCGTTACTGCGGGCGATGACATGAAGCTGTTGAGCGTCAATGACGAATTCTGCAGGATCACCGGTTATTCGCGTAAGGAATTGTTGGGGAAGAAGTTTTCCTCCATAACGCATCCTGAGCACGTGGAAGAAGACATCGCTCAGGTCAGGCTGCTCATGGATGGGAAACTGGATCGCTACAACACCATCAAACGCTATATCCGCAAGGACGGCGATACGGTTTGGGCGAAAGTGTTGGTGAACAAGATCAACGATCCGCAGGGCGGTTTTGGTTATTTTCTGGCTATGGTAACGGATATTTCGAAGGAAATGATCGCGGACGAGGCGATCAAGGACAATCAGCGCTTTTTGAAGATCGTGTTGGATTCCATTCCGAATTACGTGTTTGTCAGGGATATAGAGGGCCGTTACCGCCTCTCCAATAAGAGTTTTGCCGAAGCGATGGGGATGACCGAAGAATCGATCCTTGGAAAGACCGACGAAGAATTAGGGGATCGACACAGAATTGCACAAAAAGCAATAGAACAAGATAAAAAGATCCATCGAACCGGAAAAGATTGGGTTAATCCGGACATGGTGATCGATTTTCCTGCGACGGGGCCCAAAAAAGTGCAGCTTGTGAAACGTGCTTTGCCGGTTACGGAGAACAAGTCACCCGCGGTGCTGGGGGTTATCACGGACTTGACCGAACAAAAAAACATTGAAGGAGCCTTGCTGGAAAGCGAGGAGCGATACCGCATCCTGGTGGAAAAATCACCGGCGGGCATCATGCTCATTCAAAAGGGAAGGATTTATTTTGCCAACCCCGCCGCACAGCGTATTTTCGGGGTTGAAAAACCCGATGAACTTGTCGGCGCCCGTATCCTTGATTTCATCCACCCCGATTCGCGTAAAGCCTTATTGTCGCGGATCTCGAGCCTCAGGAAAGGGCAGCCCAATTCCATGATGCGCATCAAGATCAGGCGTAAAGACGGCAGCGATTGCGAAACTGATTCAACCTCCTCACAGGTTACCATCCACGGAGAGAACACCACCCTGGTGTTCACCCAGGATATCACTGAGCGCGTTCTGGCTGAAAAAGAGATCCTCAAACGGAATGAAGATCTGGCCTTGTTGAAGAGCATGACCGATTCTGTGAGCCGAGGCGACACCCTGGAAAGGAGCCTTGCCTTTTTAGCGGAAGAAACCAAACGAATTTTTTCCTCCTTTGGAGCGGCTGTTTATCTCGTCACACCTGATAAAAAGGCTTTGGAGTTGCAGAACTACCAGATTAAACCGGAAAATATCCACTGGATCGAAAAGACGATCGGGATGAAGATCCCGAAGACCAGGATCCTGTTAAAGCAGGGCAGCCTCTATGGAAAGATATTGGCAGGTAAAAAATTTTTCATCGTTGAGGAGAAGCATCAGATCCAGTCGATGATCGCGGAATTTACCGATAATCAACTTCTGCAGCAGTTAATTCCGGCCATCCAGGAAAAGCTGGGCATTCAAAGCGTGATCGCCATCCCCATCCTTTCCAGAGACGAAAGCGTCGGATTGCTGGAACTTTCCAGCGTCCAACCTCTCGCTGTGGAGGATATCAGACGGCTTGAATTTCTCTCCTCTGAATTAGGCGGCATAATCCGGCGTAAACAGGCCGAGAACGCGCTGAGAGAAAGCGAAGAAAATTTCAGGCAGATCGTGGAGCAATCCAGCGACATTTTTGTCAGGCAGGATTTTGAGACCCTGGGTGTTATTTATATAAGTCCGGTGGTTTCAAAACTTCTGGGATATGAACCTTATGAAATTATTGGCCTAACCCAAAAAGAAATCAGAGATTTCATACACCAGGATGACCTGTCCAGCCTCGATACGTTGAGGGAAAGCATCATAAAAAAATGGCGCGAAGGCGGCAGCTCCTTCTTTGCCGAATTTCGCCTGCGCGGCAGGCAAGGCGATTTCAAATGGTTTTTGGCTGATTATTCCTTGCTTGTGGATGAGACTGAGAAACCAAAGACGATCTTTTGCACGTTAACCGACATCACAGAGCGAAAACTCAATGAATTGAATTTGCGTTTCAGACTTAAACTGATGCAATTGACCTCTAAATTGGAAATGAACGAACTCCAGCAAACCATTTTGGATGAACTGCAGGAGATCACCGGCAGTGCTTTTGGTTTTTATTCCGTCTTGGGGGAGGATGAACAATCAACAGAACCCTGCCTGTGGTCAGAAAACCACTTGTTGGAAGTACTGGATTCTGGAAGCGACGAAAACAAATTTCACTTTGCACGTGAAGTTGTTGCTGAGTGTTTGCGACAGAGACGTCCGTTGATCTTAAATACTCCTGATGGTCAAAAAATCGCGCAAAAAAAGGGGCTGGTAGGAAAGGGGCACCAACGGTTATTGGTCATCCCGGTCTTGAGAGACGACAGGATCGTCTCGGTGGCAGGCATCGGGGATAAAAAATCTGACTATACTTTAAGTGATTTGACGACGGTTTCGAAATTGGTCGATATGGCCTGGGATATCGTGGAAAACAAAAGGATCGAAGCCGAGTTAAAAGAAAGCCAGACGATCTTTAATGCATTCATTGAAAACAGCCCCATCTATGTCTTTTTCAAAGACAAAAATGACCGCACGATACATTTAAGTCGCAATTATGAACAGCTGCTGGGTAAACCGCTGGAGCAGTTGTTGAACAAAAAAAATGCGGAGATCTTTCCGGCTGAAGAGGCTGATCGTATTTCAACAATTGATTTAAGGGCGATGAAGGAAGGTCAGACGGTCGTAACGGAGGAGGAATACGGCGGAAGATACTTCACCAATATCAGGTTCCCGATCTATAAAGATGACAAACCCGAATACTTGGCCGGTTTTTCCATTGATGTGACAGACAGAGTGCTTTTTGAAAAGAGACTAGCCGAAAGCGAGGAGTTATATCGCATCATTTCGTCGGTGGTGTCTGACTATCTCTTTTCCACTCGTTTGGCAGAGAACGGTCAGCTCGAACTTCAATGGGTGGCTGGCGGGTTCGAGAAAATTACAGGTTATACCCTGGCTGAATACCAGACTGCCGGCGGGTGGCGTGCGATGCTATATCCGGAAGATTATGAACAAGACGATTGGGATATGGAAAACCTGAGGAGCAACCTGAAAGTGGTTTCCGAGTTGCGTACTATTAAAAAGGACGGCAGCCTTGTGTGGGTAAGGGTTTACGCCCAACCCATATGGGATGAAGAGGCGCATCGTCTGATCGGCATCAACGGCGCGGTACAAGACATCACCGAAAGAAAACAAGCGGAGGAAGCGATCAGGAAAAGTGCCATCGAATTTGAGGCGCTGTATGAAACCGCCAAAGATTTCTCGATGCACCGGGACCCCTATGTTATTTTACGCACCATCGCAGACCGGGCGATCAATCTATTCAATGTCAGTAACGCCTTCGTGTATCTTTATGACCCTGATGCGCAGGAACTGGAATTGAAATTCAATAAAACCTCCTCGAGTGCTCTCGGAAGTAGATTAAAAATGGGGGAGGGAATTTCAGGCAGCGTGGCGGAAAGTCTCTCGCCCTTGTTCGTGAATGATTACATGACCTGGCCAGGCAGGGTTTCACGTTTCGAGGATTCCGATATTGCCGCGGTTTTGTGTGTGCCTATGTTATACGGCGGTCAGCTGATCGGGGTCTTGGGCATCCATGAGAATCATCCCAGTGAGTTGAAATTTTCCCAGGAAGACGTGCATTTTCTTTCGCTTTTCGCATCTCAGGCCGCCGCAGCCCTTTATTCGGCGGACCTGTTCGAGCAATTACGCCGCAACGCCGTGGAACTGGAGCAGAGGGTGGATGAACGCACCAGAGAACTGCGATCAAAAAACAAGGAATTGGAAACCTTCACGTATACAGTTTCACACGACCTGAAAGCACCCTTGCGCGGAATTTCAGGGTATTCCACTTTACTCATGGAAGATTATACCGACCGGTTGGACGAGGAAGGCAAACGCTATTTACAGAACCTGGTCGGTTCCGCTGAAAGGATGAGCCACCTGATAGAAGACCTGTTGTCTTATTCGCGGGTCGAGAGACGGGAAATTAAAAAGACCACGATCGATTTGCGAGACCTTTTAAGTAAAATTATTGAGGAATACCAGACCGAGATCGGTCTGACTGGAATTCGATTCAATTTAGAGATCGAGTGTGGTACATTATTCACAGATCAGGAAGCTCTTACTCAGGCGTTGAGGAACCTGGTCGATAATGCAGTCAAATTTTCCAGAGATTGTGCCTCTCCACAGATCGTCATCCGTTGTGACAAGGCTCCAGATAGCGTTCTGATTTCAGTTCAAGACAACGGGATCGGTTTTGATATGCAATATTACGATAAAATCTTTGAGATCTTTCAACGGCTTCACCTTTCAGAGGAATATCCTGGCACCGGGGTAGGGCTGGCAGTGGTTCGCAAGGCAGCAGAAAGATTAGGCGGCAAGATATGGGCCGTCAGCACACCAGGTTCAGGATCAACGTTCTATTTGGAGTTACCCGCATGAAACTCGACAATGAAACCATTTCGATATTGCTCGTGGAAGACAATCAGGTGGATATTGACCTGACCTTGATGGCTTTTTCGCGTGTGCATTTTTATCAACCGGTCAAGATAGCCCGGGACGGGGCAGAGATGCTGAATTTAATGGAATCATGGAAGACCAGTCAGGATTTACCCCGACTGATCCTTTTGGATATCAATATCCCCAAAATTTCAGGGTTGGAGGTTTTGGCCACATTAAAAAACTCCGCCTTAACCAAAAGTATTCCCGTTGTGATGCTGACTTCCTCAAACAATGAGCGCGACATTAAAAAGGCCTATGAATTGGGGGCCAACTCTTATTTGATCAAACCGGTTGATTTTGACCAGTTCATCTTATTGACCGAGATTATTTGTGATTACTGGATCCAGCTTAATGTTAAACCGGAGGTTGTATCATGAAGGTTCTTTATATCGAAGACAATCCACTGGATGCGGACCTCGTCAGGATCACACTAAAAAAATGTGGAGATGAATTTAGTTTTGAATGGGCGAACGGTCTTCAGGAAGGAATGGCACGCCTGATGTCAGAAGTGCCTTGCCCATTTGACCTGGTTTTATCGGATATGCACCTGGTGGACGGCACGGGATTGACGGTTCTTTCAGAGATTCGCAAGGCCGCCCTCCCCGTGGCGGTGGTGATGGTCACCGGCCAGGGTGATGAAGACACGGCCATCGCTTCACTCAAGACAGGCGCGACCGATTACATCGTCAAGCGGCAGAACTACCTGAAAGACCTGCCAGATACACTGCGTAACGCTTACAAGGTTTATAACGAATCCGCCTACAAACAACATGACGAGTTTCGTGTACTTTACGGCGAACACAACGTTACCGATATTGACCTGACAACCCGGTTTTTTAAAAATCACGCGCCGCAAATTGATCTTGATATAGTCTCCACAGCAGCGGACCTATTGGAAAAAATTTCAATTGGCGATGGCCAGCCAGAATACGACGCCCTTTTGATCGATTATCACCTTCCTGGTAGCGGGGCGATCGATCTGATCAGGCAAATCCGCATGAAGAAGGTTGATTTCCCGATCATTATCATCACCGGCTTGGGTAGCGAAGAAGCCGCGGTGGAAATTCTAAAACTTGGGAATACCGATTACGTGGTGAAAACCAGCGGGTACCTGATGCGTTTACCGGTTATTCTTGAGAACGCTCATAATTTACGCATGCTGCAAAAGGAAAAAGAAGCCTTGCGTGCCAGTGAGGAGCGTTTCAGGCTTTTGGCAGACAACGCGTTGGATGTGATCTTTCGCATCAAGCTGGGCAAGACCCTAAAAGCAGAATACGTCAGCCCAGCCATCGAGGGCATTACCGGTTATACGCTGGACGAGATTTACAAAGACATCACGCCGCTGATCAAGAAATCCTTAAAAACCTCTCAAAACCTGGATATATTGCAATGGGCTGAAAACGTGCGTGACCCCATGGTGATCCTTCCGCTGGAGCGTAGAGATGGCAGCAAGATCTGGGTCGAGTTACGCTGCAACGTGATCCGTGACATGGAAGGTAAACCGGCTTTTCTGGAGGGGATCGGGCGAGACATTACCCAGAGGATTCAATCCGAACAGCAGCTGCGCGAACAGATGGAACGCATCAACGCCCTGCATCAGATCGACAAGGCCATTACCTCGTCTTTTGACTTGCGGGTCACCTACCAGGTGCTATTGGATCAACTGCGCCAGGTATTACACGTAGACGCCACCGCGATTTTACAGTTTGAATCCGACCTGATCCAATATCAATATTTGATCGGTTTGGGTTTTAAAACCCTGGAACCCGGCTTGCGCACAGCCTTGCGGCATACCCCTCTTCCCTCCGAAGCCGTTGCTTCGAAAAAGACGGTCATGATCAATCTGGAAGCGGACCAGGTGTTTTCTCCGGGGTTGGCCGATATTCTCGCTTCTGAAAAATTCGTTAAATATATCGCCACGCCTATGGTGATCAAAGGCCAGATCAAGGGCGTGTTGGAGGTCTACCATAGGTCTAAACTGGATCCCGGAAGGGAATGGGTCAGCTTTTTTGAGGCGCTGGCACAACAGGCTGCCATCGCCCTGGATAATTCTCAAAACTTCCTTGAGTTGCAGAAATCCCAATCGGTCTTGTTGCAGGCTTACGACGATACCCTCATGGGCTGGGCAAATTTCCTTGATCTGCGGGATAAGGAAACAGAAGGCCACACGGTCAGGGTATTGGAGCGCACCATGAAGGCCGCCCAACGTCTGGGGGTCAGGGAAGAGGATATGGAACATTTGCGGCGCGGTGTATTATTGCATGACATTGGCAAGGTGGGGGTTCCCGATCACATACTCAATAAACCAGGTTCGCTCACCGATGAAGAATGGGCGATCATGAAAAAACACCCAGATTACGCCTATCAAATGCTTTCACCGATCAGTTTCTTGAAACCAGCTCTCGATGTGCCGTATTGCCATCACGAAAAGTGGGATGGAAGCGGATACCCGCGCGGCTTGAAAGGCAAGGAAATTCCCTTCGCAGCCCGCATCTTCACTGTTTTTGACGTTTTTGACGCCATTACCAACGACCGGATTTACAAGAAAGCTCACACCAGAGAGGAAGCCATCGCCTACCTGCGTGAAAACGCGGGCGTCATTTTTGACCCCGATATTCTTGAGGTTTGCATCGAGGTCATCAAAGAAAAATAGGCCCTTGTTCTAAGGTTTCTTGTTCTGTGTTTCTTTTTGCCGCGCTTTACGGTATTGCAAGAATCCCTGAACCAGTTGCATCAATCCAAATGCGCCCGCTGCCATGATCAAAAAGTCAAGATTACTGGTGGATTGGGTCTGGCTTAGGGTGAAAATGTAGAAACCGGCCGCGATAACGAAAAACACAGCTCCTGAGATCAATTGTTTTTTCGCGCCGCCCACGGAGGATTCCTGATACAGGCTGATCTTTGTTCCTCCCTTGATGAATCCATGCACACCATCTTCGGTCGTTACGCATAACCAGCCTTTTTCTTCATTTTCAATGATCCCCGTGGCGGTCAGCACTGTGTCTTTGGGCAGCTTTTTGAGAACTTCGCTTGTAGCATCCGGTTGCGCGAACATTTCCAATTCTTTCGTGAGGGTTTGGATCTTTTTGATCACGAAGATCTTGGTGTCGCCGGCGATGTAGCCTTTCTGTCCGGAATTCAAGGCCACTTCCACCCAGACATCTTTTTTCTTCCTGATTACTTTGCCCAGGTCCAGTTCATCCCCTTTTTTCGCGCTGGCAATGGACAGGGTTTCGCTGGATGGTTCAGCGTAGATTTTTACGATCTCGTCAACAATTTTTCCCTTCATGATTTCCTCGTCTGGTCGTTTATTAAGTTGTCGGGTGCTTGTCCTTGAATGAAAGCGTGGTCCCATTGGTTGGTTGTGGCGGCTTCTTTGGCCCAATCTTCATTTTCAAGCTTGAGCTCCAATGCGGTCAGTGATGGGTTTTTTTCATCCTCCAGCACTATGGTGGTAACCTGTGCCCTGGGGGGCGATATGAAGCCTGGATGTTTCTGTTCGAAATCGGATAGAACGCGTTGGAGGTACTTTCTCTGGCTCATCCATGACAGAAGCAGCACAACCACACCCACGGCAACCGGGATCTGCCAAATTTGTTTCAACGGTTGCAAGATTCCACCTTCGGGGATGAAGGGGGTTAAAAGAAAAAAACCCAGCGCTGCCAGCAGACTTCCAATTGTGCGCGTCAAGGCGTGAAATTGGACGATCTTCGAAAGTTCCGAACCATCCCGGTCGAGAAGATCCGGGTTGTTGAGAAAGTCACTCTGTTGGCAGATATCGCAAATGGAAATTTTGAGCTGATAACTTTTGGTAATGTCAAATTTTTTACTGTAGATGCTTTTTTTTCTCAACCCAACCCGATATTTTAAACGGTGTGTTTCAAAAAAAGTGGCAGGAGCGCGGTTACACCTGTAACACCTTGTGCCGTTTGTTAGCACCACCACGTTGTCTTTTGCTGATTTGATGGCGCTGGCTGGGATTTTGATTTTTACTGACATGCAGTACAACCTTAAGATCCTAAGTGGATTGGAAACAGTCCAATTGTAACGTATTTTCTTTTAACTATTAAAAAGAATACCCTGGTATGGGTAAGTGTTGCCTGTCAACCCCACACGAAAACCCGATAATACCCTCCTGCAGAAACCCTGCGCGTGGAATAGCATGTCGCGTTCTCATTCAAACCGGTCTGAATGTAAACGTTAATAGTGTCGCAGCTGATCGGGGATCCGAAAACATTATTATTCTGCACGATCTCAACTGGCACCCATTCACTCGTTCCGGCAGAGTCTGAAGCGTGATAAAGCCTGATCAACCGCGGACAGACACCCAGGCCGTGTGATTTGACGTAAACCATGTTCGCCGTGCAGGCAAACCAGCCGGAATCAAAATCTGCCAGTGGCAGTGAAGAAGCCGCCAGATAGCTGACCACCGAACCCAGGGCGGTGCTGTTCCAATACGCCTGACCAATGAGTCGTTGGTCTGTGGTCTCCGTGGCCGCCGTGTTGGCTGTGAGGGTGAAGGTGTTCAACCCGGGTGTACGGACGGCAAAGATGTACCAGATGGCGGCCGGCCCGCTGATCAAACCGGCGGGCAGGTCCACGTGCGCGTTGGCTTGCAGCATGAATCCGTTGATCATCAGCGTCGGCGGGTTGGAGGAGGTATAGGGCACCCTGACCCGGTTATTGGCCAGGTATTCCAGTTTGATACCCAATGAAAAGCGTTTTAAAAAACTGCCCAGGTTGACCGCGTCCACATCGGTCTGTCCAAGGGTCAGCGCGTCTTTGCGCAGGTTGTTGTAATGGTCGGCCGCGGTCGGTTGTCCCGGGGTGACGGGAGAGGAAAGTGGATAGGTCATCTTAAACTCCGTGAATGGTGACTCGTAAATCGTAATAAGAACGATTTAATCTCGAATATTTCGTGAATTTCGTGGTGAAAAGGTCGTGAAAAGATACCTTTATCTCCAATAGGCGCTTGACCAGGTCAGGCTGCCGTCCCAGACCGAGAGAAGGATCAGATCAGGGTCTGCGGGAGGCCAGTAAACACCCGTGTTGTTGAACTGGCACTTGATCAGCGCGTAACCGGGCAGGTGGCGTTCGTCCGCCGTCCACCCCACGGCTCCCAGCGAAAGCAGGGTGCCGGCGGGCGAGGTGATGGCCACCTCGCCGCGCTTGTCGAGGAATTGGCACAGTTTGGCATAATCCTGCGCGCGGGATTGCGCCCGCAGGCTGCCATCCGGGTTGAGGGCGCGTTCTGCCAGCAGCACGTCAAAGTGCAGCCACAGGCGTGTGGTGCCGCCCGAATCCACCTCGCGGGTCATCTGCACACCGCCGCTCTTGATGCCCTGGTCTTCAGCCAGCAAAAAGCCGAGACCTCATCCGCCGTCAGCCGGAAGACGCGCTGCTTTCCGTCCTTCTTTTCGCCTTGCGCCGCGGCGCGCAGCTCGCGCCCCAGCAGCGTGGAACTCGTCCAGGCCGTGCCCCAGAATACATGCGTGGCGCAGGTCGAGGCGCTCATCGGCGCGATGTCGCGGTCGTACTTCTCGATGCTCACCTGCTGGGCCTCGTCCACCTCCAGCAGCCCGGAGGCCGTGGCGCCCACGATGTTGCTCCCCGGCGCCGCGGAAAGGAAACAGATGCGCGCCTGGTCCACCCGGTAGGCGTTGGCGCCCTCCTTCTTCCACGCGCTGGCGATCAGCAGGTTGCGCCTCGCCACTTTTTCAAAGCGCCGCATGCTCGTGAAAGCCTGCGGCCTCAACGTGGGAGACACCTTCACCAGTTCGATGGGGTGCCGCGAAAGCAGCGTCAGCAGATACACCTCCAGGTGCGCCTGCAGCTCGTTCTTCCCCGATTGGCGTGGGAACATCACCACGAACGAGAACCCCCGTGCGTGCATCACGGAGTCCAGCACCGCCTCCAACACCCCTTGCTGGTAGCTGCGTAGGCGCAGATCGTTGGCAAATTGCGCGAACGCCGTCGCTTCTCTCAGCAGTGTTTTAAGTTGCGTCTTGGATCTCGTCATGCTTTCCTGCGTCTTTTTGGTTGGGATAATACTTTTGCACCAGGTTCCTGAATTCCGGCCATTCGTCTTCCAGTTCTTGCAGCGCTTCGCGTAACATCACTCCCGGGTCTCCATCGGCTAACTTAAGCTCCTTCTTGGCTTGCAGCAGTTTTGCCAGTGACCCCATTGCCCGGCTGATCGAATTCAATAGCTTCGTTTTGGCGGACTGATGGGTGTACTCGCTTTTATGCCCTAGCAGATCGCGGATCAAATCCCGCAGTGCCTCGATCTCCTCATCCAGCCCTTCCGACTGGACTTTCTTTTTCCTTGTGTACACCTTCGTCCTGTCATTCATTGTGTTTTCACCATCACCATTCTCTGACCCCTCATCACTCATTACTGATGACCAATCACCAATTACTGATCACCAATCGCCAATCACTGATCTCTCTTCCCCCATTACTCATTACAAATCACTAATCACGGTTCATTGCACTTTCAAAAATAGAACGTATGTACTATCCATCACCCTTATCTTCTCACAAAAGCCCCCAAATGGGACTTGCCACTTTGGCAGGTTTTAAATCAAAAAACTTGCCGATCGGGCAAGTTTTTTATGTGATTTGTGAATCCCGGGAATCTTTAAGATTCCCGGGATCTGAAATTAATCAGGTCAATATTCCCCTGTAGGGGCGCGTTGTCGCGAATTTTGCATACCCGAGCCGCGTCGCGGCGAGAGGTGCACGCGCCCAGTTTTCGCAAGAGTTACCGATCCACCCAAATTGGATTAATTCGTTTCAACCTTGAAATTCCTCGTCCTTTTCCCAATTCAGGGGATTCAGATCTATGTATTCGCAAATATTGAAATAATCTTTCTCATCCCGGATGATATGTCGCGGTTTTTGCACCCCCGAGCGTTTTTTGCGAGAGGGGGTCGTAGAAACCACGCTGCCAAACAACGGCACCTGGAGTATTACGCATAAGATTGATTCGTCTGGTCACGGATGACTTGAATGCACCGATAATTGTGGATAATGAATTGGACACAGGTTTGCCAAATTCTGCCTTAAAAATTGAATCAATCGATTCTGTAGGGACACGGCGCGCCGTGTCCCTACCCTTCAACTAAACAATTCCGTGAATATGATTTGGCATGACCACAAATTCGTCCATATCGATCTCGATCTCTTTGCGAATTTTGGCTGTTTTTTCCCATTCCTCTTCAACGATCCTGCCAAACGCGTTCAACACCATCTCCCCGTTCTCCACACGCC
>CAZNAF010000047.1:17955-20243 GCA_964570925.1 uncultured Anaerolinea sp.
TCTTCAACGATCCTGCCAAACGCGTTCAACACCATCTCCCCGTTCTCCACACGCCCGAATAACATCTCGCGCCCCTGCGTGACCACCGTCACAAAATACGCCCCCTCTTCGGTGTAATCGTACCCTTCCAACCGCATGGACTTGCGCCTGGGCCGCACCCGCTTGCCTCGCTTAATTCACCACGAAGGTGTGCGCGAAATACTCCAACGGGCTCCTCACGATATCGCAGCGGAAGATGCAATAATGCGGCAGCCACAAGACAAGCGCCAGCACGCAGATCAGGATCGACACCCCTAAAAAGACCGCCGGGCTGTCCAGATGCTCCCTCGTTTCCCCTGCGCCTTCGCTCTTGAACACGACGAACTCCCGCACCGGCAGGTTCAACGAGGCAACGACCATGGCAAAATTGACGCAGGTCACCGTGAACCAGCGTCCGTAATCGTAAGCCGTGAAATAGACCGGCAGCGCGCAGGCCAGCGGGAACAAAAAATACAGCACGAAAAACCGTTTGCCAAACCGCTTCGCCGCCAGCGCGGAGAAACCGTCCGCGGCACGCGACCGCAGGGTCATATACAAAGCCTGCCGCGTCAGGTACCACAGGCAGGCCCCCAACACAGGCAGGATCACCAGCCAGGCCGCGAGGTTCGTGAGTACGATCATGCGCGTGTAAGCGGCCGCCTGCTTCAGCGTCCACGCCATGGGGATCAGCGAGGCGGGCAGGTTGGAGCCGCTCAGCTGTTCGGGCGGCAAAACGCAGGAGCCCTCTCTCACCACCCCGGCGGCCAGCCATTTTTCACAAATGCCCAGCAGCGTCTCGTTGCTCGGAGTGCCCGAAAGATACACCCCCGCCAAGGTCAGCGCTGCTGGCAGATAGAGCAATGCGCTCCACAAGGCCGCTTTCACTCGTCCGCGTGGGGTCAGGATACTCAGCCTTGAGAGCGTGATCATGCCGTGCAGGGGCACGAACAACAGGAAATTTGCCTCGTGAACCAGGATCACGGCCGGCAGCACGATCAGGTTGAGCGGGATCAGCCAGCTCACATAGCGCCGCAGGCTGCCCCCCGCGCTGCCCCCCTTGCTGCCTAAGGGCAGGCTCTTTTCCACGATCAGCAGGTGCAGCAGCACGGTCACGGTTCCGAGCACCTCTTTGCGCGCGATGGCGTTGTGGTCGTGCTGATAGAAGACGAACAGCGAGGGTAAAAACAGCAGCCCGAACATCGTCAGCGGATGCATCGTTTTCCACGACCTCGCCAGCAGGCGCGCGTAACCGAACGCGGCGATCAGCATCAGCCCCCAGCTGAGGACGGCCACGAACGCTACCGCGGGGACCTTGGAAGAGAATAGGTTCCACAGTTCCCCCGACAGCCCACGCCGGATAAAGCCCTGCGAATAATCGATCAGCCAGTCGGTGAAAGCCCAATAATTCAAGCCGTTTCCGTATGCGTCTTTGGGGAACCAGTAGGCCAGTTCGTAGAGCCAGGCCGCGCAGTAACCGGCCAGCAGCACCAGGTTGACCGCCCCCCGCGGATTTGCGGTCAGAAGCCTGAAAAACCCTCCCGCCACCTCGGAACGGGCCGTGGACTTGGTTTGCCCGCCTGACCGCGGCGGGAGTGGCTTTTGAGCCTCTTCTCGTGGACTGTAATTTTTGGAACTTCTCATTTTTGCCTCCCTGGCCGAACTGCCCGCAAGTCGGATTTCACCAAGTGAACCCTGCCTTATTATCGCATTGAAGGAAAAAACTGTGTAATATATTGAAAAATGTGTATGATATTAAGTATGAACAAACGAACCCCTTTCCCCAACAAGCACATCCTGCTGATCCTCATCCTCATCCTGGCGGCCGGCCTGCTCGCCGGCTGCGGCAAGGCGGACGCCATGACAAAACTTCTTGAGATCAAGCGCAGCGCCGAGGCGGGCACCATCCAGCCCGAACTGCAATGGCACGAAGAAACCATCATCACCCGCGACTCGGTCACCTTCAAGCGCACCGGCAAGGTGGACGGCACCCAGGTCAACCAGGGGGTCTGGCAGGTGAACGCTGGCCGCGAAGAAATCGCGGACCTTTTCACCGCCCTTGAGGCCGTCGATCTCTCCTCCATAAAGGCGGTCGAGCCGGATGAGATCCCCGAAGGCGGGGGCAGCGCGTATTACCTCCTCACCTTTGCCGAGGGCGGCAGCTTCTCGCTGAACTACACCCCCGGCATGGACTATGAGAACGGCAGCCTCATCACCGCCCCGCTGGATGCCTTTCTCGAGGGACTCTCCCTGCCCAAGGACGCCCTCCCTCA
>CAZNAF010000048.1:0-19338 GCA_964570925.1 uncultured Anaerolinea sp.
AGTTGACGGCCTTGGCCAGCAGCCTGGCCGTGGTGGTCTTGCCCGTGCCGCGCGGGCCTGAGAAGAGGTAGGCATGACCGACCTTATCCGCCTTGATGGCATTGCGCAGGGTCTTAATGACGTGGTCCTGCGCGATGACCTGCTGCCATTTGCGGGGCCGCCATTTTCGATAAAGTGCCTGGGTCATGAGTGTTTTTCCTTCATGCTTGAGGTTTTCCTGTTCGCGGATTCTATTTTAACCGATACTACCCCGGTCGGCAAAAACCTTAATTCAGGGGATGAGATAGCGCGTACGTTCCTGGCCGGCGCTGTCGAGCAGCAAGACGTATTCACCGGATCTCCACAAGGCCTCGGGTGCGTTCCAAAACAATTCCACCGCCGTGTTGACACCCGCCTTCGTCCACACCTCCAGGGCGCCGTTGGGGTAAAGGGTTAAACTCGGAAATGTGAACTTCTCTTCCGCCTGGTTGACCAGGGACCATCCACTCAGGTCAACCGGGTCCGTCGAAATGTTCTTCAGGCTGATCTTTTCGTATTCCTTGTCTCCCGGTAGAAAAACGGACTGGATCTCGAGCACGGGTTCATCCAGCGGGGGCAGAGGTTGGCCGGCGTTCTCAACAGGCGGCGCGATCAATTCTTCCACACTGCCGGCCTGGATCGGCGAAGGGTGCAGGGCGTTCCAGATCAATATAACGCCCAGTATTGTGACAGCAGAGACGGCCACATTGATGAGCAGATAAGGGAGGATCTTTTTCATGGGCACCTGTTGTACTTAAATCATAGCATAAATGGAAGTAAAATGTTTTCAGTGACGACCGATGAAAACGATGCTCATTGACGGACATAACCTTATCCCCAAGATGCCGGGCATGCACCTGCGTGACGCGGATGATGAAATCCGCCTGGTCGAGGTGCTGCGCGAGTACTGCAGGCTGGCCAGGCGGCAGGCGGACCTGTTCTTTGACGGCGCGCCACAGCCCGAGCGCGGCCTGAAAAAGAGCGGACTGGTGCGCGTCCATTTTGTGAGGATCGGCCTGACGGCCGACGCGGTCATCATCGAATGGCTGCGTGATCGCGGAAAGGAAGCGCGCAACATGAGCGTGGTCAGCTCTGACCGGCGCGTACAAGCCGAGGCGCGCGGCCTGGGAGCCCAGGTGATCTCTGCGGAGGAATTCGTACGCGAGGTTCAGCAGGTTTTCAACAGCCCCGCGAGGATCCAGGAGATGCGCGAGAAACCGCTTACTTCGCAGGAAATTGATGAATGGATGACGTTTTTCGGAACCGAAAAAAATTCTTAGAAAATTTTAATGTAATTCTGATAAATTAGGTGTATATTATCCAATAGACACGTTTATTCGTTGAACTCGAGTGTCGTCCACCTGAAATGGTGGAGTTCCCTCCCTAGACAAAAGGCAGACATGTCCCCCCCATGCCTGCCTTTTGTATTTTATTATTCACTTTTTGGGAGAACAGGTGCAGAAATGGTGCTGTCACAAAAGTGATGGGAAAACCCACTAACGATTTCGATATGGTGCACAAAGGGGTCTGGGTGCAGAAATCGGGAGTCTTAAAACAGACTCCCGATTTACGAGGCGGAGAGAGCCTGCACCCTGTGGGTGTGAGGAGAGAACCCAATCAGATTTGCTTTTGTTAAGAGATGAAGATCAGGTGCAGAAATCGGGAGTCTTAAAAAAGACTCCCGATCTTTGAGGCGGAGAGAGCCTGCACCCTGTGGGTGTGAGGAGAGAACCCAATCAGATTTACTTTTGTTAAGAGATGAAGATCAGGTGCAGAAATCGGGAGTCTTAAAAGAGACTCCCGATCTTTGAGGCGGAGAGAGTGGGATTCGAACCCACGATACCTTGCGGTATACCCGCTTTCCAAGCGGGCGCGTTAGGCCAACTGCGCTACCTCTCCGTGACCTTACGATTGAAACGCCCCTATTATACCAAACGACTGAAAAAATCTCCATCTTTTTCGCCGGTTTTTCGTATGCATAATAGGGAATAACCGGCGGGGTGACTTTGCCAATTGCCGGTTTGCGCCTATAATTTAATCCGTACTTGCAAAGGAGGTTTTCAATGAACGAATCCAATCGAGGTACCATGATTGCGGGGATCGTCCTCGTGATTTTGGGCGGCGTGTTTTTCGCCCTCAACCTGATTCCCGGCATCGACTCGGGAAAAACCTGGCCGCTGGTGCTCATCGTGGCCGGCATCGCCTTTTGCCTGCCTGCCTTCATCTGGTCCGCGAACCGTCAGGCCTTGGCCGGTCTCTTCATTCCCGGCAGCATTCTGGTCGTCTTGGGGGCCATCTTCCTCTTCAACACCCTCACCGGCATCTGGAGCGTGTGGTCCATCGCCTGGATCCTCATCCCCGGCAGCGTGGGTCTGGGTCTGCTCAGCGGAGCCTGGGCTGGTAAATGGGATCGCTCCGTCAGCCAGGTGGGCGTGTGGATGATCGTGCTTAGCTTGACCGTTTTCGCCCTTTTCGCTTCCCTCTTCGGCAATCTGGTGATCAAAGCCATCGGTGCCGGTCTGCTCGTGGCGACGGGGATAGCCCTGCTGGTGCGCGCCTTCATCAAGAAATCAGGGAATGCCTGAATTGAGCGCCTCCGTTCCCGGTTCAATACTGCCGACCCTGGAGGTCGATGACGCGCATTGGCAAAAGATCCACGCTGACGCGCAAGTCGCCCAGGAGTATTCCCTCAAGGCCGGAAACGGCTTTCAACTTTCCACTGGCGGATTTAAGTTCCCTGTCCCGGAGGGCGCTGATTTCAGCGAGCCAAACATCATCCAGATCGTGATCGGCAAGGACGCCCTCTATGCCGCGGCTTACGAAAAGGGTGTTTCTTTCTACACCATCGATCAAGCCAACCTCGTGCCCATGTACGGGTCGAAGCCGTTTGAAGGGTTTGCCGCGGGCTCGAAATGCATCATTGCCATCGGTCATCTCGCGCCGCCCGACAAGGAAAATCCCCAACCAAAATTTTCGGTGATGTGGGCCGGGGTCGTGAACATCCTCTGACCGGTCAGGCTCTTAAAAACACTAAAACCCTGTCGTTACCTTTGACAGGGTTTTTCTGTTTTTGATCAATTTTACTTTTCGACAGTCTAACTTACAGATTTGGGGAGCTTAACCTTGAGCAGGCTCTGATTCCTCTTCCCTTTTTATGGTATAGGTTTCGAAATCACGCACCACCACCGCGCCCGGGAAGACACTTTGCGCTTCTGCCAGTACGTCCTTGTCGCGGTAGCGGCGGGAGAGATGGGTGAGCATCAACTTGCCCGCCCGGATCTTACCGGCAAATTCGGCCGCCTTTTTAGCGGTCAGGTGGGCAAACTGCCTGGCCATGTCGGCTTCTTCTTCAAGGTAGGTTGATTCGATCACCAATCCGTCCACGTCCATGAGCGGATTCACCAGGCTGTCGGTCTCTCCCAGGTCGCCCAGGGCCGCCAGACGGGTTCCTCGCCTCTGATTGCCCATGACCATTTCGGGGGTGATGACCTCTCCGCTTTCCAGGGTGACCGCCTCGCCTGCCACCAGTTTTCCGCACAACGGACCGGGCGGCACGCCCAGTTCGGCCGCTTTCTCGGGCAAGAAGGGACGGCGCGACCTTTCTTCAAAAAGGTAACCCAGGCAATCCGCGCCTCGGTGCTGCACCGGGATGGCGCTCACCGTGAAATCATTCCCTTCAAAAAAGACTCCGCTGCGCACAGGGACGAGGGAGATCGGCATGGGAGGCGTGGTACCGCGCAGCACGACCCCGTAAAGCAGGTCATGAATGCGTTCGAGGGCACTTGCCCCGCCGTAGATCTCGAGTGCGTCGATCGATTCCCAGCGCATGAAGGTGGAAAGCAGCCCGCCCAGCCCGAGGATGTGATCGAGGTGGCCGTGGGTGATGAGAATGCGGTTGAGCCGTTTAAATCCAACGCCTGATTGCAGCAGCTGGCGCTGCGTGCCTTCGCCGCAATCCACCAAAAAACGGTATTCGTCGTGTTGCACCAGATAAGAAGGCAATCCGCGGCGGGGAGAAGGGGCAGAGGCAGAAGTGCCAAGGAAGGTGATCTCAAACAATTTACAGCATCCTTTCTGTGAGTGCTCCAATTTTACCGCAACTTGTTCTCAGCGCACAATCACAGTAAATGGCATGAACCTTGCACAGATACCATACGTGAGGAATCCCAGTTTTTTTCGCGGGCCTTGTATATCAATCGAGGGAGTACAGCCATGAACCTGCTGACCATTAAGATCGAAAAACCTGAAGAGATCAATTTCATCCTTGGACAGTCCCACTTCATCAAGACTGTCGATGACATCCACGAAGCCCTGGTTGGAAGTGTGCCGGGCATCAAATTCGGCCTGGCCTTCTGTGAAGCCTCCGGAGCCTGTTTGATACGTTCCAGCGGCACAGACAAGGCCATGATCGCGCTGGCGAAGCAAAACGCCTCTGCCATTGCCGCCGGTCACAGTTTCATCCTTTTCCTCGGAGAGGGATTCTATCCCATCAACGTGTTGAACACCCTCAAACACATCCCGGAGATCTGTGAGATCTACTGTGCCACGGCCAACCCCGTGGACGTGGTCATCGCCGACAACGGCAAGGGCCGCGCAGTGCTGGGCGTGTTTGACGGCGAAAAGCCCAAGGGATTTGAAACAGAAGAAGACGTGGTCTGGCGCAAGGATTTCTTACGCAAGATCGGTTACAAGGCTTGAGTCATTCTGGTGAAGGAGTTGTTATGAAACGAAAATTTTTACCCATCCTGGTGCTGATCCCTCTATTTTTGGTCAGTTGCAGCGTGTTTTCAAACCTTAAAGCAAATCAACCGTTAACCGATGCCGAGATGGCCACCCGCGTGGCGGAACTGCTTTCCACCATGACCACACCAACCTCCGAGATCGTCTTCCCTCCCACCCCAACCCTGGGGCCGATCGAGGTTTCACCCACCAACACACCGGTGGTTCTGGTGGTGAATTCACCCACCCCCACCACCGAGATGGGGGGTGAGGAAGATGCGGAGGAAACCCCGGCAGACCAGCCCATGCTGGAGATCACGCCGACCCCTTCAGGCCAAACCGCTACCCCTGAACCGCAAGACCTTCCTGATTCCGATCCGCTCAAGACCCTTGGCAACCCGACAGGCAGCGATCCCATGGATTCAAATTCCAAATGGGTCTGGCCTTCCGGTTCAGATGATTACACTGACATCCAATTCAAAGACGGCTATATGCTGATGACCAACGTCAGTGAATTGGCCGGGGGCTGGCGTCTGCCTTCCATCAGCCAGCAAGTGAACACCTACATCGAATTGACAGCCAATTCGGCTTCCTGCTCTGAAAAGGATTCCTACGGGATCATTTTCAGGGTGCCGGTCTTCAACGAACCTGATCAGGGCTATCTCTACCAGGTGCGCTGCGACGGTTATTACCGCTTATGGAAGTGGGATGGCAAGGCCGGCGACAAGGGTCTAGTAACCACACTGATCTACTGGAAGAAGAGCTCCGCCATCAATGCCGGACAAAACCAGGTCAACCGTTTGGGTGTGCTGGCCAAGGATAACAAGTTTACGGTGTACGTCAACGGAGTCGAATTGGGATCCATTTCGGATTCTTCCTTCCCGTCGGGCTTCTTTGGCGCTTTTGTCCGGTCCGGCGGCACCACGGACTACACGGCAAAGTTTGACGAAATGAAATATTGGCAAAACCCCTGATTTGCAAACATAACACGGATAACAAGGCGCCCCTGCAAGCGGGGTGTCTTGTTTTAATTTTCGGATAAAATTATCTTGGAAGGAGTCGTCGATGATAAGTTACCGCAAGGAATTATGGTTTCTCATTCCGGCCAGGCGCGGTTTTGTGAACATTACCGACCAGGTCATGTCCGCCATCCGTGAAAGCGGTATCCGCGAAGGTCTGGTCCTGGTCAACGCCATGCATATCACTGCCAGCGTTTTCATCAATGACGATGAAGGCGGCCTGCACCACGATTATGAAGAGTGGCTGGAGAAAATTGCCCCGCACGAGCCCGTCTCGGGTTATTGGCACAACCGAACCGGAGAAGACAACGCCGACGCACACATTAAACGCCAGGTGATGGGACGCGAAGTGGTGGTGGCCATCACCAACGGCAGGCTCGATTTTGGACCCTGGGAGCAGATCTTTTACGGCGAGTTTGACGGCGGCAGAAAAAAACGCGTGCTGGTCAAGATCATTGGAGAATAATTCCACAAGAAACCCGCACACGACCAATTCTAATTAAACAGGATGGTGCGCATGGAACATGCCCTGATCTGCCCACAATGCAAGGCTCCACTTAAGGCGTATTGGTATTCACGCAGCGTGGTTTGCTCTTTTTGCGGCACGACCATCAAGCTGGAAGAATCCACTGTGTCGGTGGAGGATTTTCACAAATCCTGGCAGGCCTGGAACTCCCCCGAGACACACGGTGTTGTCAATTATATTTCGCTTGGCAAGCGGCATTGGGCCATGGAAAACCTGATGGAGAACGGGGAGACCACGGACGTTTACGCAGGCCGTCTTGCGCGCTGGCCGACCGAACGGGTGGTCATCAAGGTGCTGCGTGAAGACAAGGACGCCAGCCGGCTGAACAACGAATGGAAAACGCTTACCCAACTGCTGCAAAGCCGGGCCAGGGGCGCCGCTCACTTTGCCAGGCTGCTCCCGCAGCCCGTCATGAACGGGGTCATCTCAGGCACCCAGCTGCACGGCCGGCAGGTCAGCCTCTTCCGTCACGAAAGAGGCGTGCGCTATCACCTCGGTCAGGTCGCCAAAGTCTACGCGGATGGCATTCCACCCCGCGCCTCCATCTGGGTTTGGCGCAGGCTGCTTGAAATCCTTTTTTTTGCGCACGTGTCGGGGTTTGTTCACGGGGCGGTGCTGCCCGAGCACATCTTGATCCAGGAAGGCGAACACGGTGTGCGACTGTGTGGCTGGGGCCTTTCAGGGCTAAAAGACAGCCCGCTACCCACGCACCAATCCCTTTATGATCGATTTTACGGCGAGGAGGTCAAAACCGGTATGCCCTGCATGACCCAGGTAGACATCCGCATGAGCGCGCGCTGCATGATCCATGCGCTTGGCGGCGACGTGTCCAGCGCATCGCTGCCCGATTCCGTGCCGGCTCGGCTGGCAGAAACCCTTATAAAATACGCCACCCTGCCCTTAAAAAGGTCAACAGAAGTGAGCGCGTGGACCATTCGCCAGGAACTGGAAGACGTTGCCGCGGCAGTTTACGGACCGCCGGCCTATCTTCCATTGAAAATGCCGCAACAGGTCCATTAAGATCATCCACAGGTACTCAAGGAGGTAAACATGGGATACGGTAATTACAGTGAAGCTGCGCACGACGCCCTGCTCAAGGGCCGAACCAACATACCAATGCAGCAGGTGTTCAAGCAATCGAACTGCCATCCTTTGATGAATCCAAAAGGGGTCAAGGTCAGAGAGAGTCGCGACAGCAGCGATCACCCCCAATCCATCGGGATTGTTTTCGCCCTGGATGTCACCGGCTCCATGGGGGATATTCCCCGCATGATGGCCACCAAAGAGCTGCCCACTTTCATGAAAGTGCTCACCAGTTGTGAGATCGCCGATCCACAGATCCTGTTCATGGCTGTGGGCGACGCCTACAGCGATAACGCGCCCCTGCAAGCCGGACAGTTCGAATCCACAGCCGACCTGATGGACCAGTGGCTGACCTGGTCTTATCTGGAGGCCGGCGGCGGTGGTTCGGGAGAAGAATCCTACGAACTGGGCATGTATTTCCTCGCCATGCACACAGCCATGGACTGTGTGGAAAAGCGCAACAAAAAAGGCTACCTCTTCATGACAGGAGATGAAATGCCCTATCCAGCGCTGTCGAAAAACATCGTGGAGGCTGTCATCGGAGACAAACTCGATGACGACCTGCCTTGCGAAGAGATCCTTGCCGAGTTACAAAAAACCTTTGTGCCCTTTTTCATCATCCCTGATTTTGTCAGGGCCAAGCGCTGTGAAAGGCGCTGGCGCGACCTGCTGGGTGACCACGTACTGACCATGGAATCCTCCGTGGATATCTGTTTCGTAGCGGCCGGAGCCATGCTGCTCCATGAAGGCAAAGTCTCCAACATGAAGGAAGTGATCGCCCATCTTGCAGAAGCGGGCATGACGGCTGAAAGGCAGCCGCACATCGTGCAAACCCTGACCCCACTGGCCGAAGTGCTTTTGAAACGATAACCTGCTTTGCGAGCTTTCATCCTTGTAGACCTGGGGTTTGGTGATGCCGGCAAGGGTTTGATGACCGATTACCTTGCCAGAGAGACACAATCCGGCCTGGTGGTGCGCTATAACGGCGGAGCCCAGGCCGGTCATCACGTGGTGACACCTGACGGCCGGCAGCATACCTTTTCACAATTCGGAGCAGCCACCTTTCTGCCCAATGTAAAGACCTACCTTTCTTCTGAGGTGATCATCCATCCGGGCGCCCTGCTGCAGGAAGGGAAAGCCCTGGCAGGCCAAGGAGTGTCTGACGCATTCGACCGCCTGACTGTCAGCGACCGCTGCCTGGTCGTGACCCCTTTTCACCAGGCAGCCAACCGCATCCATGAGATCGCACGCGGCGCGGAGCGGCACGGAAGCTGCGGAGTGGGGATCGGCGAGACCTATGAGGATCATTTGATGGACAAAACGGCTTCCATTTTTAGCCGCGATCTTAAAAATAATGCCGTCCTGTTCGAAAAAGCGAGAAGCATCAGAGAACGCAAGAAAAACTACCTCAAAGAGTGGTACGGAGAAAACCTTTTGCGCGGGGAGTTTGGCCGGGAATGGCAGTTCTTTACAAGCGAAGAGGTGTTGGAAACCTGGGCGCAGGTGTGCGGAAAACTCGCTGCTCTCATCACCCTCCTCGACGAGGACGAAGCATGCCGGTTCTTGCGAGCGCAAGAAACTGTCCTCTTTGAAGGGGCGCAGGGAGTACTGCTGGACGCTGAATTCGGCTTTCATCCGCATACCACCTGGTCTGACTGCACGACGGCCAATGCCGAACGCCTGTTGAGCCGCTGTGCGCCCGGAGCGGAGGTGGTCCAGATCGGTATCACGCGCTGTTATGCCGTGCGCCACGGGCAGGGACCTCTGCCCACTGAAACCGCGGATTTCAGGCACCAGATCCGCGAACACAACCAGGCCAACGCCTGGCAGGGAGAGGTACGCTACGGCTGGTTCGACCCCCTCCTCATCAACTATGCCCTGCAAGTGAGCGGCGGTGTGGATGCCCTCGCCGTGACACACCTCGATTGGCTGGCAGATCTGAAGCAATGGACGTATTGCCGCGCCTATGAAGGGATGGACGAACAAACCGTCCTGCGAGACCACACGAAACAATCCCTGAAAGGGGATCAACCCCTTCACTCATCACTGGAAACAAGGGAAAACCTGACCCGCGCGCTGATGAAAGCCCGGCCGATCTATGAATCCTGCAGACCTGAGAGCAACGCGGTGCTGGAGAAAATTGAAACCCTGACCAAACACAAGGTTGCCTTTGCCTCCTTTGGACCGACCGCGTTGACGCTTCAAAATCGGGGACCATATTTTTAAAAACAGTTTATCATTGTCATGATCCACGTCTTTAGAGGGTTAAAGGCGTGGAAAACTTCAAGCAATTTTTACAGTGATAGAGATGATGATCAGAATCATTGAATTCGCAGCGGTCATGTTCACTTCGGTTTTCAGCCACGTGCAGGGCATGATCCTGGCGCTCAACGCCCCCGACGAATACAAGACACGGAATGCCTTTCAGAACGCGGTGAGGGAATGGCTGCCGGCCTGGGCTTCCATCGCGCTGGTCACCCTGGTGGCATTCATCCAACCCGAGGGACTCAACGCAATCGGTATCAACCCTGAAGTCAAGACCGCCAACTTTGCCGCCGCGGTGGAAGGATTTTGTTGGTTCGCGGGTGTGCTCATCCTTTTCTACTTCATCTACCGTATCGTGTTGGGAAGGAAAAATCCCAACGACTTTGATGTGCGTTTTTCAGAAAGGCCCGAGATCGTCAGTGTGAGCGCCATCAGGGGCAGCCTCGAACGCTTTGTTTACCTTTCCATCCTTCCGGTGGGCGTGATCGCCGAGGAATTTGTTTATCGCGGTTACCTGGTTTTGCTGTGGGGTGAACGGAGCGGGGACATGCTGCTCTGGGGCGCAGCATCCATCGGCTTTTCGATCATCGTTCACCTTTACCAGGGCATCAACCTGCGCACCCTGATTATCCACCTTGTTCTCGCGGCTTCGCTGACCGCCGTCACCATCCTGACCAAAAACCTGCTGGCCGCGATCACCGGGCACCTTTTTAACAACCTGGCCTTTACGCTAAACACCTGGAGGCTGGCTGACAACCAGGGGCTTGTTACCGCCGAAAAAAGCAGAACCAGGATGCAGGAATTTTTTTGGGTATTGTTCGCCTGTATCAATTTCGCCCTGGTGATCGCTTTTTTCGCCTGGGCGCTCGAGATCAGGCTTGCTGTTTCCTGACGCTGTAAATGACATGCGCTTGCAGCAACCCCGGAAAAATAAATCCGTATAGAGAATGACAAGGAGTACACTAGATCCCATGGAAAATTCGATCAATTCCCTTTCAAACGTATCAGGCACCATGCTGATCACCCTCTATGCCAGGGCAAAAGAAACCTTAAGCGCGGATCCGATCATCAAAGACAACAAGGCCGTGGAGATCATCGAGGTCTTCAAAAAAGAGATCGGGGATTCAAAAAACCCAATCCATCAGAGGATCCTGCACGACCGTTATAACCCCAAACTTTCTGTTACCATGGCTTTACGCAGCCGTCGTTTTGACCGCTACACGCAGGACTTTCTTACTCGCCACCCGAATGGCACTGTGATCAATTTTGGTTGTGGATTGGACACACGCTTTGACCGCATTGATAACGGAAAGGTGCGCTGGTTTGACATTGATTTTGCTGCAGTCATCGCCCTGCGCCGCCGTTTCATGCAGGAAAATGAGCGCAGAAAGTTCATCGCGGGATCCATCCTTGAGCCGAACTGGACCAGGGAGGTCAAAACCGGCGGCCCCTATCTCATCCTGGCCGAGGGGGTGTTCATGTATCTCAACGAACCGGATGTAAAAGCAATGCTCGCCATGATCAAGCGCGAATTGGGTGAGGTGGAACTGGTGTGCGAAATTTATCACAAGTTTTGGGCTGATCGGGCGCGCAGCAAATACATGCAGCGCAAGTTTACCCGCCAGTTGGGGTTTGCCAGTGACGCGGTACCCACCTTTGGCATCCCTGACGGCAAATACTTTGAAACGTGGGATAAGGACTATCACTTTCTGGACGAATGGACCTATTTTGACGACCGAGAAAAAAAGTTAGGCTGGTTCAACTGGTTCGCCGGGTTCGACCTCTTTCGAAAAGTTCAATGGACTGTGCACTATCGCATCTCCTCTGCAAATTCATAACAGACCTGCTTCTTAAATTCAAATTCCGGCTGCCAAGGCCGGAATTTGAATATCCAAGAGGAGAGAAGAAGTCAGAAATCGCTTGTTGCTATTTCTGTTATTAGACCTGTGAATTAGCGGCAAATCTTGTAATAAACGTCATTCCAGCGAATTTCTTTTTTGAATTCGGGAATGCGAGTGTTCTCGTCGATGAGCAGCATTTCGATGTTCGCGATCTCGGCGAAATCCTGCAGGTGTTCGGCGGTCAGATTAAAACTAAAACTGGTATGGTGCGCACCACCGCCATAGATCCATGCCGCAGCGGCCGTCTTCAAGTCAGGGCGGGGTTTCCAAAACGCGCGCGCAACGGGTAGTTTCGGCAGATCCTGGTCGGTCGGAACGACGTCCACGACGTTGGTGATCATTCTGAAGCGGTCTCCCATATGAACCATGGAGGCGCACACAGCGGGGCCAACATTGGAATCGAAGATCAAGCGCACCGGATCCGATTTTCCGCCGATCGAAAGGGGCAGGATCTCAAGTTTTGGCTTGTTGGTAGCAATGGATTCGCAGATCTCGAGCATGTGCGCGCCCAAGACCTTGTCTCCGCCGGCGTGGAAATGGTAGGTGTAATCTTCCATAAAGCTGACGCCGCCGGGAAGTCCGCTGCCCATGACCTTCATGGCGCGTACGAGTGCTGAGGTTTTCCAATCGCCTTCGGCGCCAAAACCGTAGCCATCCCGCATTAAGCGCTGCACGGCCATGCCGGGCAGTTGTGCCAGCCCGTGCAGGTCTTCAAAGGTGGTGGTGAAGGCGGTGAACCCGCCCGCTTCGAGGAAGTTGCGCATTCCGGCTTCAATGCGCGCCCCTTCCCGCAGGGAGTCATGAGAGGCGCCGCCCGGTTTAAGCGCAGCGGATACATCGTATTCATCGAGGTAGTTTTGCACCAGGCGTGCGATCTCGGCATCCGAGACGTCGTTGACAGCCTTGACCAGATCGCCCACACCGTAACCGTGGACTTCATAACCGAACTGGATCTGAGATTCCACCTTATCCCCTTCGGTGACGGCCACATCACGCATGTTATCACCAAAACGCACCAGCTTGGAACCCTGCCAGTCAGCCCAACCGGCCGCCGCGCGAGCCCAAACGCCCAGGCCTTTTTGTACTTCCTGGTCCTGCCAGTGACCGACAATGACCTTGCGTTCCAGGCGAAGACGGCTGCCGATGAAACCAAATTCCCTGTCGCCGTGCGCGGCCTGGTTCAGGTTCATGAAATCCATGTCGATCTCTGACCAGGGGATCTCACGATTGTATTGAGTATGCAAATGAACAAATGGTTTGTTCAAGATCGACAACCCCGTGATCCACATCTTGGCGGGTGAAAAAGTATGCATCCAAGTCACCAGGCCGATGCAATTGGGGGCTGCGTTCGCTTCAAGACAGAGCGCGCGGATCTCTTCCGAGGTCTTCACCACGGGTTTAAATACAACATGGACGGGGACGTGGCTCGAATGATCCAACGCAGCAGCGATCTCTTTGGAATGTTCGGCAACAGTAAGAAGGGTGGAGGGGCCATAGAGGTGCTGGCTCCCGGTAACAAACCATATTTCAAACTTCTTAAGATCAATCACGGCATACTCCTTATAATTTCAAATTAGTCATCCGGAGGGACAGTAACAAAAGGCCTACTGGCCGTAAACTCCGGTATATCGTTTGTGCAAAGAATCCACCATATCCGGCGGGATGACATCAGGGGATCCAATCTGCATGGCCATCCAAACCGTGGCTGCCACATCTTCGGTCATCACCGCGGCTTTCACTGCCGAAATCGCGTCTTTGCCGATGGTGAACACACCGTGATTCTTCATCAAGATGGCCGGCGAATTCCCGATGGTTTCCACGATGATCTTGCCGATGGATTCATCGCCGATCAAGGCAAAATCGCCGCAGGGAATCGGCCCGCCGAATTCGTCGGCGATGGCCGTTAAGACACACGGGATTGACTTGCCCACCGCCGCGAAGGCCGTGGCGTAGCGAGAATGCGTGTGCACCACGCCGTTCACGTCTGGTCGGTGTTGATAGACATAAAGGTGACTCCAGGTATCAGAGGATGGTTTACGATTCCCTTCGACAACCTTCCCTTCCATGTTCAACACCACCATGTCTTGCGCTTTCAGGTCCTCAAAGCGGATCCCGCTGGGTTTCATCACCATGCAGCCTGATTCAGGATCACGGGCACTCACATTTCCGCTCGTCCAGGCCACGAGATTGTTTTTTGGTAGTTCCCGGTTTAACTCAACCAGTTCTTCTTTCAATCTTTCCAGCATCTTCCTTTCCTTACCTTTCCAAATCCATCTTTTTCACTTTTCTACTACTGCCCATCAGGTTGTCGCGTCTTTCAATACATGGACGGCAGCCCTTTCAATGACCAATCCGGTTTTGTATCGTTCCATGAATTCTTCGAATCCCGCAACGTCGCTCTGTTTTGGCGCGATCGTGCTGCCTTCCTGGTTCGCGAAGACGCGGCGGTCAAGATAGCTTTCAAGGGATTCATCAGTCGACCGGTTGGCCATAAAGGCCGCCAGAATGGCAATTCCCCATGCGCCGCCCTCCCCCGCTGTTTTCATCACCGACACAGGTACGTCCATGGCAGCGGCCATGATTCGTTGACCGACCTCTTCCGTTTTGAAAAAGCCGCCGTGTCCGAGTATTTTGTCTAATTTGGTGTTTTCTCGTTTAAACAGGATGTCCAGGCCGATCCTCAAGGCGCCCAGGGAGGAGAAGAGATGAACGCGCATGAAATTGGCCAGGTTGAATTGGCTGGTGGGAGTACGCACAAATAGCGGTCGGCCTTCTTCAAAGCCCGTAATGTGTTCCCCTGAAAGATAATTATAAGATAGCAAATTACCGCAATCGGCATCCCCTTCAAGCGCTTTTCGATACAGGATCTGAAATAGTTTGTTCTGATCCACGTCCACCCCGAGGGCGGTCGTGAATTCCTGGAAGAGCCCGATCCAGTCGTTGAGGTCAGAGGTGCAGTTGTTGCTGTGCACCATGGCAACCGGTTTTCCGCTGGGGGTCGTCACCATGTCAATTTCAGGGTAAACCTGAGAAAGCGGTTTTTCCAGTACGATCATGGTAAAGATCGAGGTTCCAGCGGAGACGTTGCCGGTGCGTTCGGCAACGCTGTTGGTGGCCACCATGCCGGTGCCCGCGTCGCCTTCAGGAGGGCAAAGGGCAATTCCGGCCTGTAGATCACCGGAAGGATCGAGCAGCTTGGCGCCCTCTGCGGTTAACTCACCTGCTTTTTGACCCGCCATGAGCACTTCGGGTAAAATTTCTTTGATCTTTAACGAAAGGCCTAACGTGGCAGATTTCTCATCAAAAAGCTTCAACATCCGCTCATCATAACTTTGTTTGCCACTATCAATAGGGAACATGCCCGAGGCTTCGCCAATGCCCACCACCTTGCAGCCGGTCAGCTTCCAATGGACGTACCCCGCCAGCGTGGTCAAATAGCTGATCTGATCGACGTGCGCTTCACGGTTCAGCATGGCCTGGTAAAGGTGGGCCACACTCCAACGCTGAGGAATATTAAATTGGAACAGCTCCGTCAGGTCATGGGCGGCTTGCCCGGTGATGGTGTTGCGCCAGGTCCGAAAGGGAACCAGTTGGTTACCCTGTTTGTCAAAGGCCATGTAGCCATGCATCATGGCGCTAAAACCAAGGGCACCAAATGACTTCAAAGTGACAGAATATTTTTCCTGCACCTCAATTTTTAATTTTTGATAGCAATCTTGCAGGCCTTTCCAGACGTCCTCCAGGCTGTACGTCCACACGCCATGTTCGAAGCAGTTCTCCCAATCATGGCTTCCTGATGCGAGAGGCTGGTGGTTGAGGTCGGTCAGCACGGCTTTGATACGTGTCGAGCCGAACTCGATCCCCAATGCGGTGTGGTTGTTCTTGATCTCTTCTTTCAATTTTTCATCCTCGTTCATCAGCAAGGAGTCTCCCTGGAAAGGTAAGAATAATTTCATCTACAACAAGACCCGGTTATTCGTTCGATTTTCTGCAACGCGTTGGCCGTGATCCTTTTAATTACTGTTGTTGCTTGTCCCCTCTCCCGGGGTTCCTTCTGAGTGATTTCATAAACTTCAGAAGGAACGCCCGGGACGGACAAATTTTGTTTTTCGGACTTTATATCCCGAATTTCAAGGCGTCATTCGGGTGCATCAGCGCGAGGCCCTGGCCTCAGGTAGCACTTCCAGCAATCGCGTGCATGATGTCTTCGCCGGATTCATCGTTAAATTCACCCACCATCTTGTGATCACGCATTACTTTGACCCGGTGGCTGGTGCGCTGCACTTCTTCAAGTTCAGAAGAAATAAAGATGCAAGACCGGCCTTCTTCGGCCAGGGTCAACACCAGTTTCTGAATTTCGGCTTTCGCGCCCACGTCGATCCCACGCGTGGGTTCATCCAGGATCAACAGATGGGGATTCGTGGCCAACCAGCGCGCGAGGATCACTTTCTGCTGGTTGCCGCCGCTCAAATTTTTCACCAACTGATCTGCGGAGGGAGTGGCAATGTTCAGCAGCTTGATGTATTTCTCCGCGATCTCGTATTGTTCGTTCTTGCCGAGGTATTTAAACCATCCCAACCCGGCCTGCATGGCAAGAATGATGTTCTCTCGAACGGTCAGCTCACCGATGATGCCGGCGTCTTTACGGTCTTCCGGACAGAGGGCGATGCCTCTGGATATGGATTGGTTGGGAGAATAATCCTTGATCTCTTTTCCATTGATCGTTAGGTTTCCACCGGTCGGATTGTCAATACCAAAGAGCAGTTTTGCTATCTCGGTTCGGCCAGATCCCAATAATCCGGCCAACCCAACGACTTCTCCGGCATGCAGGGTCAAATCGAACGGCTCCACCGATCCTTCTTTGGTGAGTTGTGCAGCGTTGATCCAGGCATCTTTTTTAATACTCTTCAGGCTTTCCTTCTTCATGCCCACCATTTCATCGTACTCGACCAGTGAACGACCGATCATCTTGGTGACCAATTCGATGCGCGACAACGATTTCATTTCATAGGTTCCCATGTATTTGCCGTTGCGCAGCACTGTGACGCGGTCGGCGATCTCGTAGATTTGATCGAGGAAGTGGGTAATGAAAATGATCGCCACACCTTCTTCTCTTAAACTACGCATGACCGAAAAAAGCTGTTCGGTTTCCTGCGCGTCAAGACTCGAGGTTGGTTCATCAAGCACAAGCACTTTAGCGGAAGAGATCTCGAGCGCCCTGGCAATAGCCGCCATCTGCTGGATGGCAACCGAACAATCACCCAGCGTTTGGGTCACGTCCAGATTGATTCCCAAACCTTTCAAAATCTCGTCCGCCTTGACGTTCATGGTCTTTTTATCGATGAAACCAAATTTGATGGGTTCACGTCCGATGAGAATGTTTTCGGCAACGCTTAAGTGCGGACAAAGGTTCACTTCCTGGTAAACCGTGCTGATACCCAAATCAATGGCTTGCATGGGTGTTTTGATCACGGCTTTTTGCTCGTTGATCAGGATCGTCCCGGAATCCGCTTGTTCTACACCGGTCAGGATCTTGATCAGTGTGGATTTTCCGGCTCCATTTTCGCCCACCAGGGCGTGGATCTCTCCCTTTTTCAGCGTAAAGTCAACATCATCGAGCGCCTTCACACCCACAAAGGACTTATGGATGTTTTTCATTACGACAATTTCATTGGTTGTATCTGCCATACTCTTCCTCAACTTTTTCCAAATCGATCCGGGTCAGTTTTTCTCACGTAATTGCCCAAATTACAGCCAGTCTTTCAGGCTTTGTCAGGAACTCTTATCAGATCTTTTTTGGCGTAGATAAAAGATACTTTGAATACCGATGGCGATCAGGGTTAATAAGCCAACCCCGATCCTGGTCCACCACGAACTTAGGGTTCCGTTGAATTGCAGGATCGAAACGATGGAGCCGTGGATCAACACACCGAACAGTGTGCCCAATACGTTGCCCACCCCGCCCGTAAGAGCGGTGCCGCCAATCACCACCGCGGCGATGGAATCCAGCTCCATGCCGGTGGCAAATTGCCCATAACCGGCCAGAAGGGACATGCTAAAGACGAGGCCGCCCATGGCGGAACAAAAACCGCTGAAGGCATAGACCAGGATCTTGGTGCGACGTACCGGCAAACCCATCAGCATGGCCGATTGTTCATTGCTGCCGATGGCGTAGATGTTTCGTCCAAAGCGGGTGAAATAACTAATGTAGATCGCCACGATCAGCAGGATCGGTCCCACCAGCGTGGTCAGATAGACGTACGCCTTTTCAAAGAGCGGGATGTGAACCGGGGTCAAAGCGATTTTCATGTAGATCGGATCTTTAATAGGCACCGATGCCAGCGTGATGATGTAGGCCATGCCGCGAGCGAAGAACAAACCCATCAGGGTGGCGATAAAAGGCTGCACCTTTAGATCAGAGATGATCCAACCCTGCACAAATCCCAACGCGGTACCCAATAGAACCATGAGAGGAATCACAAAATAGGGATTGGCTCCTTCTCGAAGCATCACCGCCGATGCTGCACTGATCAGAGCGATGATACCGCCAACGGAAAGATCGATACCGCCGGTCAGGATGACCATGGTCATACCGACAGAAACACACAGCAGGCTGGCATCGTTGATGAAGAAGTTGAAGAAAACCTGAGGTTTTTGCATGGCCGGATATAACTGGCCGCCAATGACGTAAACCATGACAAAGACCACAAAAGAGAGCAGCAGCGGGCCAAATCTGGTCAGGAAAAACTTAGTTCGCTGTTTCATGTTTCGCACCTCTTCGCTCGGATATTTTCATAACGAAGCGTTTCATATAGTCTGAGTAGAGCAGGATTACCACGAGCACCAGCACCGCTTTGGCTGCCAGCAGCGCGTTGGCAGGTACCCCGATGCTGTAGACGGTGACAGTAAAGGTCCAGATCACGATGGCGCCGATCACGCTGGCGAGCAGGTTGAAGCGTCCGCCAGTCATGAGCGTTCCGCCCATAACCACGGCTAGGATGGCGTCCAACTCGTAATTCAGCCCGTTGTTGTTGCCATCCGCGCTGTGGACGTAAGAACTGAGGATCAGGCCGGCGATCGCGCCGCAGAAACCGCAGAACATGTAAGCGATCAATTTTACGTTTTTGGCACTGATGCCGCTGTAATAAGCAGATTTGGCGTTGATGCCCACGGATTCAATGAACAGGCCGATGGAGGTTTTTCGAGTCAACAGCCAGCCGATCAGCAAAACGAAAGCAACGATAAAAATGGAAACTGGTAAACCCAGAATATAGCCGTTGCCAAACCAGAAATAAGGCGTGTAATAGATGGTCATGATCTGCCCGTTGGTGATCAGCTGGGCGATACCGCGGCCCGCCACCATGAGGATCAAGGTAGCCACCATGGGTTGGATCTTGCCCCTGGATACCAGCCAGCCGTTCCACAATCCGCATAAGGTACCCGCGGCCAGGTCGGCCAAAATAATGACGGGCAGCGGTGTGTTGGTGGCGTTTCTGGTGAGAATTTCATTCGAAATGAGGGTGTTGCCGAGGGCCGGATTGATCAACACCGCGCCCATGGCAGCGGAGATGGCGATCACGGCGCCCACTGACAGGTCCACCCCACCTGTGGCGATGACCAGGGTCATGCCGATGGCCACCAGCATGAGGGGAGCCCCATTGTTAAAAATGTCAACCATGTTCCCGTATAGGTGCTTGCCATATACGGGGTCTTCAAGAATACCGAGTCTAAAAAAGGATGGATCAATGATGGCGTCAAACACTAAAATGATGATCCAGGCCACCAATGGCCAGAAAACCTGGCTGTC
>CAZNAF010000049.1:0-19091 GCA_964570925.1 uncultured Anaerolinea sp.
GAGAAATCAGGCTGGGATTTTCTGGGTATCCTGGAAAATGCCACCCTGCCCGCCACTTCAAAAGACATGCCCTCCATCACCGAGAACTGGTTGTTCACTGGCAGGGCGATCGGAGTGAACCTGGCCCCCTATGAGGCGGGGTGGATGGTGGTCAGCAAAGAAGAGTTTGCCGGGGAACTTTATTGGCGTGTTTGGATCAAATGCAAGGTACAAGATGGCACTTGCGGACAGCCCATTGCAGGCACGATTTGGGATTTTAACAGTCGGTTTTCAGGAGACATCGTGGCTTATGAAAACGGAGGCCGGGTGCTGCCTGCCAATGCAGGTTATTGGGTCGATTTCACTGAACTGGCCTCTCGGTGTGGATGGGAAAGGATTCCTTCCCAAAACAATTGGCGGTCCTATTTTCCGGGTATTCAATTTAACGTCTTCGTTTTCAGGCAAAATTTGTCCTGGACACAAGCACTTTTGGAGATCTATCCGCCTGATCAAGTGGCCATAATCCTCGGGAGTGATCAATGAACCACCAAAACAGGAACACCCACTCCGGGCAACCCGGTATAAAGGCGCGATCCATGAAAAGCGTTTTTGTTGTAATTTTTGCCTTCGGTCTTTTCAGTTGGACAAGCTTGGTGAACCCACAACTTGTGTTCGCGGATGATAAAAACCCGGCCCCTCTCAATGACAACAGCGTTCCTGATTTTCCTGAGGTTACTGAAGAATACACTTCAAGTACAACCGCGTTATATGAAGTTCCTTTAGCCTTGAATACGCATGATCACTTCTATTTTTATCGTCCTATCGCCATGGATACCAACACCGACTCATTGTTCAATTTTCGTTATGGTGCCTATTATGATGATGGCATCAAGGCACATACTGGAATTGATATTGGATCACCGCTGCATAAACCCATCCTTGCCGCCGGTGACGGAGAGGTGATCTTTACCGGTTACGGGTTGATGTACGGTGGAGGGAATCAAAACGATCCGTATGGAATAGCGGTGATGATCAAACATGATTTCAACTACATGGAAAAGTCGCTTTATACTGTTTATGCCCACCTCGACGGTGTAACTGTTGAAGTCGGTCAACGGGTCAGTGCGGGAGACCAGATCGGGATTTTAGGTCTCACCGGAAACACTTCTGGGCCACACGTCCATTTCGAAGTTCGGGTCGGAGACGCGGAAGACGGTAAAGTGCAGAATCCTGAGTTATGGTTGTCTCCCACGGTTGGCAGCGGCGTGTTGGCCGGTCTTGCCAAAGATGATTGGGGATATTTAATGGCGACAAAAAAGATCACCTTAAAATCGTATGAGACTGGAAAATCCATTGACTTTCTGACTTACGCGGATGAAAAGAGTATTCATCCGGATGATTATTTCAAAGAAAACTTCACGGTTGCAGACCTCCCCGCAGGATTGTACGAAATATCCATGCTTTATAAATATAAGTGGTACAAAACGGATATCTTCATTTCACCTGGAACCGTAAATTTTGTATACTTTACCGGCAAACAAGGTTTTGTTCAAAAGTATCCCACCTCTGATGCCGTTGAAAATTTCCTGAAATAGAAATTTCCTTCAAAAAGAAGTACTATTAAGTTGTCTTGACAACCCCGCGAATCGGTTTAAAATTACCCGTTCTTTGATTTGATTCGGAGGTAATTGTTATATGAGACTTACTAAAGTACTAGCTCAATGCATATTAATTGCTCTTTTCTCTCTCTCGCTCGCGGGATGCAGCCAGGATTCAAAAGAAGAGCAAGCCAATCAAAAAATGACCGAGGTCGCGGGCACAGTTCAGGCTGAACTGACCATGGTATCAGCCTTAACCCCCAGCGTGACACCCACATTGCAGCCAACAGCCACCTCAACACCTCAACCGGTCACCCCCACCCTATCCACACCATTGGCCGGAGGCACCCCCACATTGAACCTTGCAACTTCTTCAAGCGGTGATGACGCCCGTTATGACGCCGATATCACCATCCCCGATGGTTCGATGGTCAAACCGGGTGTTTCCTTTCAAAAGACATGGTCCGTCCTTAACAGCGGCACCACGACATGGAGCAAGGATTATCAACTGATCTATGTGGATGGAGTTCAAGGTACGGAAATGTCTGTTAAATTAAGTAAAACAGTGGCACCAGGTGAAAAAGCCCAGGTCACGGTCAATTTCATTGCCCCAACCACCCTGGGATCTTATACAAGCTGGTGGCAAATGTACACTGCCACTGGATACAGGTTTGGCGAACAGTTGAGCGTTGTCTTTGTGGTCGGCAACGAGACCCCCACTCCTACATCAAACGTGCCGACGTCTTCGGCGGCAACTTCTACAACGCCAGGTACAACCGGCACTCCTTAAGCATGGCCACGAGATCAGACAACAAGAGAGATAAGGAACTTAAACAATTGATTAAAGCCGAGGCGATCCGCCTTGGCTTTAATTTATGCGGCTTTACCGATGCCGCGCCACCACAGGAATTCTGGCGCTATGAAGCCTGGCTGGAAAAAGGTCATCAAGCCGGAATGAAATATCTTGAAAGTGAACGTCATCGTGAAATAAGAAAAGCACCCTCTCAAATCTTCCCTGAAGTCAAAACAATTATTTGCCTGGGTTGGCCAATACCCTTGCGGCAGCCACATTTGACGCATGATACGAATACAGCGTGGCTGGCCGCATACACTGGCGATGAGGACTATCATCAACGCCTTATTCGTCCAATGGAAGATCTGACAACCTTTATCAAGAACCAGACCGGCGTATTAATTCACGCCCAAGGTTTCACGGATAGCGCCCCAATTCTGGAAAGGGAGGTGGCCGTGAGGGCAGGCCTGGGTTGGATCGGAAAAAATTCCTGCCTGATCTCACCAAAAATCGGGTCAAGTTTACTACTGGCGGAAATCCTGCTAGATATCGCGATTGAACCTGATGAACCTTATGAGCCTGACCACTGCGGAAGCTGCAGGCGTTGCATGGATGCCTGTCCAACCGGGTGCATTCAAGCGGACCGAACCGTTGATTCATCCCGCTGCATCGCCTACCTGACGATCGAAAACAAGGGCACGATCCCACCAGATCTCGCTGAAAAAATCGGGCCGTGGTTCTTCGGGTGCGACGCATGCCAAATGGTTTGCCCATGGAATCGCGGGAATGTTTCTGACAATGGAAATTCTGACTTATCGATTGAAGATCTTTATAGGTTGTTGCAGCTCACTGAAGAAGATTACAAAAATCTTTTTAAAAACACGGCCCTTTCAAGAGCGAAGCTTTTCGGATTACAGCGAAACGTACTGGTCTGGCTGGGCAATCATCCAGAGTCTGTTGACACTGCCATCATTCAGGAATTTGTGAGGTTAACCGAAAATCCGGTATTAATTGAAACTGGAAAATGGGCTTTGGAAAAAGTTCAATTTAAGTAAAAAAATCCACCTCCCGAAAATGGGAGGTGGTGTGGTTTTGAATTTATCGAGTTATTTTGGCGTTGGAGTCTGAGTTGGCTGGTTGGCCAGGGTGCTCGTAGGTCTCAGGGTTGGTGTGGAAGTGGCAATGTTCGCTCGTACAACAATGGTGTCACCCACTTCGATCGCATTTTGATCCTTTATATTATTGTGGGCTAATATATCTTCAACGGTCGTACTGAAATAATCCGCGATCGAAGCCAGGGTATCACCCTCCTGGATGATGTAATCATAGCGCGTTGCCCTGGGAACTTCGGGCGGGACTCTGGTTGGCGTGGGCATTTTTTGTCCTGGAGCCGGGATCCAAATGGTGTCGCCCGGATTGATTGGACAGGCATTCTTGGGATCATCAAACACGTCGGGATTGATCTGCATCATATAAAGCAGGTCAGCTTGATTGTTAAAAGCGATCGACCAACAATCATCTCCTTCTTTGACCACATATTGCCAGGGAGCACTTGGTGTATTGGTCGCTTGTGGGGTTGGTGTCTCCGTAATGGTTGGCGTCATCGAAGGGGTCGGCGTCGGCTGCGTAGCCGTGGGAGTGAAGGTTGCCGTTGCGGTGGGTGTTTTGGTGGCGAATAAACCCGCGAGAGGTTTCTTGCCACCCCCGATGACAGAAATGATGATGAAGATTCCGACAATGACCAATATGCCCGCAAGTGCGCCCATCAAATAAGGCATCGTTTTTTGTCTTTTTTCATATTTCCTGATTACGTTTTGAGGTGAGTCTTTTCTTTTCATATACGATCCTGTTTTTTCTGCACCTAAAATCATTTATCCGAGTTATGAAATGGATCAATCCTTATTGACAAAGAAGGTACTCCATCAGGGATTAAAAACATCTTACCATAGTTTTGAAGTGAAAATGAATGTTCCAAGCAGTTGATCGATTTTTTTCGTAGCCGCCCAATTTGATACCTGACGAGGTTATTTTCCTGTCAATAGGGCCAGCCAGATCTGCCAATTTTCAACAGGCTCAGGAGTGGTTTCAATGATCTTAACCGGTTCAGGGGTGGCCCCGGCGGGAGCAATGGGAATCACCAAATTTTCACCAGGCCTTACCATATGGCCTTCACCATACGCCCATTCCTCTACTGCCCCTTCTGAATATGCGTAGGCCACCTGAGTGTTCAAATTACTTAATGTGCTTTCCAGCTGCGCGATCACCGTGGATGCTTTTTCCTGCTGGGCACTTAAGCGTGTCAGTTCGCTTAATCGGGTGTTGAGATCAAGAACCAGGAAAAAAAGGGCAACAGCCAATAAGGCTAATCCTACTTTTTTTGGATTGAAAGGAATTTTTGGTAGTCTTCTTTTTCTTTCCATGTGCCTATCTTACACTATTCCAAAGTTGCACACAAGAGAAAACCCGCGGAGTTCATCCACGGGTCGTTTGTGCCGGAGGAGGGATTTGAACCCTCACGGGCGTAATGCCCACTACGCCCTGAACGTAGCGCGTCTGCCAATTCCGCCACTTCGGCAATCACGCACTAATTCTAACAAACTATTCAATATTGTCAACGATTTCTCTCTCATTTTTTCTGGAGGATGCAACGGATAAAAAAATCTTGACCAAACTCTGCGTTTTCACGAAAAATATCTATAATTACAGTATGATTGCTGCATCATAAAGAAATTCGAATCCAGATTAAGGATCAGAAGAATTTGGTAAAAACCCGGCGGCGTAAAACCTTTCGCTACAAAATTAGGGACAACAAGGTTTGGTGGTATGGAAAAAAAATCTGATGTCGAACATCTTGAAGCAGAATTGAGATTGACACTTGAGGAAATCGCGAGATTGCAAAATGCCCTCGCGGATTCGAACATGAAAAATGTTGCCCTCCAGGCTTCGCTCGATTCCTTTGCCAATAATAATGAAACGAAGCAGGTTCTCGGTCCCCTGCTTCAAGAACTGAGACAACCGATCCATACCATCCAGGGTTACCTGGACCTGCTATTGAATGAGTCGGTCGGTGTATTGGGGACTTTTCAAAAGAGGTTTGTTGAACGCATCGCCAACTCAGTGGACCACATGCAGAAGAGCATCGACCAGCTGGAAATAGAATCGGATGACGATCAGGAAGAAATGCGTAAATATGCTGTTGAATTCTCGCTGACCGCCCTGCTTGAAGATACACTGGCGTTATATTCAGAACTGATCCGTGCGCGGTCCATCACCCTGAAAGTCAGTTTCGAAAATGATGAAGTAATGGTATTGGGCGATAAAGAAAAACTTGAAAGGATTTTCAACATCCTTCTTACAAACGGCCTCACTACCATCGCCGAAGATGGTACCCTGACCCTTGGTATTAAATATTTACAGGGCAAAAAACCAGCCCAGGTACTTGTAAGTGTTCAAAGCAATGACCATGAAAACACCAGAACCAAACCGCTGCCGGTAAACCTGACGGAATTTAAGGAATTGGAGACCAAACTTGAAGGTTTTGGTTCATCCTTAAATGACTTGGTGAAAGCAAAGAATATGGTGGAGGAAATGCAAGGCAGTATGGAAATCTTTTCTTTACCCGCATGCGGTTCATTAACAAGGATCAGATTCCCGGTCTCTTCACAAAAGCACCCCTGAGATTCCACAGTCAAGAGTAGAGAGTAGAACCGGTTCATGCGAAAAACTATTGCGGCAACGCTGATTTGTGCCTGCTTGATCTCTTCCTGCGCGATTCAGCCGACCTCGCCTGAACCCGCCACCCAACAGACTTTTAATGAAGTTCAGATCATCAGAAATTCTTCAAAAGCCACGCTGACCCCCTTTCAACCCATGCCGCCCACGGAGACCTCCGGGCCAACAAATACCCCTCTGCCCACGGCAACGTTCACACCTCAACCCACTCCAACCCTGGCTTCGGCGGTCCATTTGGGGCTGCCAAAACCGGAAGGCCAAGTGAACATTTTGATCCTCGGCTCTGATTATCGACCGGGACAGGGATACCTGACCGATACGATCATGGTGCTCTCCGTGAACCCTGTCAAAGGAACGGCATCCCTCGTCTCATTTCCCAGAGACCTGTACGTTATGATCCCGGGCGTTGGGATGAGCCGTATCAATGCCGCGCATCCGTATGGCGGATTCGCTCTGACTGCGGCAACCCTGGAAATCAACTTTGACATCAAAGTTGATTACTACATCATGACATCTTTCTCGGGATTTAAGAACATTATTAACACCCTGGGCGGCATCAACGTGTCCGTAGGGAGCGATCTTTACGATACCTGCGACCTGCCTCAAGCCGTGGAAAAGCATTGTTATGTGGCGACTGGCGTGAATGTGATGGACGGCGAGACGGCCTTATGGTATGTACGCTCAAGATCCTCCACAAGTGATTTCGACAGGACAAGGCGTGCGCAAGAGGTAATGACTGCGATCTTCCAAAAAACCATGGGCCTGAACGCCGTCAACCGTGGCAGTGAGCTCTACCAGCTTTTCGTGAGCAGCGTCGAAACCAATCTCCCGCTGGATACAGTTTTATCCCTTTTACCGTTCGCCGCGAAACTTACTTCAGACCCTGCCCTGGTCAAAAGATATTCCATCAGCCCTTCCAACGTCACGAATTACATCGTTCCCTCCACCGGTGCCATGGTGCTGATCCCCGACCCGGTCTCGATTGGTGAGATCATTCGCCAGGCCTTCTACCAGTAGATGCGTATTGACAATCTTTACAAATCCCTGTACACTGTAGAATGAAAAGGCTATACGAAATCAACGGACAGGGAAAACATATGTCAGACCAACCAGAAACCCATATCACAAGTGAAACCATTCTTCTTCCGGCCATCAAATCCTGGGAATACTACCTCCAGGATCAAGGTCGTTCGCGCTTTACGCTTAAGGCTTTTTGTGGAGACCTATATCTATTTGCTTCGTTTTTTTCTCCGGATACCACCATTGGCAGTATTACGGAGAAGGATATTAACCGTTTTCTTGATTGGCTGGTGAAAGAAAGAGGCATTCCCTGCAGTCCCAAAAGCCTTTCCAGGAGGATCACCTCCGTAAAATCGTTCTTTAGATGGTTGACACAAACCGGCCGGTTAACCTCCGACCCGGCGGAAAAAGTGCTCCAAAAAAGCGTGATCAGTCCGCTTCCGCAGGTGCTCAACCCTGATGAAGAACTAAAAGTGATCGAAGCCGCCACAGCACAAAAAAATCCGCCTAAGAACGATCCGCGCTCCTACCTGCTCGTCACCTTGCTGCTCTCCACCGGCATCAAGAAGGGTGAGTGTCTGGCGTTGACCTTGAATCATCTTGATGTGGAAGATCCACAAAACGCCAGCTTCTATGTCCGCTACGCAGGCAGCTCGAATCGTTATAAAGAACGAAAGATCAGCCTGACTCGTGACTGGGTGGAAGTCTTCCAGGAATATAAAACCAAATATGCGCCTGCTGAACAGGTTTTTCCTTGGTCACCCAGAAGACTGGAATACCTGCTCGAAGACCTGGGGGTCGAGGCAGGCCTTGACAAGCATCTTTCATTTGACATGTGCCGTTGGACAAGCGCCTTAAATGACTGGACCTCCGGTATGGACCATGAACTTCTGCGGCAAAAGCTTGGAATTTCAAAAATCCAGTGGCGGGAGATCAGTATGAAATTAAGACTGTTGGCCGGTGAAGATCAAGCCTGAACTGGATTGTGAATTAGCGATAACTCGTGGATCAAGTCGGTGTCAGCATTGATCCTGGCATGATGAGAGATTTCCATGCCCACCACCCAGAGTACCTCGCCATTCTTGCTGCGAACTAAAGGCCACATTTTCCTGGCTGCTTCCGGCAGTCCCTGGTTTGTCCAATAATTACCCAACTTCATAGCCTTCCCTCCCAACCCGAAAGGCGAAATAACATCACCCGGTTTGAAAGTATCGAGGATTGCTCCGTCCAACATAAGCCCGTTCATGTTACAGATCGACTTGTCTGCGGACACCGCTCGCAATTCCTCAACCTGGCGGCAGGAAATCCACCATCCGTTACCAACCTCATTTTGCCCTTCCAGTAGGCTTCGTCTTAGATTTTGTTCGCAAAGTTGCGGCCACGAGGTGGAAAGATATTCATCACCCCGGCTGATTACCAATTCGCGGTGAAAAGCTTTGGTGATCCTGATGTCTGCCAACAATAGCAAGTGATTTCTCCCCCCTTTTTTTTCTGCAAAACTGATTGCCCTTTCCATCGCGCTGAAATCCAAGTCTCTAAGTCGGGGCGCGATCTTTTGCGTGGCAAGTAAAAAAATCCTCTTGCGCAATGCAGGATGCAGTTGCAAAAATCGGGATAAATCCAAACATACATAGGAAGATCCCTCGTGCAGGATGCATGCCTGCCAAGCATGCATCGATTGCTGAGTAAAAAACTCATCTTCTACCTTGACGATCTCCGCAAGGTTTTTTATTCTCTGTTTGATCTCAGGATTGTAGGACTGCAATTGAGGGATCAATTCAACGCGGATTCGGTTGCGAAAAAAATGGGTATCCTGATTTGAGGAATCATGGGAGGGTTCAAGGTGCTGTTCTTCACAATAGTTCAAGACCTCTTCACGGCTCGTGGTCAATAATGGCCTGACCAAAGGGATCCTGTCACTCCATGGATGAGGCAGCGAATACATCGACATTCCACGTAATCCCCTTGTGCCGGAACCTCTTAGGAAATGCATCAGAACGGTTTCCACCTGATCTTCTGCGTTATGCGCGACGAGAACCGCCTGGGCCTGATATTTTTCAGCGTACTCAAAGAGTTTGGTGTATCGGAAGGATCTCGCCGCCTCTTCGATCGACAGCCTTTCCTGTTTGACCATCTCTTTAATATCACCCTTGATCACAAAACAATCGAGTTGTTTTAAATCACAATAAGCCTTTACTTTGTCGGCCTCGGCGTCGGCTTCTTCCCGCAGTTGATGGTTTATATGCACCACATAGGTTGGTATGCCTGACCTCTTTAGCAGGTCCAGCATGCACAGACTGTCCGGTCCACCGGATACCCCAGCCAGCACCGGAAGAGAGTAATTCAACTTACAGTTTGAAATTAAAATATTATTAAACCGCTCTAAATCCATGAAAAAATTATAGCATCAGAAAAAGCTCATGTAATTGCTTGCTTTGCACCTCACAATATGCTAGACTTTTTTGAACAGGGTTCAAGGAAAATCTATGACTGCAAAAATTCTAATTGTCGATGATGACATTGAAACACTTCGGCTGGTCGGACTCATGTTGCAGCGTCAGGGGTACGAAATCGCGTCGGCGAACAACGGCACCCAGGCCATCAACATGGCACAAACTGAACAACCCGACCTCATCATTCTGGACGTGATGATGCCTGATCTGGACGGTTATCAGGTGACAGCGGAACTACGCAAGCATGAAGATTTGAAAAGTACCCCCATTTTGATGTTTACCGCCAAAAGCCAGGTGGATGACAAAGTGACCGGTTATGAAGCCGGCGTTGATGATTACCTCACCAAACCGGTCCATCCCGCCGAACTTGTTGCCCACGTAAAAGCACTCCTTTCCAGAACCAGGTCAAAACCGCAAACAGCAGAACTTCCCCCCGCCGCGTATACCATCGGCATCGTCGCTGCAAGAGGTGGATTGGGAAACTCCACGCTGGCGATCAACCTCGCCACCAGTTTGGGCGCTTTGGAAAAATCCGATGTGATCGCCGTAGAAACCAAACCCGGACAAGGCACCTGGGCGACCGATCTGGGGATCGCTTCCAATGATGGTCTGAAGAACCTCCTTTCTCTAAAGCCCCTGGAAATTAACCCTGCAGCCGTGGAAAAACAATTATCCTCCACGTCGTTTGGCCCCCGCATGCTTCTCTCCTCCAACCTTTCGCTGAATATTGATTATTCGACCTACACAGAGTCAATGGTGTCCATCATCCACGCGGTGACCCAGCTTACCCCCATCGTAATATTAGACCTGGGGACCCCTTTCATGCCGGGTTTTGAAAAGATCTTGGGATTATGCCGCAACGTGTGCCTCATTACAGAGCCACAGCCCAGCACGATCAGGCGAACGCGCATTTTATTTGAAGAATTACGCTCCATCGGCGCCGGGGTCGGGAGGATCATCAACCTGGTGCTTTACAACCGGGTGCGATCTGAGGTTCAACTTACTTCAGTGCAAGTCACAGAAATGATGGGAGGCGTACCCATCACCATGATGATCCCTCCGGCACCTGAACTGGCCTATCAGGCCAGCCTCAATCACGCTCCGCTTGTGAAAATCCAGCAAGACAGCCTCGTATCCAATCAGATCAACGGACTCGCCAAGATCATCCAAGACCAAAAGAATGGCTAGCCTCAGCACAAGATCCGAGATCACACACAAAGCAGCTGAAATATTGAGCCAGGCCCGTCACGCGATTGTTTTTACAGGCGCCGGTGTATCCACTCCATCCGGAATTCCGGATTTTAGGGGGGAAAAGAATGGACTTTGGAAGAAGAGCGACCCCATGAGGGTTGCTTCTCGCACTTCTTTTTTCCAGACCCCCGGCGTTTTTTATGACTGGTTCCGCCCCCTTTTTATGACCTCATGGAAAGCGCTGCCAAATAAAGCTCATATCGCCATCGCGAAATTAGAAACCGCAAGTCTGGCCAAGGCAATCCTCACCCAAAACATCGACGGGCTGCACCAAAAAGCCGGCGCTCGAAAGGTTCTTGAGTTACACGGCTCTGCCTTACTTTTTTCGTGCCCCAATTGCCGCTTGCAAGTCAAGGCTGAGGAGGTATACACGCTGTTTGAAAAAGGTCTGGAATTGCCTCTTTGTCAAAAATGCCGATCCGTCATCAAACCGGAGGTGGTGCTTTTTGAGGAACCTTTGCCGGAGGATATTTGGAAGGAAGCGGAGAGTGAAGCAAGACAGGCTGACGTGATTCTGGTGGTGGGGTCTTCCCTTGAGGTCTTTCCTGCCTCAATGATCCCGCAAAACGCACTGGCTCACGGTTGTAAACTGATCATCAATAATTTTTCCCCCACCCCCCTCGATGCATACGCGTCCTGCCTGGTCAGGCAAGACGCCGCGTCGTTCTTCCCTGAATTGCTGGCACAACTTAAACTTTAAGGTTCACAGAGACCGGGCGCCGCGCCTGCCAAATTGTCGTTCCAAAAGGTCCACAGATAGGTGGATCATGGTAGGCCTGCCATGAGGACAGGTTCTTGGTGCCGCGCAACTCTGCAGATCATTGAGCAAGGCTTGTTGTTCCTGCTGAGATATAACCTGCCCCCCTTTGATGGCCATTCGTTTACAGATCCTTGCGACCAGGCGCTCCGTCTGAAGATTGGCCAAAGGTGTTTCGTCCTCCTCAAAATCTTCCACGATCGCCCGCAAGGCTGCCTGAGGATCCGCGTGCGAGAGTATTTGCGGGATGGCCGAGATGCGAAATGTGTTCAAGCCAAATTCCTCAACCATAAAACCATACAGGTTGAGGGTTTTCAAGCTTTCGCTGATCAGGCGCGCCGCTTGGGGCGAAAATTGGACGACTTCAGGCTGCAGGAGAACCTGTGATTCTAGGCTGCCCTGTTCGGCGGTCAGTCTTTCAAAAAGGATGCGCTCATGCGCGGCGTGCTGATCGATCAAATACAAACCATCGGGGCCTTCCGCAACAAGATAGGTCCCGCCTATTTGTCCCACCAGGCGTAACAAGGGGAAGTGATAAGGTTCAGAGGGGAGTGTGGGAATTGGATCACCCGCTTGCGTGTTTTCAATTGATTCCGCTGCTTCTTTTTTACTTTCCTCCCAGTTCAACCTGGCATTGACCCAGGCCGGTTCAACTTGCCCTGTTTTGGTGTTGGTCTGCCAATGAAGTGGATTGATTTGTGGGAGCGGAGAATAAGCCAGCAAGGCGCGTTTCACGGCCCTTTGGATGGAGGTAAATAAAACGTCGGGGTTTTTAAACCTCACCTCAGACTTGGCCGGATGTACGTTCACGTCCACATCTTCTGTGGCAAGTTCAACGAACAAGGAGGCAAGCGGATACCTTCCAACCATGAGGTAGGTCTGATAGGCTTTTACCAGTGCGGTGGATAATCCGATGTCTTGGATCCACCTGCCGTTAACAAAGAATGTGATCTCTCTGCGGTTGGAACGGGTTACAGAGATCGGGCTGATAAACCCGGAGATCTTGACACCTTCGTCTTCAAACAACACTTCCAACAGATTCGCGGCCGCCTCAACCCCATAAAGCTGCGCCAATATCTCCTTCCGGTTGCCGTTCCCTGTCGTGCGAAAGACCTGCCTTCCCTCCATTTCCAGGTTCAAGGCCAGGTCTGGGTAAGCTAATCCATAACGGGTCACCAGGGTTTCGATCTGCTGTCGTTCTGTTTGGTCTTTTTTAAGGAATTTAAGCCGCGCAGGCGTGTTGAAAAAAAGATGCTCCACGGTAACCACCGTGCCTTCCGGCACACCAGCCGGTTCCACTGAAATGATTTTTCCGCCCTCCACAAGTATTTTCGAGCCGGTTATTTGCGCTTTGCTGCGCGAAGTCAGCGTCATCCTCGAGACCGAGGCCGTGGAAGCCAGCGCTTCTCCTCTGAATCCCAGGGTGCGGATGTGGAAAAGGTCTTCTGATTTTCTAAGTTTACTGGTGGCATGCCGTGTGACCGCCAGCTGTAACTCTGCCTCATCGATCCCGCAACCATTATCTGAAACCTCGATCAAACGTTTCCCGGCATCCAAAACCCGGATCGAGATCCGTGTGGCGCCCGCGTCGATCGCGTTTTCTAGCAACTCCTTGACCACGGAGGAAGCTCTTTCCACGACTTCGCCGGCAGCAATTTGTGAGGCAACTTCGTCTGGGAGAATGGTGATGGACATGGAGTAATTATAAAGGGAAACCGAAACCTTAACCCAATCGGGCAATCCTCCTCAAATTGGTAGTAAAACGGGTATACTTTCCTGCATGTCTATAAAAACATTGCTGATCGATCTGGATGATACGGTTTATTCCTCGTCCGTGGGTATCTGGGATGCCATTGGTGTAAGGATGGAACAGTATCTGGTCGAGGTGGTTAAGATCCCCGCTCAAAAAGCTCCAGAAGAAAGAAGGCGTCTTTTTCATACTTACGGAACCACCATGCGGGGTTTGATCGCTGAATATCAGATCGATGATCTCGAATTCCTCGAATACGTTCATGACATCCCCATCGAGCAATACTTGAGCAGGAACGACCGGCTGCGTGCCACGCTTGAAAAATATCCCCAACGCAAGGTCGTCTTCACCAACGCCCACACGGCGCACGCAGAAAGGGTTTTAAGAACCCTGGGGATCGATGACCTTTTTGAAAGTCTGATCGATATCCGTTCGATCAGACCTTGGTGCAAACCCCAAACTGAAGCCTTTTCTCTCGCCTTCGAACTGGCCTCTATTGAGAACCCGGCGGAATGTCTCATGGCAGATGATGCGTATCGTAATCTTGTGACTGCCCATGAATTTGGACTATATACCGTACAGGTCGGCACGGATGTTTTGACCGCGCCCGTGAACGCGGCGATCAAGACGCTGGAAGAATTACCTTCTGTGCTTCCGTATTGAAACGAGAGGGTGAAGATGTTCAATCAAAATTCAACCTGGGCATGGGGCATCGTCATCGGTCTGGCCGTTTTCATCCTGGCCTTAAATTTTGGTCTCCTTTGGGGGATCAAGGAAAAGGTAAAAAAAGACAATTGGGTGAATAAAGTCAAAGACGCGGGAGAGGTCCTCAAACATCCGATGAAAAATGAGAATGATCAACTTAACGCGTTATCTGAACAGGTTCAAAAATTTAAAATAAATGAACGCTTCTCTGTTAATGAAAAACAGCAGGAAGCTGAGAATAAGGAGCATGAATGAATCAGAATAACGCCGGAAGAACTGCTTTGCTGGCTCTTTTGGCTGTCTTTCTTATCGCCGGCACATTTTCTGGCGGCGTCCTCATAGGCCGAATGATACCGGCTCAAACAAAAGAAGAGACCAGCGAACTGGATAGACTCTTCGAACCATTTTGGGAAACCTGGCAATACGTCCAGGAAGGATTTATCAACCAACCAGTGGATGACAACAAACTCATGCAGGGGGCCATCAAGGGCATGCTGGAATCACTGGACGAAAAACATACCAGCTACATGGATCCGGAAGAATACAAGGAAATAAACGCACCACTGGACGGTTCCTATGAAGGGATCGGAGCCTATGTGGACGTGAGCGGAGAATGGCTCACCATCATCAGCCCGATGCCCGACAGCCCCGCAGAAGAAAAAGGGTTAAGACCCGGCGACGAAGTTATCAAGGTTAACGGTGAAGACGTGAGTGGGATCGATCCGGCCATCGTTTTACGCTCGGTGAAAGGACCAGCCGGGACGGATGTAACCTTGACCATTAGGCGTCCTGAAACAAATGAAGAACTCGAATTCACCATCACGCGCCAGGAGATCAAACTGGAAAGCGTGGTAGGAGAAATGCTGGAAGAGAACATCGCCTATGTTTATGTCAGCACCTTCGGAAACAACACTGCCGATGAACTGAGGAAGACGTTGAAAACGTTGTTGGAGCAAAACCCTGATGGTTTGATCCTGGACTTGAGATACAACAGCGGTGGCTATGTTGACGCCGCCGTGGATGTCATGTCTGAATTCATCGCGGAAGGCGTGGTCTTGATCGAGCAGGAAGGCTCAGGAGAAGAAACTACCTATGAAGCCAAACCGGGAGGGCTGGCGACCACCATTCCGCTCGTCGTGTTGGTAAATGAAGGGACCGCCTCAGCGGCGGAGATCACCGCGGGCGCGATCCAGGATTACGAGCGAGGAATTCTGGTTGGTACCACAACCTACGGCAAGGGGTCCGTCCAGGCATTTATCCCCTTAAAAAATGACCAGGGCGCCGTGCGTATCACCATTGCCAAATGGTTGACTCCCAAGGGAAGGTTGATCAACGAGATTGGCCTCACCCCGGATGTGGAAGTTATTCTTACAGACGCCGACATTGAAGCCGAAATTGATGCCCAACTTGAAAAAGCCATTGAAATCCTTCGTCAAGCGGAGTAAAGTGTGATAAGATTGGCAGGGTTAAAATTCAGTATATTCCTGTGAAAAATGATTCAAATTGACAGGTTTTCCCGCTAAGGGTATAATCATTTTTCGCTGATTACCAAATCTTGGAGAGACCTATGGATATGAGTGTTGTGGCGGATTCAAACCGCACAATCGAACCAAAAATGCAATTCAAAGGAAAGGTGGTCAAAACACGCCTTGCCGGCGCGGTGATCGACATCGGTATCGGCAAACCTGCGGTTTTGCATATTTCACAGGTCATTGCTCCTGGATCTGAACAGATCAAACGCATAGAAGACGTCATCAAAGAAGGCGATTCCATTGATGTATGGGTCAAGAAGGTCGTACGCAAGGATGAGGAAGAACGCATCGAATTGACCATGGTTCGCCCCCTCGATCTGGAATGGCGTGATATCAAGATCGGTAACGCCGTAAAAGGCAAGATCGTCCGACTTGAAAAATTTGGCGCTTTTGTGGAGATCGGAGCCGAACGGCCCGGACTGGTGCACATCAGTGAAATGGCCCACGGTTACGTCAAGGTCCCCGGTGACATCGTCAAAGAAGGCGATGAGGTGGAAGCCCAGATCATCGAAGTAAATCGCCGCAAGAAACAGATCAAACTGAGCATGAAAGCCCTGCAGCCGGAACCGGAAGTCGTTGAAGAAAAACCAAAACCTGCGGCCAGGCAAAACCCAGAACGATTTAACACGGATAAAAGCGGTGAGAAGAAACCGGCACGCAAACCCCGCCGACGCGCTGAAGACGATAACGCGGCGATTATGGCCTCGATCAACGAAACAAGTGAACCGGAACCGACCGCCATGGAACTGGCCATGAAAGCAGCCATGGAAAAGGCCAAAGATAAAAAGAAGAAACAGGAATCGCGCAAAGAGAAGAGCGGTTCCAAAGAACAGGAAGACATCCTCTCCCGTACCCTCGAAACCAAAGTCGAAACCAAATAACAACCTCCTAAAACCATCCCTGAACCCCGGATGGTTTTTTGTTTTATTTTTTTGAACGAGTATGATACACTGCCTGAGGACACTTATTATTATGCGTGAAATCGATGCGTAGGTTCGCTCCATCCAATAATCAGTTATTTGATCATCTCGCCTGGAGGTGCTGTTCAACAGCCCTCCTCGCTTTTTTAAGACAGCAGAATTCGTGATCAAGGAGTTTTAAAAGATGCCCACCAAATATATCTTCTTTACCGGCGGTGTCGTCAGTTCAGTAGGAAAAGGAGTGACCGCGGCTGCGGTGGGAAGGTTATTAAAACAAAGGGGATTCTCGGTGGCGGTGCAAAAACTTGACCCTTACATCAATGTGGATCCCGGCACCATGAGCCCTTACCAGCATGGAGAGGTGTTCGTTACCGATGACGGTGCTGAAACGGACCTCGATCTTGGCCACTACGAACGAATTATTGACATCCGTTTGAATAAAACCTGTAATATAACCTCCGGGCAGGTTTACGCGGACGTGATCTCGAAGGAACGCCGCGGAGATTATTTGGGCGGAACCATTCAGGTCATTCCGCATATCACCAACGAGATCAAACGCCGCATCGCCCTGGTATCCAAAATGACCAACGCGGAGATCGTGCTCGTGGAGGTGGGCGGAACCGTGGGCGACATTGAAAGCCAGCCTTTTCTCGAAGCCATCAGGCAGCTGCGCTCGGATATGGGGAGGGAAAACACCTTCTTCACGCACGTCACCTGGCTGCCTTTCATCGGCGCCACGGGGGAGCTTAAGACCAAACCCACACAGCATTCAGTACGTGAACTGCGTTCCCTGGGCATCACACCGGATATGATCGTTGCCCGTAGCGACACGCCTATTGAGGAAGAGATCTGTGACAAGATCGCTCAATTCTGCGACGTGGAAAAAAGGGCCGTCATCCCCATGGTCACCGCACCGATCTTCTATGAAATTCCCCTGCTGCTCGAGAAAGCCCGCGTGGCGGATTTCATCGTGGAAAGGTTGTCTCTCAAACCGGGGAAGAAACCAAATTGGAAAGCCTGGGAAAAACTCGTCCAGGAGACGAAGAAAGAAAAGCCCTCCGTCACCATCGCCCTCGTGGGCAAGTACGTTGAACTCCACGACGCCTACATCAGCGTGCGTGAAGCCCTGAAACACGCCGCGCTGGCCGTGGGGGTGAAACTCGATTTGCGCTGGGTGCATTCCGTGGACCTGGAAAAGGGATCGCTCGAAGAGAAGCTGGGCGATGTCTCAGGCATCATCGTCCCCGGTGGTTTCGGCAGCCGGGGCATTGAGGGCAAGATCAACGCCGCCCGATATGCCCGCATGAACCAGGTACCTTATTTGGGCTTATGTCTCGGAATGCAGTTAATGGTGGTGGAATTCGGCCGTGAGGTTTTAGCCAGCGACAAGGTCAATTCAACAGAATTTGAGCGCGCCATTCAACACCCGGTCATCGACCTGATGCTCGAACAACAGGGTGTGATCGACATGGGCGGTACCATGCGCCTGGGTCTCTATCCCTGTGTCTTGCAAAAGGACACCATTGCGCAAAGAGCGTATCAAACCGATCAGGTGGAGGAACGACACCGCCACCGCTTTGAATTCAACAACCAATACCGCGAGCGTTTCGCCGCGGCCGGCATGCTCTTTTCGGGAATTTCGCCTAACGATAAACTGGTTGAGATCGCGGAACTGGCCGGCCATCCCTTCATGCTCGGCACCCAATTTCACCCCGAATTTCTCTCACGCCCCAACCGCCCTCACCCGCTTTTCGTGGCCTTTATGCGCGCGGCGAGTGAAAAAGCCGGGCTTAAGCCTCTCGATCCTCCCCTGAGCTTTGAGGATTAATAAAGGGTTTTTGTATTATACTTAACAGGTTTGAACCGCAATCATGGCAGAATTCTGCCTTAATCTGAGAAAAAGGATAAAACTATGGAAATCGTATCAGTGGAAGGTCTTGAAGTTCTTGATTCACGCGGCAATCCGACCGTAGACGTACGGGTCATCCTCGAGGATGGTTCCTTCGGCACCGCCATCGTTCCGTCAGGAGCCTCGACGGGCATTCACGAAGCGCTGGAAATGCGTGACGGAGACAAAGCCCGCTACAACGGCAAGGGTGTGCTCAAAGCGGTCGAAAATGTGAATGGTGAGATCGCTGACAACCTGTTGGGCATGGAATCACTTGAACAAAAAGAGATCGACGAGTTCATGATCGAACTGGACGGAACCAAGAACAAATCCCGCCTGGGCGCCAACGCCATGTTGGGCGTCTCCCTGGCCGTGGCCAAAGCCTCAGCCAATTCGCTGGGACTGCCCCTCTACCGCTATCTCGGCGGCGTGTATGCCCACGTGCTGCCCACCCCCTTGATGAACATCCTCAACGGCGGCGCTCACACGGCTTGGCAGTCCACCGACGCGCAGGAATTCATGGTCATGCCCCTAGGCGCTCCCTCCTTCGCAGAAGGTCTGCGCTGGGGAGCTGAGATCTATCACAAGTTGAAGGAAGTGCTCAAAGGCCGCGGATACGCCACCCTCGTCGGTGACGAAGGCGGTTACGCTCCCGCGCTGAAAGCCAACAACGAGGCCGTGGAAGTCATCCTCGAAGCCATCGAAAAAGCCGG